>NZ_JAICYI010000041.1 GCF_025934275.1 Phenylobacterium sp.
CTCCCCGAATCAGGAAGCCTCATGGACTCACATGCCGCCCCCCTGCGGAATCCCAGCCGCGATCACAATCGATTCAACTCGATGGCCGAACGCTCTAGACCGCGTCCGCCGGCCGGACTCCACCCGGGGGTGGAACCTGAGATCTTCGGCAAGGGCCCGGAGTCGGCCGACCGCATCGAGACCGTCTTCGACTATCCCGATTCCCCGAACACGAACGTGATCAGCCTCGAGCCCGGCGGCTGGCGCATGCGCACCACCGGGACTCCGAAGGGCAAGCCGACCAAGGAGTTCTCGGACCGTCACTACCGGCCGATCGCCTGCGCGAAAGCCGGCATGTTCCCGCTCTAGCGGTTGGCGTAATGCTCCCGCCGCTCGATGCGGGAGCGGCGCTCGCCGAGCGGATCGGAGATGCAGGCGGCGCGCACGCGGCGGTTCAGCTCGGCCCGCTTCGGGTCCTGCGCGGCGCTCAAGGCCAGAGTGGTCCCGATCCCCGCGAGCGGCGTGGCCACAGCGCCGACTCCAACGCCTGCGGCTGTGCGGGCGAGTTCGTGGTCGTTGTAGCGGGCCACCTCCTTGCGGGCGGCCACGCAGCGGTGGCTGGTCCAGCGCGGATCGGTCGTGTCGAGGCTCAGCACCGTCTGCTTGGGCGAGCTCACGCAGCCGCCGAGCGTCAGCACCAGGCCGCTGATCAGGAGGAGTTCGCGCCGCATCCCGGCCTCATCGTTGACAATCCAGGCGAAGGCCAATCGCCGAGCGGGGCCCGGGGTTCCGCCCGGGCCGTCAGACACAATCGCGAAACAAGCCGCGCCTAGGCCTCGCCGCACGATCCGATTTGGGGGAATCCATGATCAGACGGGCCTTCGTCGCCGGCGCGCTGTCGCTCGGCCTCCTCGCCTCCCAGGCCGCGGCCCAGACCGCTGGCGGACCGACCCTGAAGATCCATCAGGGCCAGCTGCAGGGCGCGCTGGCCGAGGGCGCCGCGAGCTATCTCGGGATCCCCTACGCCGCCCCGCCGGTCGGCGATCTGCGCTGGCGCCCGCCCGCCCCGGGGCCGAGCTGGCCCGGCGTGCGCGACGCCACCAAGCCCGGCGCGAGCTGCGAGCGCGACGTGGAGGACTGCCTCTATCTCAATGTGACCACGCCGGCCGGCGCGAAGCCCGGGCAGCGGCTGCCGGTGATGGTCTGGATCCACGGCGGAGCCTTCATCGTGGGCACCAGCATGGGGGCGTTCGGCGCAGTGCACGACGGCGCGGAGTTCGCCAGGAAGGGCGTGATCACCGTGACGCTCAACTACCGCCTGGGGCACGCCGGCTGGTTCGCGCACCCGGCGCTGGATAAGGCCGCGCCGTTCGCGAACTACGGACTGATGGACCAGATCGCGGCACTCAAGTGGGTGAAGGCCAACATCGCCGCGTTCGGCGGCGATCCGAACAACGTCACCGTCTTCGGCGAGAGCGCCGGCGGCATCTCGGTGCTCTACCTGATGCTCGCGCCTGATGCGCGGGGCCTGTTCCAGAAGGCGATCGGTGAATCCAGCTTCCCGCGCCACGAGCCGTTCACGCTGGCCAGGGCCGAAGCCGACGGCCTCAGGGCCGCGAAAGCCGCCGGCGTCGAGGGGACGGATGCGGCCGCCGCCGAGGCCTTGCGCAAGCTGCCGCTCTCGAAGCTGCCCTACGCCGGCGGCTTCACCGAGCGGGCGCAGCCGATCGAGGACGGGCGGCTGATCGCCTCCGGCATCACCGAGGGGTTCGCCGCGCACCGCCAGGCCAGGGTCCCGCTGATCGTCGGCGGCAATTCCGACGAGGCGAGTCTGTTCCGGCCCACGCCGGCGCAGCTCGACGCCCTGCCGGAGGCCCGTCGGGCCGCCGTCATCGCGGCCTACGATCCCAATGGAAGCGGCGACAAGGTCCGCATCGTCCACGAGATGGTCACGGACAACTACATGACCGAGCCCGACCGCAACCTCGCCAGGATCGAGGTGAAAGCCGGCGCGCCGGTCTGGGTCTACTATTTCACGTTCGTGCCCGAGGCGCTCAAGGCCAGGGAGGCGGAGGGCGCGCCGCACACCGCCGAGATCCGTTACGTGTTCGGGGGCGCGCACCAGAAGTTCACGGCCGAGGACGAGCCGGTTTCCAAGGCGATGAACGCCTACTGGGCGGCGTTCGCCAAGGCGGGCGATCCGGACTCTGCGGGCGGCCCGGCGTGGCCGAGGTTCGATGCGGCCCATGAAGCGGTGATGAACTTCGATGCGACGGGCGCGCACGTGGCCGACCACCAGTTCAAGGCCCGCCTCGACGTCATCGAGAAGGAGCAGGCGAAGAAGAGCCCCTAGTCCGCTGAGCGCGCTCAGGCGCGTTTCCTGGCGGCCGGCTTGCGGGCGGCGGGCTTCTTGGCGGAAGCCGCCCGCCGGCTGGACTTGGTCGTCGCCGCGGTGCGCGGCGCCGCCTTGCGCCGCTCGCCGCCGCCGGCCTGACCGAGGCTGCGCTTCAGGGCCTCCATCAGGTCGATGACCTCGGCCTCCTTGGGCTCGGACGGGGCGGTGATCGTGGCGCCCTTCTCCTTCTGGCGGATCAGCTCGCGCAAAGCGTCCTCGTAGCGGTCGTTGAACTGGCTTGGATCGAACGGGCCCTCCAGCTGGTCGATGATGCGGGTGGCGATGTCGACCATCTGGGCGTTGGGCTTTTCGTCGGGGATCTTGTCGAACAGCTCCTTGGGATTCTTCACCTCGCGGTTGGAACGGATCGAATAGGCGAGGATGCCCTTGCCGCGCGGCTCAAGCGCCATCAGCCGCTCGCGCTGGTGCATGACGAGGCGGCCCAGCGCCACCTTGCCCGACGTCTCCATCGCCTCGCGGATGACGGTGAAGGCCTCCAGCGCCATGTCGCCGTCCGGCACCAGGAAGTAGGGATCGTTCCAGTAGAGGCGGTCGATCCCGTCCTCGTCCACGAAACGCTCGATGTCGAGCGTGCGGGTGGTCGCCAGGCGGACGCTGGCGATGTCCTCGTCGGTGACCACGACGTAGCGGCCCTTCTCGATCTCGTAGCCCTTGACGATCTCGGAGCGGTCGACGGGCCCCGTCTCCGGATCGGTCGGGATCATCCGGATCCGATTGTGGGTCCTCTTGTCGAGCATGTTGAAATGCACCTCACTGGTGCTCGAGGCGCCGGTGTAGAGCGCCACCGGGCAGCTCACCAGGGAAAGGCGCAGGTATCCCTGCCATGTCGGTCGCGTGGCCATTCTGGCGTCTCCGGCGCAATCCTAATCATCGGAAACGCGAAGGGATTTGATTCAGTTCGGGCGCTATTTGGAAAGCGCGAGCGTCGGCAGGACGGTGGCTTGCAGGGCGTCGAGCTCGACCTTGCGGAAATGCGTCCGCACGCCCGAGACGGCGCCGAACTCCATCAGCTGGTCGCTCGAAGGCTTGTAGGCCGGCCAATCCATGCCGCCGCATCTCGGGGCGCCGGTCTTGGCGAAGGCCACCCAGCAGGCGTGCATGAGGCTGGCCATCCGCTTGTCTTCGTCCGAAACCACACTCATCGGCGTGCGGCGGCCCCAGTATTCCCAGACGTACTGGATCTCGTCGGCGTGGCTGGCCCGCGTCTTGGCCGGCCGGAAGCGGCTGCCGATGTAGGAGAAGTAGTAGAGCCAGGCGGGCTTGCCTCCGGAAGCTTCGGCGGCCACCCAACGCGCCGGCCCGCCCATGATCCGGTCGGTGAACAGCGCGCGGGCCAGCTTCTCCTCGCCCGCCCCGGCGTCGGCGGCGTAGGCGGTTTTCAGCGCCGGGGTCATCAGCCGGGCGTAGCGCTCCGGTCTCACGGGTCCAGGGCCCATCAGCGAATCCTCGCCCGAGTTGGAGCCGATGATTAGCGGCACGTCGTCGAAACGACCGTCGGCCAGCGCCTGGCTCGGCGTCTCGGTCATCAGCTTGCCGTCGGTGAACGGGCCGAAGTTGGCGTTAATCGTCACCAGCTTCTCGACGGGCAGGGCGCGCAGCTCCGCCGGGGTGGCGGCCGCCGGCGCGCCGATCTTCGCCAACCCCGCGGCGCCCTCGGCCTCCTTCCTGGCGAGCGTCGTTGGCTGGAACCAGCCGGCGCCGGATTCCACGACGGCCTTGCGATAGAGGCCCCGCGCCACCGGCGTGGCCAGCAGGGCGAGCGTCGACATGCCGCCGGCGCTCTCGCCGAACACGGTGACGTTGTTCGGATCGCCGCCGAACGCGGCGATGTTCCGCTGCACCCACTTCAGCGCGGCGATCTGGTCCATCAGGCCGTAGTTGCCGACCGGATCGCCCGGCCGGGCGGAGGCGTCGATCGCCGGATCGGCGAAGTAGCCCAGCGCGCCCAGACGGTAGTTGATCGCCACCAGCACCACGCCGTCGCGGGCGAAGTTCGAGCCGTCGTAGATCCAGCCCGCCCCCGTCCGGTGGGCGCCGCCGTGGATCCAGACCATTACCGGCGCGCGCCGCGCCGCCTTCGGCGCATAGACGTTGAGCTGCAGGCAATCCTCGGAGGTCGGCCCGTTGGCGCCGCCGTCGTTGGGAGCGCCGTTCGCCAGCATCGGCTGCGGGCACGAAGGTCCGGCCGCAGCCGCGTCGCGCACGCCCGACCACGGCTGGGCCGGCTGCGGCGGGCGCCAGCGGAGCGGCCCAACCGGCGGGGCGGCGTACGGGATGTCGCGGAACACGTTCGCGGTCGCGTTGCGCACGCCCTGCAAGGCGCCGCTCTCGATCGTCACGCGTACGGGCGGCAGGCTGGCCGCGGGCTGCGCCGCCGCCGCGCTCGCAACCGACAGGACGAAGCCGACAAGGAACCCTTGGAACCGCATCGCACCCCTCCCGGTCTCTGCCGCGGCATTTAGCCGTGCTTCCCACCGGCTCCGCAACCGCAGGCCGCCGCCCAGGCCGACATTGCCATATTTTAGGTTGCGGAATCGCCTAAGCTTCGCTCGCCTTGCGCAGGCGCCGGCGGGGAGATCAAGGTGCGCAGATCGGCGAGGTGGGCCGCCGCGGCCCTGGCGCTCACCCCGCTCGCGGCGCTCGCCAAGCAGCCCTCGCAGAAGCCGGCCGGCAAGACCGTCGAAGGCGTGACCGTCACCGGTCAGGGAACCGAGTTCCGCTCGTCCATCGACCGGCGCAGCTACGACATCTCCAAGGACCTGCAGACCACCACCGGCTCGATCGCCGACGCCCTGCGCAATGTCCCCTCGCTGGATGTGGACGTGAACGGCAACGTCTCGCTGCGGGGCGATTCCAACGTCACCATCATGATCGACAGCAAGCCCACCAACCTGTTCAAGGGGCCGGCCGGCGGCCAGACGCTGCAATCCTTCCCGGCCGACCAGTTCGAACGGGTCGAGGTGATCACCAATCCGACCGCCGCCTACAGCCCGGAAGGAACGGCGGGGATCATCAATCTGGTCACCAAGAAGGTCCGAAAGGCGGGCCGCTCCGGCTCTCTGCGCGCCAACCTCGGCGGCGCGGGCCGCCGCAACGCCAGCGTCACGGGCGCCTACAACTCGGCCAAGGTCGCCCTCACCGGCAACCTGGCCGCACGCCACGATCCGCAGCATTCGAGAATCGAAGACTTCCGACAGACCGTCGACACGACCACCGGCGAGACCCTGACCAGCAACCGCAACCTGAGCTTTAAGGGCCCAGTCGACCTTTGGACGGCGCGCGCCGCGATCGACTATGACGTGGGCGCCAAGACGCGGCTCTCCGCCGAGCTTCGCCACAACGACTTCACCTACGATCCCCACACGGTGCAGAGCTTCATCACCACCGATGCGACCGGCGCCGTGGTCGGCGATGTCCCGCAGACGGGCAGCTATCACCAAGACACGGACACGACGTCGGGTTCGGGGGGCTTTCGACGTCAGTTCGGCCAGGACCACGACCTCAACGTCAATCTCAGCCAGGAGCGGACGCTCGCGAAATACGACGAGCAGCTGACCAACATCCACCTGGTCCCGGCCGCGACTGACAGCTTCAGGGACATCCTCCAGCGAGGGGCATTGGAGCAGACCGAGCTCAAGGCCGACTACAACCGCCCGATGCCGAACGAGGCGAAACTCAAGGCGGGCTATGATCTGCGGATCAACGACAACCGCTATGACGTCGTAACCCGGGTCGGGACGGGGGACGCCGATGCGATCCCCAACCCGGTGCAGTCGGACCTCTTCCTCTACAAGCAGACCCTGAACGCGGCCTACCTCACCTACGAGCAGCCAGTCGGCGACTTCACCGCTTTGGCGGGCCTCCGGTACGAGGACGAGCGCCTCGACCTCGACCAGGTCACCATGGCCTCGCGGCTGAAGCGGGAGGAGGGACGGCTCTATCCGAGCCTGCATCTCGCCTACCGGCTCTCCGAGGCCCAGCAGCTCACGGCCAGCTATTCGGAGCGCGTGCAGCGTCCCTCGCCCGAGGACCTCAATCCGTTCGTGCTGGTCGAGAGCACCGTGGCGAGCCAGGGCAATCCGAACCTGGAGCCGCAGATCACCCACTCCTTCGAGGCCGCCTGGCAGCTCAAGGAGAACGGGACCTACTACCTCGCGACCCTGTTCTATCGGCTGAACGACCATGGCGTGACCACCGTCGTAAGCGACCTCGGCCATGGCATCTTCCTGAACACCAAGGAAAACCTCAGCCGCAGCCGCAACGCGGGGCTCGAGCTCGTCGCCAACGGCAAGCTCGGCAAGACGCTGAGCTACAACGCGAGCGTGAATCTCTACTGGGCCGAGATCGAATCCCAGAACCTCGGCCTGGCGGGCGTGAATCCGCGTCGGTCCGATTTGGCCGGCGGCGGGCGCGCGAGCCTGAACTGGCAGGCGACGCCGAACGACCTGTTCCAGGTGACCGGCATTGCGAACCCCAAGCGCCTGATACCGCAAGGTTTCTATGAGCCGATGTTCCTCGTGTTCCTGGGCTACCAGCACAAGTTCAGCGACAGCTTGTCCTTGGTGGTGACGGCGCAGGATCCGTTCGGGATCTACCGGTTCCGCGAGGTGCTCGACACGCCCCTCCTGCACGAGCACTTTACCAACCGCGCCCGCATCCAGGCGGCGTTCGTGGGCTTCACGTGGAATTTCGGCGGGGGTGCGAAAAAACGCGCCGAGCCCGCCTTCGAGTTCAGCGCGCCGCAGTAGACCCGCGACAAAAACGGTCGCCCCGGAACTTGACTCCGGCCGGGGGATTACTAGAACAAAATCGGAACATAAGGAGTCCGCAAAGCCATGTCCGATTTTCGCGGGACCGCGCTCGCCGCGCTCCGGACGGAGATCGCCGCCCTGGAGGCGGCCGGACGGGGGCGCGCCGGCGTCCTGCCGTTCGGCGATCCGGCGATCGACGGGAGGCTGCCCGGCGGCGGCCTCCCGCTCGGCTGCTGGCACGAGCTCTGCGGCGCGGGCCTGGAGACCGAGGCCGGAGCGGCCCCGGCCGCCTTCGCCGCGCTCATGGCCGCGCCGCTCGCGGCCCGCGGCGAGGCCGTCTGGGTGTTCCGCCGCGACGACCTCTTCGCCCCCGGCCTCACCGGCCTGGGCTTCCCGGCCGAGCGGCTGATCCAGGTCTGCGCTCGCGACGAGGCCGAGGCGCTGGCGGTGATGGAGGACGCGCTCTCCGCCGTCGGCGTGGCGGCGGTGATCGGGGAGGTGGAGGCGGTGGACCTGACGGCCGGGCGGCGGCTGCAGCTCGCCTGCGAGCGGCGGGGCGGCGCCGGCTTCCTGATCCACAGGCGCCCGTTCGGCGGAGCAGCCAGGCGCGCGACGGCGGGTTCGGCGGCCGCGACCCGCTGGCGGGTGGCCTCGGCGCCCTCCGCGCCGCCAGCGAACGAGTTCGGCCTGGGCGCGCCGCGGTTCGAGGTCGAGCTGGAGCGGTGCCGGGGCGGGCGGACGGGCGCCTTCCTCATTGAAGCGGGGGCGGCTTATTCATGGGAGGCCCGTCATGGCCCGCATCCTCTGCGCCTGGTCGCCGACCTGGGCGATCGACACCTGGCGCCGGCGGAATCCGACCGCCGGGCAGCCTGATTCTGGCGCTTCCCCCGGAACGGGCGAAATGTCGGCAACGGCGAAGCCGGCCGACAAAGGGGGGAGTCCAACAGCACTTCCCCCGTCGACCCGCGCGCATGCCGCACGACGGGCCACTTCCCCCGTTTCGGGGGAAGCCTCTCCTCCCCCCTTCGCCCTGGTCGCCGCCGAGCGGGGGACGCGGCGGCTGACGGCGGTCAGCCTCGAGGCGGCCAGGCTCGGGCTCTATCGCGGCCAGAAGGCGACCGACGCCTTCGCCCTCGTCCCCGAGCTCGCGACCGCCGAGGCCGAGCCGGAGGCCGACGCCCAGGCGCTCCTGGCCCTCGTCGACTGGTGCGTGCGCTTCTCGCCCGCCGTGGCCGCCGATCCGCCCGACGGCCTCTATCTCGACATCACCGGCGTGGATCACCTGTGGGGCGGCGAGGCCGAGCTCGTGAGCGACATCCGCGCGCGGCTGAGCGCGGCCGGCATTTTCGCGCGGCTGGCGCTCGCCGACACTCCGGCCGCCGCCTGGGGCCTCGCCCGCTATGGCCGCGACGGAGCGATCGCCGCGCCCGGCGCCCAAGGCGAGGCCCTGGCCGACCTGCCGCCCGCCGCCCTGAAGCTCGACTTCGAGACCGCCGCCCAAATCGAGCGGCTGGGCTTCCGCCGGCTCTCGCAGCTGTTCGCCCTGCCGCGCGGGCCGTTCGCCAAGCGGTTCGGCCAAACCACGCTGATGCGCATCGACCAGGCGCTCGGCCGCACGGGCGAGGCGCTCGCCTTTCGCCGCCCGCCCACGCCCTGGATCGCCAGGCTCGCCTTCGCCGAGCCGATCAGCACTCCGGAAGACCTGGCCCGAGTGGCGTTCGACGCCGCCGCCAGGCTCTGCGCGCGGCTGGAGGAGGCCGGCAAGGGCGCCCGACGCTTCGAGCTCTTCTTCCATCGGCTGGACGGCAAGAGCCCGAGCGTGGCGGCGGGCCTCGCCTTACCGGGCCGCGACGCGGATCGCATCGCCAGGCTGCTCGCGCCGAAGATCGAGACCGTCGATCCGGGCTTCGGGATCGAGGTCGTGACCATCGCGGCCTACGAGGTCGAGACGCTCTCTGGGCGGCAGGTGAAGCTGGAAGGGGCGGCTCAGCCGAGCGTCGAGGACGGCCTCTCGCCGCTGATCGACCGACTCGTCAACCGGCTGGGCGAGGATCGCGTCTGGCGCGCTGCGCCGGTCGAGAGCCATGTGCCGGAGCTCTCCATCACCCGCGCGGCGCCGCTCGCGCCGGCAGGCGCGGCGTGGACCTGGGATCCGGAGGCGCCTCGGCCGGTTCGGCTGTTCCGCCGCCCCGAGCCGCTGGAGGCGGTGATCGCGCTCACCCCCGACGATCCGCCGAACCAGTTCCGCTGGCGCGGCCGCCTGCACCGCGTGCGCCGCGCCGAGGGTCCCGAGCGGATCGGCGAGGAGTGGTGGAAGCGCGCGATCGAGGACGTCTCGGTCGGCCACGTCCGCGACTACTACCGCGTGGAAGACGCCGAGGGCGCGCGGTTCTGGGTGTTCCGCGCCGGGCTCTACGACGCCGGCGAGCCGGCCAAATGGTGGCTGCACGGCGTGTTCGGATGAGGAGATCGTGATGAAACCCAAAGTCGGCCTGATCGGCCTGGGCGTTCGGGATCTGGAGCGCGCACTCCGCTTTTACCGCGATGGCCTGGGCTTCCCGACGCACAACTACAAGGACGGCGACGCGATCGTCTTCTTCCGGATGGAGGGCAGCTGGCTGAGCGTCTACGGCTGGGACGCACTCGCCGCCGACGCTGAAGTCCCGGCCGAAGGCTCCGGCTTCCGGGGCTTCACGCTCGCCCACAACGAGCCCAGCGCAGCCGATGTCGACCGCGTCTTCGCCGAGGCTCTGGCGGCCGGCGCGACGGCGGTGAAACAGCCGCAGAAGGTCTTCTGGGGCGGCTATTCCGGCTACTTCGCCGATCCCGACGGCCATCTCTGGGAGGTCGCCTACAATCCCTTCACGGACCTCACGTGAGCGATCCCAGTCCGCAGAAGGGGCCACCATGACCCGTTACGCCGAGCTGCAGGCGTCGAGCAACTTCTCGTTTCTCAGGGGCGCGTCGCACCCGCACGAGCTGGTGGCGGGGGCCGCGGCTCTGGGGATCGAGGCGATCGGCATCTGCGACCGCAACTCCCTGGCCGGCGTCGTGCGCGCCTGGTCGGCGATGCAGGAGCTGCGCGAGACGGGCTCGTCGGTCCGCGCGCTCACCGGCTGCCGGTTGGACTTCGCCGACGGTACGCCCAGCCTGATCGTCTATCCCTCCGACCGCGAGGCCTATGGCCGGCTGACCCGGCTGCTTACGCTCGGCCAGCGGCGGGTCGAGAAGGGCCAGTGCGAGCTCCGCTTCGGCGATTTCCTCGACCATGCCGAGGGCCAGCTCGTTCTGGTCGTGCCGCCGGAACGGCTGGAGGCGACCTTCGAGACCGAGCTGAAGCGGATCGCCGGGGAGCTGCCCTATGTCTGGCTAGCCGCCGCCCGCCGTTATGGCGCGCGCGACCTGACGCGGCTCGCCGCGCTCGCGGGACTGGCCGAGCGCTGCGGCGCGCCGATGGTGGCGGTGAACGACGTCCTCTACCACGGCCCGGAGCGGCGGCCGCTGCAGGACGTGCTGACCTGCATCCGCGACGGCTGCACCGTCCACGAGGCGGGTCTCAGGCTCGGAGCCAACGCCGAACGCCATCTCAAGGGGCCCGAGGAGATGGCCCGCCTGTTCGCCAGGTTTCCCGGCGCGGCGGAGCGCAGCCTGGAGATCGCCGGCCGCATCGGCTTCGACCTCTCCCAGCTCCGTTACGAGTATCCGGACGAGCCGGTGCCGCCCGGCAAGACCGCCATCCAGCACCTGCGCGATCTCGCCTGGTCGGGGGCTGCGTGGCGTTTCGCGAACGGTATGCGCGAGGCCGAGCGCGAGACGATCGATAAGGAGCTGGCGCTGATCGAGAAGCTCGGCTTCGCCAACTACTTCCTGACCGTCCACGACGTCGTCGAATGGGCTCGCAGCCAGGGCATCCTCTGCCAGGGTCGCGGCTCGGCCGCCAACTCCTGCGTCTGCTTCTGCTTGGGCATCACCGCGGTCGATCCTACCAAGCCCGATCAGGATCTGCTGTTCTCCCGCTTCATCTCCGAGAAGCGCGGCGAGCCGCCGGACATCGACGTCGACTTCGAGCACGAGCGGCGCGAGGAGGTGATGCAATACGTCTACCGCCGCTACAGCCGCGACCGCGCCGCCATCGTGGCCACCGTCATCCACTACCGCCCGCGCATGGCGATCCGCCAGGTGGGCAAGGCCCTGGGGCTGACCGAGGACATCACCGCGGCGCTCGCCAACACCGTCTGGGGCTCCTATGGCGAAGGCGTGCCCGACGCCCACATCCGCCAGGCGGGGCTCGATCCCGACGCGCCGGAGATCCGGCGGGCGACCTCGCTGGCGCACCAGCTGCTGGGCTTTCCCAGGCACCTGTCGCAGCATGTGGGCGGCTTCGTGCTCACCAAGCGCCGGCTCGACGAAACCGTGCCGATCGGCAATGCGGCGATGGACGACCGCACCTTCATCGAATGGGACAAGGACGACATCGATGCGCTCGGTCTGATGAAGGTCGACGTGCTGGCGCTCGGCATGCTGACGGCGCTGAAGAAGGCCATCGACCTGCTGCCGCCGCGGCCGGACGGGGGGCGGATCACTGACATCGCCGAGATCCCGCAGGAGGATCCGGCCGTCTACGACATGCTCTGTCACGCCGATTCCGTGGGCGTGTTCCAGGTGGAGAGCCGGGCGCAGATGTCCATGCTGCCGAGGCTGAAACCCGTCAGGTTCTACGACCTGGTCATCGAGGTGGCGATCGTCCGGCCCGGGCCGATCCAGGGTGACATGGTGCATCCCTACCTGAAGCGGCGGGAGGGCAAGGAGCCGGTGGTGTTCCCGAGCCCTGCGCCCGGCCAGGGCGATGCGGACGAGCTCCGCCAGGTGCTTGGCAAGACCTTGGGCGTGCCGCTATTCCAGGAGCAGGCCATGCGGCTCGCCATCGAGGCGGCCAGGTTCTCGGAGGACGAGGCCGACGGCCTGCGCCGCTCCATGGCCACCTTCCGCGCCAACGGCCGGCTCTGGGAATATCGCGAGAAGTTCATCAACGGGATGACCGCGCGCGGCTACGACGCGGAATTCGCGCAGCGCTGCTTCAAGCAGATCGAGGGCTTCGGCTCCTATGGCTTCCCGGAGAGCCACGCGATCAGCTTCGCCTTGCTGGTCTACGCCTCGGCCTGGGTGAAGCGGCATCACCCGGACGTGTTCTGCGCCAGCCTGCTCAACGCCCAGCCGATGGGCTTCTACCAGCCGGCCCAGCTGGTCCGCGACGCCCGCGATCACGGGGTGGAGGTGCGGGCGCCGGATATCCTTCGCTCCGACTGGGACTGCACGCTGGAGCCTTGCTCCTCCTCCGAAGTGTTCCCTTCGGGGGAGGAGCCGGGCCTCCGCGCCGTCCGGCTGGGGTTTCGCCAGATAAAGGGCTTCAGGAAGGACGAGGCGCTGGCGCTGATGCGGGCCCGAGCCGACGGCGCGCGGAGCCTGGAGGACTTCGCGCTCCGCGCCGGGCTCTCGCGGCGGGCGCTCGAACTGCTCGCCGAGGCGGACGCGTTCCGCTCGCTCGGCCTCGACCGGCGCGCGGGCCTCTGGGCGGTGAAGGGGCTGGCCGGCGAGATCGGGGCGGAGGCGAACGCGCCGCTGATCGCCCGCCAGTCGGCGAAGGAGGCGCAGGTGCGGCTGCCGTTCATGAGCCAGCCGCAGCACGTGGCCGAGGACTATCGGACGACCAGCCTTTCACTGAAGGCGCATCCGGCGAGCTTCTTCCGCGACGAGCTCGCCCGCGCCGGCGCCGTCCCCTGCGCGGCGCTGACGACGGTGCGCGACCGCCGGCGGACCTCGGTGGGCGGCCTGGTGCTGGTGCGCCAGCGACCCGGCACCGCCAAGGGGGTGGTGTTCATGACCCTGGAGGACGAGACCGGCATCGCCAATGTCGTGGTCTGGAAGGACGCCTTCGAGGCCAACCGGCGGCTGGTGATGGGCGGCTCGTTCGTCATCGTCCACGGCCATGTGCAGAAGGAAGGCGAGGTGATCCATCTGGTCGCCGAGCGGTTCACCGACCTCTCGCACCGGCTCTCCGAGATGCGCGACGGCGAGGCGGATCCGGCGCCGCAGGTCCGCAGCCGGGTCACCGGCCGGCTGATCCGCAGCCGCGACTTCCACTGATCTTTCGGAGGCTTGGCTCCGGCGGCCCGGAGCGTATTGTTCCGCTGTGGCAGAGACCAGAGCCAGGACGCCCCGGGGGCCCAACGCCGAACGCCGCGCCGCCACCCGGGCGAAGATCCTATCCGCGGGCGTCAAATGCCTGGCCGAGTTCGGCTACGCCGCCACCTCGACGCCGCTGGTGGCCCGCATGGCGAAGGTCAGCCGCGGCTCGTTGCTGCACCAGTTCCCGACCAAGATCGAGCTGATGCTGGCGGTGGCCGAGCACGCCTGGATCGTGCAGCGCGACTTCATCCGCGCGCAGGTCGCCGCCAACCCGCCGGGGCGGGATCAGTTCATCGGCGGCGTGCAGGCGGTCTGGAAGGGGCTGCAGCTGGCCGATGCGATCGCGGTGATGGAGATCATGATCGCCGCCCGCACGGATGCGGAGCTGCGCGAGCGCTTCAAGGCCTTCCTCGGCCAGACCGAATCCAGCATGCACCGCACCCGCCGGCGGATGGCGGAGGGGCTGCTGGGCGCGCCGGACCACGTGGCCGAAGTGGACGCCATCGCCCACCTGACGCTCTCGGCGCTCCGCGGGCTCGCCCTGGAGACGGTGTTCGTCGGCCGACCGACCGACGAGGCCGACAAGGTGCTGGCGCTGTTGGAGAACATCCGCCGCCGGATGGCCGACGAGATCTCCGGCGAGCAGGCGCCGCACGCGCGCAATCTGTAAGCAGGATTGACCACAAAATCGGCGGAAAGCTAAGCTCGTGGAAAGGCTCGGGGAGGGCGATCCATGGCGAACGATGAATCACATCCGGCGCAGGCTAGCCGGCGGGCGGTGCTGACCGCCGGCGCTGCGATGGTCGCGGCGGCGACGGCGCGGGAGGCAAGCGCCCAGGCCCCGAGACCGCCGGCGCGGGCGCCCGCGGGGATGGCGGCCGGCGGCGGCTCATCGAAGATCTTCCAGACCACCGAGATCGCCAGCGGCCAGGTGCAGGGCATCGCCAACGGCCCGGTGTGGGAGTTCAAGGGCATCCCCTATGGCGCGCCGACCGGCGGTCGCAACCGCTTCATGCCGCCGAAGCCCGCGCTGCCGTGGCGCGGCGTGCGCGAGTGCTTCGGGTTCGGCCCGATCTGTCCGCAGACCCAGGCCGACATCCGCGGCGAGTACGGCCAGCTCATCCAATGGGACCGGCACGACCTGGCCGGCATGGGCGAGGACTGCCTGACGCTGAATGTCTGGACGCCGACCGTCGATCGCGGCGCGAAGAAGCCGGTGTTCGTCTCCTTCCACGGCGGCGGCTTCGCCACCGGCTCGGGCAACGCGCCCGGCTTCGACGGCAAGAACCTCGCCTACTACGCCGACGCGGTCGTGGTGACGGTGAGCCACCGGCTGGCCGCCTTCGGCTACGTGGACCTGGCGGGCGCGGGCGCGCCGGCCGAGTTCAAGTACGCCGGCGTCACGGGTATGCTGGACCTGGTGCATTCCCTGCGCTGGGTGCGGGAGAACGTCGCCGGCTTCGGCGGCGATCCTTCGCGGGTGATGATCTTCGGCCAGTCGGGCGGTGGGGCGAAGACCTCGACCATGCTCGCCATGCCGGCCGGCAAGGGGCTGTTCCACGCCGCCGCGATTCAGTCCGGCTCGGCGCTTCGGCTGGTGACGCCCGAAGCCGGCGCGGCCTCGGCCGAAAAGCTGCTCAAGGCGCTGGGGATCGCGAAGGGGAACTGGGGCGAGTTGCAAACGGTCTCCTGGCAGCGGCTGCTCGAAGCCCAGACCGAGACGGCGGCGAACTTCTCCCCGGTGATCGGGACCGACGCCCTGCCGCACCATCCGTTCGATCCGGCCGCGCCGCCGGAATCGGCCAGCGTGCCGATCATCGTCTCCACCACCCTGGAGGACGCCGCCCTGGGGCTGACCAACTTCGACCTCACCGAGGCGGGGCTCGAGGCGCTTCTGGAGCGCCGCGCGCCGGGCCACGGCCGCGAGCTCCTGGCGCTTACCGCAAGTACGATCCGGTGGCCTCGCCGTTCCTGATCCAAGCCCAGGCGCTGACCGACGCCGGCGGCCGCCGCGCGGCCTTCACGCTCGCCGCCCGCAAGGCGGCTCAGGGCGGCGCCTCGGCCTATGTCTACCAGTGGGACTGGCGCACCCCGGCCTACGACGGAAAGTTCGGCGCCGTGCACGGCATCGACGTCTCGGCCTCGTTCCACAATGTGCGCGACGCCTTCCTGGCCGGCTCGACGAGCGGCAAGCGCATGGCCGACCGGCTGGCCTCCACCTGGGCCGCCTTCGTGCGCACGGGCGATCCGAACAACGCCCACGTCCCGCTCTGGAAGCCCTACGACGACGGCGGCCGCGCGGTCATGGTGTTCAATGTGGAGACCCGGCAGGAGCTCAATCCGCGCTCCGAGATCCGCGCCTTCTGGGACGCGCATCCGCCGGCTCCGGGGCCGCGCGGCTGAGCAGGAGCGAGGGCAACGCCGGGCGCGTGCAGGGCTCCCGATCCCCGCAAGGCCTAAGCGCGATCCGCTTGTCGGATCGGCGTGGTATCAATCGTCCTCGGGTCGGGGAGGAAACCGATGACCGAGGCCATGCAACTTCTGATCGGGACGCGTAAAGGCGCCTGGATTTTCCGCAGCGATGCGGCGCGGGCGCGCTGGCGCATCGAGGGGCCCCTGTTCCTGGGCCAGATCATCAACCATTTCCGCGTCGATCCGCGCGACGGACGCACCATGCTGATGGCGGCGACGACCGGCCATCTCGGGCCGACGATCCTGCGCTCGACCGACGGTGGGAAGAGCTGGACGGAGGCGAAGCGGCCGCCGGCCTTCCCGAAGGGCGACAAGCTCGGCCGAGCGGTGAACCACAGCTTCTGGCTGGAGCCTGGGCACGCGGACGAGCCCGGCGTCTGGTGGGCGGGGACCTCGCCGCCCGGCCTGTTCCGCAGCGCCGACGGCGGCGAGAGCTGGGAGAGCGTCGCCGGCCTCAACGAGCACCCTATGGTGGCCGAATGGCTGCCGCCCGACGGCGGCACGCCGGACGGCGCCATCCTCAACCAGGTGGTCCTCGATCCGCGCGACGCGCGGCATATCTACCTCGCCACCTGTTCGGCGGGCGTGCTGGAGAGCCTGGACCAGGGCGGCTCCTGGACGCCGCTCAACAAGAACGTCCGCTGCGATTTCCTGCCCGATCCGTATCCGGAGTTCGGCCAGGACAGCCATTTCATCGCCCTCGCCCCCGCCGATCCCGACCGCCTCTGGCAGCAGAACCATTGCGGCATCTATCGGCTCGACCGGCCGGGCGAGGTCTGGGACCGGGTCGGCGAGGCCATGCCGAAGGAGGTGGGCGACATCGGCTTCACTGTCGTACCGCACGTGCGCGATCGCGAGAGCGCCTACGTCTTCCCGATGGACGGCACCGAGGTCTGGCCGCGCGTCTCGCCGGGCGGGCGGCCGGCGGTCTACCGCACCCGTGACGGCGGCGCGAGCTGGGAGCGCAAGGATAGCGGCTTCCCCGCCCAGCAGGGCTGGTTCACGGTCAAGCGTCAGGCGTTCTGCGGCGACGCCTGCGATCCGATGGGCCTCTACCTCGGCACCACCGGCGGAGAGGTCTGGATGAGCGACGACGAGGGCGAGAGTTTCCGGCAGGTCGCCGCCCACCTGCCGGAAATCTATTCGGTGACGGCCGCGCCGGCCCCATGATCCGCGTGCTCATCCCCTCGCAGCTCACCGCCTACACCGATGGCGTCACACGAGTCCCCGCGGCGGGCGCGACGGTGGACGAGGTGCTGAAGGACCTGGACGCCCGCTTTCCCGGCATCCGGTTCCGGGTGGTGGACGAGCAGGACCGCGTGCGCCGGCACATGCGGATTTTCGTGGGGCTGGAAGAGACCCGCGCCGTCAGCCGGCCGCTCAGCGACGGCGACGAACTGCTGATTTTCGGGGCTCTGTCGGGCGGCTAGAATCCCAGCGTCCGCGCCTCCTTCACGTGCGGCAGCTTGCGGATCTTCTCGACCAGCCCCTCGGTGGGGGCCTGGTCGACGCCGACCAGCGCGATGGCGTCCTCGCCGGCCGCCAGCCGGCCCAGGTTGAAGGTCGCGATGTTGACCTTGGCCTCGCCCAGCAACGCTCCGAGGTTGCCGATGAAGCCCGGCTTGTCCTCGTTGTTGACGTACAGCATGGTCGGCATGAACGGCGCGTCGAGCTCCATGCCCTTGACCTCCACCACCCGCGGCGCGCCGGCCAGCACTGAGCCGGCGAACGAGCGCTTGCCCTTCTCCGTGGTGATGGTGATGCGGATCAGGCTCTCGTAGATCGGGCTCTCGTCCTGCTTGGATTCCGAGACGGTGATGCCGCGCTCCTTGGCGACCGCCGGGGCGGAGACCATGTTCACCTCGGCCAGCATCGGGCGCATCACGCCGGCCAGGGCCGCCGCCGTCAGCGGGCGGGTGTTGAGCTTGGCCACCTCGCCCTCGTAGGCGATGTCGATCGCCTTGATGCCGAAGTCCACCATCTGGCCGGCGAACAGGCCGAGCTTGTCGGCGAGCGCCACGAACGGCTTCAGCCTGGGCGCCTCCTCGGCGGTGACCGAGGGACTGTTCAGCGCATTGCTGACCGCGCCGGTCAGCAGGTAGTCGCTCATCTGCTCGGCGACCTGCAGGGCGACGTTCTCCTGCGCCTCGACCGTCGAGGCTCCGAGGTGCGGCGTCGCGACGAAGTTCTCCGCCCCGAACAGCGGGTTGGACTTGGCGGGCTCCTCGACGAACACGTCGAAGGCCGCGCCGCCCACATGGCCGGAGTCGAGCAGCTTGCGGAGCGCCGCCTCGTCCACCAGGCCGCCGCGCGCGCAGTTGACGATCAGCACGCCCTTCTTGGTCTTGGCCAGGTTTTCCTCGGAGAGGATGTTGCGCGTCTTGTCGGTGAGCGGGGTGTGCAGGGTGATCACGTCGGCCCGTTTCAGGAGCTCGTCGAGCTCGACTTTCTCCACGCCGATCTCGATCGCCCGCTCCGGCGACAGGAACGGATCGTAGGCGACGACGTGCATCTTCAGGCCGTTCGCCCGGTCGGCGACGATCGATCCGATGTTGCCGGCCCCGATCAGCCCCAGCGTCTTGCCGTAGAGCTCGACGCCCATGAAGCGGTTCTTCTCCCATTTACCGGCCTGGGTGGAGACGTCGGCCTGCGGCAGCTGGCGGGCCAGCGCGAACATCATGGCGATGGCGTGCTCGGCGGTGGTGATCGAGTTGCCGAACGGGGTGTTCATGACCACGATCCCGGCGGCCGTGGCGGCGGGGATCTCGACGTTGTCCACGCCGATGCCGGCGCGGCCGATCACCTTGAGCCGCTTGGCGGCGGCGATGACGTCCTTGTCGGCCTTGGTGGCCGAGCGGACCGCCAGGCCGTCGTAGTCGCCGATGATCTTCAGGAGCTCGTCCTTCGAAAGGCCGGTCTTGACGTCGGCGTCGACGCCGCGCTGGCGGAAGATGTCGACGGCGGCGGGCGAAAGCTTGTCGGCGATGAGCACGCGGGGCATTTGGTTCTTCTCGTTCTTCCTGACCGTCGTGGCCGGGCTTGTTCCGATCACCCATGATCTCGGCGATGCAGGGGTGGTGTGTCCGGGAGCCGCGGCCAACGACGTCGATGGTTGTTCATGGGCGGCCGGGACAAGCCCGGCCATGATGTCGCAGGTTACGCGGGCGCGAGTTCGGCGGCGGTGGCGTGGAACGCCCAGTCGAGCCAGGGCGTGAGCGCCTCGAGGTCGGAGGCGTCCACCGTCGCGCCGCACCAGATCCGAAGCCCGGGCGGAGCGTCGCGGTAGCCGGCCACGTCGTAGGCGACGTCTTCCTTCTCCAGCGCCGCGGCGAGCTTCTTGGCGAAGTCGGCCTGGGCCTCCTCCGGCAGGGCGGTCACCCGCGGATCGATCACCTTCAGGCACACCGAGGTGTTGGAGCGGATCGACGGATCCTCCGCCAGGAACGAGATCCAAGGCGTCGCCTGCGCCCAGGCTTCCAGCACGCCGAGGTTCGCGTCGGCCCGGCGGCGGAGCTCGGCCAAACCGCCGATCGAGGCGGCCCAGCGCAGGGCGTCGAGATAGTCTTCGACGCAGAGCATGGAGGGCGTGTTGATCGTCGAGCCCTCGAAGATCTCGGCGTTCAGCTTGCCGGCCTTGGTGAGCCGGAAGAGCTTCGGCATCGGCCAGGGCGGCGCATGGCTCTCCAGCCGTTCCACCGCGCGCGGCCCGAGGATCAGCATGCCGTGGCCCGCTTCGCCGCCCAGCGCCTTCTGCCAGGAGAAGGTCGCCGCATCGAGCTTCGACCAGTCGAGATCCTGGGCGAAGGCCGCGCTGGTCGCGTCGCAGATGACCAGGCCTTCGCGGTCGGCGGCGATGAAGGCGGCGTCGGGCACGCGCACGCCCGAGGTCGTGCCGTTCCAGGTGAACACCAGGTCGGCGTCCTTGCGGACCCTAGCGAGGTCCGGCAGCTGGCCATAGGGCGCATCCAACACCTCGGCCTCGATTTTCAGCTGCTTGGTGACGTCGGTCACCCAGTCCTTGCCGAAGCTCTCGAAGGCCAGAAGCTGCACCGGGCGCGCGCCCAGCAGCGACCACAGGGCCATCTCCATGGCGCCGGTGTCGGAGCCCGGGACGATGCCGATCAGGAACTCGTCGGGAACCTGCAGCACGTCGCGCGTGCGTTCGATCGCCTCCTTGAGGCGCGCCTTGCCCAGCTTCGAGCGGTGCGACCGTCCGAGCACGGCGTTCTGGAGGTTCTCAGGAGCCCATCCGGGGCGCTTGGCGCAGGGGCCGGATGAAAATTCGGGGCGAGCCGGGCGCATGGCCGGCTTCGGAGGCGTGATCACAGCGATGTCTCCCATCCTTGCAGATGGGCGGCGTCCCGTTGGGAGGACGTGGCCCGCCGGCCAAGAACCCCCGTTCGTGCTGCAGTGCAAGAAAAAGATTCGGCGGCTGGCCCGACGGCGACCTTAGGGCGCAGGCGTCTCCAGAGTCCCCGCGGCGCGCCACCGATGCCGCCAGGCCACCATGGTGCCGATAATCAGACACCAGATGATCCCGCTCCAGTCGAAGTTGTTGATCGCAGCGTGGAGATAGTCGCGATCGGAGCGGTCGGTCACTAGGTAATAGGAGTGCAGCGAGAACTGGGCGGCGTAGAACAGCATAGCCCCACCCATCCAGAGCGCGCCGTAGCGCACCGTGATGGCGAGCAGGACAACCGCCGCCAGTCCGTCATTGCAGAGCCGGATCACCCCTTCGGCGTCGGGCGCAAGCCACTGGCCGACGTCGCCGATCAGCACGTTCGCGATCACCACGCCGGCGCCAAGGCGTTCGGCGATCCCGCCCTTCCAGAGGGCGAAGCCCGCGCCAAAGACGGAGAACAGGTCGATTAAGAGTCTGATCGACAGGCCAAACATGACATCGCGCCCCTAAAGCCATTTAGAGGCGCGATACCAGTTAAAGTTCTGCAACTATGAAGTCAGACCGCCTCGGCGACCGTGCGCTCGGAGTCGGTATCCGCCAGGAAGGTCGGCTTGTCTTGGCCGTTCATCTTCGTGCGGATGCCGAGACGCAGCTTGGCTTCGTTGAGTTCCTCGTGCACCGCGACCATCGCCGTGCGGGCTTCGCTGAGCGCCTTGAGGGCGTCCATGAGCTTCACCTGGCAGTCGTCGGCGAACACCAGAGACGCATTCACGTCCTGCCGCGCCTTGAGCATTTCGCTCATGAATTCAGAGGCTTCCACGAGAGCCGTGTCAACCGCCGCTTCCGTGGCGAACAGCTTCGCAGCCACCTTCTTCGCCACAAACACCTTTTCCATCACAGCCCCCATATTGCGGGTTAACGACAACAACGGGCGGACGGTAAATGAATGGTGAAGCCTTCCGCAACCGATTCATGGGTTGTTAACCATGATTCTCGCTCTCGGGGGTTGTGGTGTGGCGACGGCGCCACAGGAAAGCCCGGATTCGCGCCTCCGGGGAAACCCGCAACCGCTGGCGGTGAAGCGAACCGTTAGGAAAATCTCGCTACAGCGGGTCCCGTGCGTTCCAAGCGAAGGCGATGACCCGGCCCACTTCCTCCCGCGAACCGGCCCACGTGGCCACATTCCATGGCCGCGTGGCCCGTGTCGGCCTGGTGACGACGGTTGTCGTGCTGCTGGCGGCCTGCTGCACCTTCATGCTGCAGCAATGGGCGGTGGCCCGCACCCAGTCGCACAATGTCCACGTGTCGCTGGCGCAGGTGACGGCGGTGAACCTCGCGCAGGCCCTCGAACGGGGCGATCCAGCGGCGTACGGCGCCTCTTTGAACGCGCTCGCGGCGAGCCCGCGCGTGGTCGCGGCGCGGCTGGATGCGCCGAACGGCCGGAGCCTCGCCGGCTACCGCGCCGCCAAGCCGGTCCACGGCGAGCAGGAGGCCATCCAGACGGAGGTTCGCGACGGCGGCCGCGCGCTCGGGCGCGTGACGCTCGTGGTCGCCAAGCCCAGCCTTGCGCCGCTCCTGCCGCAGTTCATCGCGCTCACCGCCGTGCTGCTGTTCGGCGGCGTGGGCGTCGCCCTGTTCCTGGCCCGCAGCCTCGCCCACCGGGTGATCGCGCCGGTCCAACGGCTGTCGCAGGCGATGCACAATGTCGCCGCCGGCGGCAGCTTCGAGCCGGTGGAGGTCGCCGCGGCCGACGAGCTGTTCCGCAGCCTGACGAGCAGCTTCAACCACCTGCTCGGCAAGCTCGCCGAACGCGAGGCCGAGCTGAAGAGCGCCATGCACGACCTTGAGCTCGCTCGCGACGCCGCGAACGCGGCCAACGTGCTCAAAACCCAGTTCCTGGCCAACATGAGCCACGAGATCCGCACGCCTCTGAACGGCGTGCTCGCCATGGCCGAGGTGATGTCCATGGGCGAGCTCGCCGATGTGCAGCGCGACCGGCTGGATGTGATCCGCCAGTCGGGCGGGCTGCTTCTGGCGGTTCTGAACGACGTCCTCGACCTGTCGAAGATCGAAGCCGGCAAGCTCAGCCTGGTTATCGACGACTTCGACCTGGAGCCGGCGGTGACGGCCGCCGCCGACAATTTCCGCGTGCTGGCCCAGCAGAAGAACCTGGCGTTTTACTTCGAGGTCGCCGAGGACGCCCGCGGCTGGTGGCGCGGCGACTCCGACCGCCTGAAGCAGATCGTCGGCAACCTCCTCTCCAACGCCGTGAAGTTCACGCCGCACGGCTCGGTGCACGCCCGCATCGACATCAATCCGCAGACCGGCGCCTTGCGCGCGGTGGTCAGCGACACCGGCGTCGGCATCGCGGCGGAGAAGCTCCCGACTCTGTTCGAGAAGTTCACCCAGGCCGACAACTCGGCCACCCGCCGCTTCGGCGGCACGGGCCTCGGCCTCGCGATCTGCCGCGAGCTCACCCAGATGATGGGAGGGGTCATCGACGTGGAGAGCCGGGAGGGCGAGGGCTCGACCTTCACCGTCGAGCTGCCGCTGGCCCGCGGCGCGCCCGGCGAAGCCGCCGCAAAGGGCGCGGAGATGGGTCCCGACGACGGCGACCTTCGCTTGCTGGCGGCCGAGGACAACCCCACCAACCGCCAGGTGCTGGCCGCGGTGATGGACTCGCTCGGCATCGACATCGACATCGTCCCGGACGGCAATGAGGCGGTGGAGGCCTGGCGGCTCGGGGGCTACGACCTGATCCTGATGGACATCCAGATGCCGGTGATGGACGGCATCGCCGCCGCGCGCGAGATCCGCGAGCTGGAGGCCAAGGAGCATCGCCGCCGCATCCCGATCGTGGCGCTGACCGCCAATGCGCTCACCCACCAGATCGAGGAATACCTGGCGGCCGGCATGGACGGGCACGTCGCCAAACCCATCGAGATCGCCAAGCTGTACGAGGCGATCAGCGCGGCGCTCAACGCCGCCGCCACCGGTCAGGCGGGATACCCGTCCGCCGCGGCTGCGCGCGCGGGCTGAACCGCAAACAACGAGAGCCTCAGGCGGGCTTCAGCCGCGGGATGATGTCCTGCGCTGGCTGGGCTGCCCGCGCGCGCAATGGATGCGTGGTTTCGAGGAAACCATGTCGCCGAAAGAGAGTTTTCTGAGCGTGTCGGGGCAGAACCAAAGCAGAGGGACACCGAAGCAGAGGAACTGACCAATGACGAAATTTAAAATCCTGGCCGCCGCCGCCGCTTCTACGCTTGCGCTTGGCGGCGCGACGATGGCGACGACTGCTCAGGCCCAGCCCTATCACCATGGCTATTCTGACAGTCGGCTGAATACCTCGTACGTGAATCACCTGGGCTGGAAGATCGACCGCGCCCGCGAACAAGGCGTGATCTCCTGGCGCCAGGCGCGCGACCTGCACATGCAGCTGGCCCGCGTGCAGCCGCTGGCCTGGCGAGCCCAGACGGGCCAAGCCCGGCCGTGGGAGGTCCGTAGGCTCGAGCACGTCGTCAACCGGATCGACAGCCTGACCCAGGGCTACGCCTACAACATGCGCCGGCCCTACTATCGCTGATCGGCATGACTCCGATGCGAGCGCCCCCGGAACGATCCGGGGGCGTCTTGCTATGCCGCGGGGCTGCGCAGCCGCGACTCCAGAACCGTCACCGCCGCCCCCGACAGACGCGCGCGCTCGCCCGCCACCTCGCAGTCCAGATCCCCGCCGCGCCCCGGATAGGCCTGATGGAAGCGAAGCCGCGCACGGCCGAGCTTGGCGGCGTAGAGCGGGGCCAGGAGGCAGTGCAGGGAGCCTGTCGCCGGATCCTCCGGCACGCCTGAGCCGGGCGCGAAGAAGCGGTCCGCCACGTCGTACGGCCGGCCGGGATCGGCGAGCGCCGCCACCCCGACATTGCCGCGCTGCGTGGCGGCGCTTGCGACAGCGTTGAGGCGAGGGATGTCGGGAGAGAGAGCGCGGACCGCGGCCTCGTCCTTCAGCACCACCACCAGGTATTGCGCCGCCCAGACTTCTTCCGGGGCCGCCCCGAGCGCCTCGGCCAGGCCCGGGGGCGCATCGATGCGCTGCGGCATGGTCGCGGGGAAATCCATCTCGTAGGCCGGGCCTGCCGGGCGCACCCGCAGCGGGCCGGAGCGCGTGTCGAAGATCACCTCCTCGGCGCTCAGTCCCAATTCTGCGAACAGCACATGGGTCGCGGCCAGCGTGGCGTGCCCGCAGAGCGGCACCTCGAGGGTCGGCGTGAACCAGCGCAGGTCGAAGCGCGCCGGATCGGCGGTGTTGCGCAGGAAGGCCGTCTCGGCCTGATTGTTCTCTGCAGCCAGCGCCTGCATCCAGCCGTCGGCCGGCCAGTCCGCCATTGGCTCGAGCACGCAGGCCGGATTGCCCATGAAGGGCCCGCTGGCGAAAGCGTCGACGGTCCACTGGCGCATGGCGGCCCTCCCTCTGTGGGCGACGGGGGTCTACATAGCGGCTGATTGTAGTTAGCCAAGTGGCTAATTGACTACAGTGAGCTCCGGCCAGCGTGCGACGGCGGAGGCCGCGATGCGGGAAAAGCCGCGCACCTCCGGCCGCATGGGGTTCGGCCGCAGCCTGAGCGCGAAGAGGTCCTGCAGGCCGAAGGGGGCGGCGATGGTCAGCCGATCGTCCGCCTCCAGCCGCACGCCGACCGCGAACAGCGGGCTCACGAAGCGGCCGAGCGCCTCGGCCGTGCAGCTCAGCGGCGCGTAGGACTCGCCGAACTTGCCTTCGAACCAGAGGTGCACGCGCGCCTGGTTCCTGACCTCGACGAGATCCTTCAGGGGTGGGGCGAAGGCCTCGGCCACCCGACGGATAACCGCGTCCTCGGCCTCGTAGGAGACGTCGGCCGCATCGAAATAGCCGAGGTCGTAGTCCTTGAGCCCATAGTCCGAGTGGCGGCCGGTCAGGTGGTTGAGCACCGGTTGGTAGACCGCCCCGGAGAACACCAGCCAGTCCGAAAGCTCGAGCTCGCGGGCGGTGGCCAGCACCTGCATCAGGCCGGGTGCGGCGCGTACGATCGCCTCCAGCCGGCCGGCCAGCGCCGCCTCGCTCAAAATGCGATCTCCAAGTCGTCGTGCGCCTTCACGGTGCCTTCCGGCGCAGACTGCGCCAGCATCTCATCGCCCATGTGGGTGAGCACGGTCCGCTTGGCGCCGATCTCGGCCAAGTGGGCGAGCAGGTCGTCGACATCCATGTGGCCGCTCACCTTGCGGCCGCGGAACGAAGCTTCACAGATGAACAGGTCCGCCCCGCGGGCCGCGGCGATCAGCGCCTCGGTCCAGGC
Organism: Phenylobacterium sp.; assembly: GCF_025934275.1. Taxonomy (GTDB): domain Bacteria; phylum Pseudomonadota; class Alphaproteobacteria; order Caulobacterales; family Caulobacteraceae; genus Phenylobacterium. The sequence goes on from NZ_JAICYI010000041.1 coordinate 25,531, forward strand.
GGTGTCGCCCGAATAGGCGAGGATGCGTCCCTCCGACTCGAGACGCAGCGCATTCGAGGGCGTGCCGCTGAAATGGTCCATGGCCACGGGCGTGACGGCGACGCCCGCCACCTCCCGCCGCTCGCCGGCCGGCAGCTCCACGAGGTTGAGCTCGAACTTCGGCCGGGTTTCCGACGACCTGGGGAACAGCGCCTCCTGCAGCTCACGCAGCCTCGCCGGCAGGCCCTCCGGCCCGGCGATGGTGAGCGGCGCCCGCCGCCGGCTCATGAACTGCGCATCGAGCAGGAAGAACGGCAGGCCTCCGAAGTGGTCGCCGTGCAGGTGGCTGAGGAAAATGGCCCCGATGGCGTTCGGGTCCACGCCCGAGCGCCGCAGCGCGATCAGCGAGGAGGCGCCGCAGTCGACCAGGAACTGGCCGGTCGCGCCCTCCACATGGAAGCAGGTGTTGAAGCGCCCGCCCGAGCCGAAGGCGTCGCCGCAGCCGAGGAATGTGAGCTTCATCGGCCCTTCTCCTGCCGCAAGGGCCAGCCGTGATCCAGCGGCCCGCAGCCGGCCCCGAACCCGGGCGCGCGGGCGATCGCCTCCTGCACGTAGGCCCAGGCGCGCGCCGCGGCGATCTCAAGGCTCATCCCCTGCGCCAGGCCCGTCGCGCAGGCCGAGGCGAGCGTGCAGCCGGTGCCATGCGTGTGCCGGCTGTCGATCCGCGCCGTCTCGAAGGTGGTCTCGCCGTAGGGGGTCACCAGGAGGTCGATCACCCGCTCGCCCGGCAGATGGCCGCCCTTCATCAAGACCGCCCCGGCGCCCGCCTGCAGCAGCGCCTCCCCGGCGCGGCGCAGGTCGTCCGCGCTTGCCACGGCCAGACTGGTCAGCGCCGCCGCCTCCGGAGCGTTGGGGGTGAGCAGCGCCGCGCGCGGGACCAGCAGGCGCAGCACCGCGTCCAGCGCCTCCTCGGCGAGCAGCCGCGCCCCGCCCTTGGCGACCATCACCGGATCGATCACCGCCGGCCGCGCCGCCTCGTCCAGCAGCATCGCCGCCAGCTCGACGATCTCGACCTCGCCAAGCATGCCGGTCTTGATCACGTCGGCGCCGATGTCGGCGAGGACGGCGCGGGCTTGCGCGGCGACCAACTCGGCCGGCAGCGGGTAGGCGGCTTCGACGCCCAGCGTGTTCTGCACCGTGATGGCGGTGATCGCCGTCGCCGCATAGCCGCCGAGCGCCGTCACCGTCTTGATATCGGCCTGGACGCCTGCGCCGCCGCCGGAATCCGAGCCGGCGATGATCAGCACTCGTCCGAGGGGCCGCATGCCGCTGGCCTAGCCGGTTTGCGTTCGCCATGCACATTGCTTCACAGTTATATAACCAACTGGCAATCTTATGCCATGAACTCGTTCGAAGCTGTCGCCGAACCCAACCGCCGACGCATCCTCGACCTGCTGCGGGACGGCGAGCGGCCGGCCGGCGAGATCGTCGAGGCGCTGGCGATCAGCCAGCCGGGCGTCTCCAAGCACCTGCGGCTCTTGCGCGAGGCGGGGCTGGTGAGCGCCCGCGCCGACGGACAGCGCCGCCTCTACCGCCTCGACCCGCAGGGCCTAGCCGAGCTGGAGGCCTGGCTCGCCCCCTACCGGCGGTTCTGGGCCGACCGACTGGCCGCCTTGGAACATCACCTGGAGAAGGAACAATGATCGACGACCGCCTGGGCGAAATCCGCCGGACCGACGACGGCTGCGATCTGATCTTCGAGCGCCGTCTCTCCCAGCCCATCGAGACGGTGTGGGCCGCGCTCACCGTCCCCGAGCGCATTTCCGAGTGGCTGCTGACCAAGACGGAGGTGGACCTGCGCGTCGGCGGCCGGTTCGCCCTCGAATGGGTGGACGAGGCCTATAGCATGGAAGGAGTCATCACGGAGCTGGATCCACCGCGCCTGATCGCCTGGACCTGGCCTCATGCGCAGCATCCGAACTCCGTCGTCAGATGGGAGCTCACCGCGGAAGCCTCCGGCTGCCGCCTCGTTCTGACCCAAACCGACATGCGCCCGCCCCATCTGATCAGCGTCTCGGCGGGCTGGCACGCCTACCTGGAATGCCTGCCGGGCGCGGCCGCCCCGGAGATCACCCGTTGCACCGCCGAGCGGGAGCGCGAGCTCAGGGCGCGGTACGAGCCGCTCGTCCCGGCCTGAGCTCGCCGCGGCCGGTCCGGGTTGACGGCGGTCAGGCTTGAGGCGAGCCTCCATACCTGATCTTCGGGAGGCGCGGCTGCCAGTCCTTGCATTCGACGGCGTCGTGAAGCGGTTCGGCGGCTTCACGGCGGTGGACGATCTCAGCTTCGAGGTCCCGGAGGGCGGAATCTTCGGATTCCTCGGCGCCAACGGCGCTGGCAAGACCACCAGCCTGCGGATGGCCCTGGACATCCTGCGGCCCACCTCGGGCGCCATCTCCGTCCTCGATCGCGCCCCCGGGCTCAAGGGATCCGGCGAGATCGGCTTCCTGCCGGAGGAGCGCGGCCTCTACCGCCAGCTCACCGCCGTGGAGACGGTGACCTACTTCGGCCGGCTGAAGGGGATGGCGCTGGCCCCCGCCCGAAGCGCCGCGCGGGCGCTGATCGACCGCTTCGGCCTGACGGCCTTCGCCGACGAGACGGTGGAGAAGCTCTCGAAAGGCATGGCCCAGAAGGTGCAGCTCGCCGCCGCCCTGGTGACCGAGCCCAGGCTGCTGATCCTCGACGAGCCGTTCGCCGGGCTCGATCCGGTCAACCAGGCGATGCTCGAGGAGGTGGTGCTGGAGCGCGCCCGCTCGGGCGCGACGATCGTCTTCTCGACTCACGTCATGCAGCACGCCGAGCGCCTGTGCGACCGGCTGATCCTCATCGCGCGCGGGCGCAAGGTTTTCCAGGGCGACCAGGCGCAGGCGCGCGCGCAGCTGCCCACCCGGCTTACAATCACGGCGCAGAAGGCGCCGCGCGGCCTGCCCGGCGTCGCCGAGGTCCGGTCGCTGGGACCCGCGGGCGAAGGCTGGACCGACTACGAGCTGGCGCTCGCGCCGGGCGCCAGCGCGGCGGACCTCCTGCAGGCCTGCACCAGCGACGGCTTCCCGCTCCGGCGCTTCGAGACCCGGCAGGCGAGCCTGCACGAAGTGTTCCTGCACGTCGTCGGCGAGGCGGAGGCGGAGCCCCAATGAACCCCCTGCTCCTGGTCGCGACCCGAGAGTTCCGCCAGATCATCGCCACCCGCAGCTTCTGGATCACCTTGCTGATCCTGCCCGCCGCCCTGATCGCCACCCAATTCGCGGCCCGGTTCATCGCCAAGCCGGTGGGCAGCGCCTACGTTCTGGTCGACGAGAGCGGCCGCTACGCCCCCGCGATCGAGCAGCGCCTGCAGTTGATCCACGATCGCCAGGTGCTGACCGAGCTCGCCGCCTACGCCGCTCGCTGGGGAATCCGTCCCCAGGGCGCCTGGGCCGCCGGCTCGCACGGGGTCTCCGAGGCGGAGATCGCCGGCTTCGAGGCGACCGGCGGCGTCGCGGGCGCCGAGGCTCAGATCGGCCGCGTGAAGCCGAAGGACGCGCCGGACTTTCGTCCCTCCCCGCCCGAGTTCATCGCGCTGCCGCCGCCTGCGGGCGTCATCACCGATCAAGGCCCGGCGCGGTTCGGCGCCACCCTGGCGCCGCACCAGAAGGGCGAGGTCGCGACCGCCTTCGGGTCGCGGCCGCTGACGCTCGGCGTCTACATCCCCGCCGACCTCGGCGGCGCGGGCGGCCCGATCCGCATGTTCACCAACGGGCGCGCCGACGCCGAGCTGATCGAACAGGTGCGCGGCGCCGTCAGTCAGGTGCTGCGCGTCCAGTCGCTGCGGGCCTCCGGCATCGATCTCGCCGCGCTCGCCAAGGCGGAATCGGTGAGCGCGCCCATCTCGGTCAGCGCGCCGCCGGGCGGCTCGGGCCGCGACAGCCTCGCGCTTCGTTCGGCGCTCCCGCTGGCGATCGCCTACGTGCTGATGATCGCCATCGTCATCTCGGGCGCCTGGCTGCTGCAAAGCCTGCTGGAGGAGCGGTCAAACAAGCTGCTGGAAGCGGTGCTCGCCTGCGTCACGCCGGAGGACCTCTTGTTCGGCAAGCTGCTTGGGGTGTTCGGCGTCACCATCCTGATGGTCGCCGTCTGGACGGCCGGCGCGGCGGTCGCGGCCTTCGCCTTCCACGGCGTCATCGCCCAGATGGTCAAGCCGGCGCTGGGCCTTCTCTCGTCGCCATGGATCCCATTCGCCATCGCCTACTATTTCCTGGCCGGCTACCTCTGCATGGCGATGCTCTACCTGGCCGTGGGCTCGGTCTCCGAGAACATGCGCGACGCGCAGGGCTACCTGACGCCGATGATCGTGGGCATCACCCTGCCCTTCGTGCTGGTCGTGAACGCGGTGCTCAGGAACCCGGACGGCCTTCTGCCGCGGGTGCTGTCCTGGATCCCATTCTACTCGCCGTTCGCCATGCTCGCCCGGCTGGGCAGCGGCGTCTCGCCCTGGGAAGTCGCCGGATCGGGCGCCGTGCTGGCGGCGTTCGTGGCCCTGGAGATGGTGGCGATCGGCCGGCTGTTCCGCGCGAACCTGCTGCGCGCCGGCCAGGGGATGCGGCTGAGAGACCTGCCCCGCCTCCTGCGGCCGCAGAGCGCCTAGGTCCGGGCGGCCGCGATGGCCCCCCACACCCTCAGCGCCTGCACGGTCGCCGCAACGTCGTGGACCCGCACCGCCGCGACGCCGGCCGCCGCCCCCCAGAGCGCGCCGGCGATGGAGCCGCCGAGCCGCCGGTCCGCAGTCACGCCGCCGCCGTCCAGCGCCGAGATGAAGCTCTTGCGGCTGACGCCCAGCAGCACCGGGAAGCCCAGGGCGGTGATGCGCTCCAGCCCCGCGAGCAGCGGCAGATTGTGCCGCGTCATGTGCTTGCCGAACCCGATGCCGGGATCCAGCCAGATGCGCGCCGGGTCCACGCCCGCCGCGATCGCCGCCTCGGCGCGCCGGGCGAGGAAGGCCCCCACTTGGGCGACCACATCGTCGTAGCGCGGCGCCTTCTGCATCGTGCCGGGCTCGCCCTGCATGTGCATCAGCACCACCTCGCAGCCGAGCTCGGCGGCGAGCGGCAGGCTCTCCGGCGCATGCCGCAGGGCGGTCACGTCGTTCCACAGGCTGGCGCCGGCCGCGATGGCCGCGCGCGCGACGGCCGGCTTCATGGTGTCGACGGAGATCGGAATCGCGCTCTCGGCGCGCACCGCCTCGATGACCGGGACGACCCGGGCGGCCTCCTCGGCCTCGGAGACCGGGCCCGCGCCGGGACGCGTGGACTCGCCGCCGACGTCGAGCAGGTCGGCGCCTTCGGCGATCAGCCGCCGGGCGTGGGCGACTGCGGCCGCCGGATCCAGGTGGCGGCCCGCGTCCGAGAAGCTGTCGGGCGTGACGTTGACCACGCCCATCACCTTGACCGCTCGTGCTGCCGCCATCTCCACCCTCGGGTCCTGCGGGCGAGGTATAGCCCAGCCCACGAAAAAGGCGGCCGCCTAGCCTCCGGCCGCTCAGGCCGGCTCGGGGCCCGGCTGCGGTGAGATCGGCACGGCCACCGAAGGCCCCACCGGGCGCGACGCCTCGGCGTCTTCGCGCACGGGCTTCACGCCCTTCAGCACGTTGATGATCTCCTCGGGGTTGAGGGTCTCGTACTCCAGGAGCGCCGCGGCGATGATGTGCAGGTCCTCGATCTTCCCGGTCAGGATCCGCCGGGCTTCGTCCTCGCCGGCCTTCACCAGGCGCTTCACCTCTTCGTCGATGATCTTGGCGGTGGCCTCCGAGACGTTCTGGTTGCGCGCCACCGAGTGGCCAAGGAACACCTCCTCCTGGTTCTCGCCGTACTCCACGGCCCCGAGCTTGTCGGAGAAGCCCCACTTGGTGACCATCGCGCGGGCCAGCTTGGTGGCCTGCGAGATGTCGTTGCTGGCTCCGGAGGTGACCTTCTCCTTGCCGAAGATCAGCTCCTCGGCGATGCGCCCGCCGAACAGGATGGCCAGGCGCGAGGCCATCTGTTCGTAGCTCATGGAATACTTGTCGCGCTCGGGCAGCTGCATGGTGACGCCAAGCGCCCGGCCGCGCGGGATGATCGTCACCTTGTGCAGCGGGTCGGTGGAGGGAACGTTCAGCACCACCAGGGCGTGGCCGCCCTCGTGGTAGGCGGTGAGCTTCTTCTCCTCCTCGGTCATCACCATGGAGCGGCGCTCGGCGCCCATCATCACCTTGTCCTTGGCGTCCTCGAAGTCGCGCTGGGTGACCATCCGGCGGTTCTTGCGCGCCGCCATCAGGGCCGCTTCGTTGACCAGGTTGGAGAGGTCCGCGCCCGAGAAGCCCGGGGTGCCGCGGGCGATCACCTTGACGTCGACGTCGGCGGCGAGCGGAACGTTCCTCATGTGCACGCGCAGGATTCGCTCGCGGCCGTTGATGTCGGGGTTCGGCACCACGACCTGGCGGTCGAACCGCCCGGGGCGCAGCAGCGCCGGGTCCAGCACGTCCGGCCGGTTGGTGGCGGCGATCAGGATGATGCCTTCATTGGCCTCGAAGCCGTCCATCTCGACCAGCAGCTGGTTCAGCGTCTGCTCGCGCTCGTCGTTGCCGCCGCCCAGGCCGGCGCCACGGTGACGACCGACGGCGTCGATCTCGTCGATGAAGATGATGCAGGGCGCATTCTTCTTGGCCTGTTCGAACATGTCGCGCACGCGGCTCGCGCCGACGCCCACGA
>NZ_JAICYI010000004.1 GCF_025934275.1 Phenylobacterium sp.
CCGTGATCGAAGATCCTCCGAATGCGCCGCACCCATGTCCGCCTCCCCGAATCAGGAAGCCTCATGGACTCACATGCCGCCCCCCTGCGGAATCCCAGCCGCGATCACAATCGATTCAACTCGATGGCCGAACGCTCTAGGCGCCGCCACGGGGCCTACGGCGGCGCTTCACGGAACGCCGATATCGTGCCTATCGTTGAACCTGCGAGGCCAGTTGATCGGGAGGAACCGCATGGCTGCTGCAGTGAAGTCGACGCCCAATCCCAACGACCAGGAGGTCCTCGCGCACGAGCGCACCTACAAGACCTTCAACATCATCCTGCGCTGGTGCATGACGCTGCTGGCCGCGGTGATCTCGTTCACGACCCTGTGGTTTGCGACCGGCGCCGGCTTTGTCTGGGGCGCGATCGTCGGGCTGATCATCCTGTTCCTCGGCTACAACTTCCTGGTCAAGCACGAGGAGCATCAGCCGCTCGACGTCTGGACCGAGGGCCGCTGAGCGCGCGCCGGTCGGGCGCGCCCAGGCATCCGTCGCCGGGCTGAGCCGCCGGCTTACGCCGGTTGCGGCTGCGGCGCGGGGAACACCGGGCTGGAGCGGGCGATCTTCTCCTCCTCGGCCGACATCTCCAGCGCGATGTCGGCGAACAGCGGCGTCGAGAGGTAGCGCTCGCCGGTGTCCGGCAGCATCGCCAGGATATTGGCGCCGGGGGCCGCCTCGGCCGCCACCTGCAGCGCGCCGGCGAAGGTCGCGCCCGAGGAGATGCCGCAGAACACGCCCTCCTTGCGCGCCAGCTCCTGGGCGCAGCGGATCGCGTCGGGGCCGGCGACCGGCAGCACCCGGTCGATCAGCTTCTCGTCCACCGCCTCGCCGGTGATCTCGGGGATGAAGTCCGGCGTCCAGCCCTGCATCGGGTGCGGCTTCCAGGCCGGGTGCTTGGCCGCCGGCGTCCCGTCCGGATTGCGCGCCTGGCCCTCGCCGGAGCCGAGCAGCTGGGCGTCGGCCGGCTCGCAGACCACGATCTTGGTCTTCGGGCTCTCTTTGCGCAGCACGCGGGCCACGCCGGTCAGGGTTCCCCCGGTGCCGTAGCCGGTGACCCAGTAGTCCAGCCCGTCCGCGCCGAAGTCGGCCAGGATCTCGCGCGCCGTGGTGCGCGAGTGCATCTCCGGATTGGCCTCGTTCTCGAACTGCCGGGTCATGAACCAGCCGTTGCGCTTGGCGAGGTCGACGGTCAGGTCGACCATCCCCTTGGCCCCCATCGCCGGCGGGGTCAGCACCAGCTTGGCGCCCAGGTAGCGCATCAGCTTGCGCCGCTCCGCCGAGAAGCTTTCGGCCATCACCAGCACCAGCGGATAGCCCTTGGCCGCGCAGACCATCGCCAGGCCGATGCCGGTGTTGCCGCTGGTCGCCTCGATCACCGTCTGGCCGGGCTTCAGCTCGCCGGATTTCTCGGCGGCCTCGATCACCCCCAGCGCCAGGCGGTCCTTGACGCTGCCCAGCGGGTTGAACGCCTCCACCTTCACGAACAGGTTCACGCCCTTGGGCGCCAGCCGGTTGATCCGCACCACCGGCGTGTTCCCAACCGTGCCCAGGATGTCGTCGAACTTGGCCATTGCGCGCCCTTTCCCAACTCGAGCCGACCTTTCGGTCCCGGCGCAAGTGCGTGCGCAACTGCGGCGTTCTGTCAATCGGCGGCGGGCTCTCCCGGCGGCGGCGGGTCCCAGAACCCGGCTTCCGCCTGCCGCAAGCACAGTTCCGCGAGCGTGAAGAACGATCGCCGGATCGCCGGCTCCCGACAGTTCCCGCATTCGTGATCCGATCGCCGAAACGAACCGCGCCCTCCGACATTCCTTGCGCCGGAGCGGCGGTCACGGCGCCCCCCGAACACCCCGCCGCCGTTCCCGGCCCCGGCCTCCCCTTGAGCGGAGCGCCGGGGCCTTTCGCGTCCGGGGCCCGCCAGGAACCTCGGCGGCGCTCGCGTACTAACGCCTGGGGGAATAGGAGACGGACGGAATGACCAGGTTTCTGATCGCGAGCCTCGCCGCGGGCGGGCTCATCCTCGGCTCGACCTCGGCGCTGGCGCAGACCCGCACCGAGAAGGGCGCGGCCGTGGGCGGCGTCGCCGGCGCCTTGGTCGGCGGGCCGGTGGGCGCAGCGGTGGGCGCCGGCGTCGGCGCGGTGGGCGCGAAGGCGACCGCCGGCTCGAGCTCGAAGACGCACCATCATCGGCATCACGCCAGGCGCCATCACCACAAGACCACGACGACGACCACCACCACCGAGACCGCGCCAACCAACGGCACGGCCCCGCACTAGCGGGCGTTCCTCCCCGCCGAGGGAGGGGACCACGACGCGGTGGAGGGGCTTCCGCGCCGAAGCCCGTCTCTTCAGCCTCCCAGCTGGGCCTCGACCGCCTCGAGCTCGTCCTTGATCCAGTCGTGGCCGCGGGCGACCAGCACGCCCTCGATCGCCGAGACGTGGCCCTTGAGCCGCTCGCGGATCTCGGGGGCGACGTCGCTGCGCCCCGCCATCCATTTGGTGACCAGCAGCAGGCCGAAGGCCGAGTGCAGCGCCAGCCGCTCCATGTCCTCGTCGGAAAGCCTCGCCATCTTCGCCTCCTTCGGCTGCGCCGCCAGCAAACCATGAACGCGCAACCTGCGCGATGGGCTTTGACGCAGGCGCGCCGACGCGCTCACATGGCCGCGCTTCACGCGGAGGGCTCGCAGATGCCAGGCCGGACCGGAATCGCCGCTGCAGCCTGCGCCGCGCTCGCGGGCCTCGCCGCGCCGGCCGAAGCCGCCCCGCCCAGCTACGCCGAGTTCTGCCGCGTGATCACCGCCGCCGCGGCGGCGAGCCCCGGCCGCTTCGAGGCGGTGAAGGCCGCCCCGCACGAGGCCGGCTTCGCCACCACCCTGCGTCCGGCCGACGAGGCCGACGGCTTCCATTGCGCCATCCAGCCGGCCGGCGAGCGGCCGCTGATGCTGGCCTGCGTCGCCTACGTGCGCGCCGACGGTCTCGACGGCTGGGCGCACGAGTGCCTGGCCGGCTGGCGGCGCGACACCGACGGCGAGGAGGTCGCCTTCTTCGCCCCCGAGGCGCGCCGCACCTTGGTCGTCATCGCCCCCTACCGCGGCGGCCCGTACGCCAGCACCATCGCCATCCTCGAGGCCCCCGGCCCGACCACCTAGGGCCGCCGCCCGACCGCCTGCCGGACCGCCGCCCGCCAGAAGACGTAGCCGCCCCACGCGCCGCAGCCGGCGCAGAGCGCCATCAGCCTGAGCTCCCCGCCTGCCGGCCGCAGGCGCAGCAGCGGGTCGACCACGAACGGCCAGGCGAGCGCGCTCAGCGCGCCCACCGCCGCGCCGGCCGTCACGCAGAGGGCCCAGCCCAGTCCCATCCGGCCCTTCAGCACCAGCACCAGCGGGGCGCCCAGCGCCAGTGCGCCCAGGAGCGCGAACGGCAGGCCGATCACATAGACCACCGCCGCCAACCCGATCGCGCCCACGCCGCCGGTCAGCAGCGCCGGGATCCCGATCGCCGCCGCGGCCATCAGCGGCGCGGCCATCGCCGCCATCACCAGGCCGCCCACCGCCCGTCCCGCCGACAGGCCGGCCCCGGCGCGAGGCGCGGGCGCGCTGGCCCCAGGAGTCATCTGCATGCCCGATCACACCCGCGCAGCGCCGCCACCGTCAAGCTCGCGATGACGAGCTAAGGCAGCGTTCTTTGGCGCCCAGGTCTTGAAATCGTCGAACATAGCCGCGAGCGTCTCACGGGAGAGGCCGGACGCCAAAGACTTGTGCCGTTTTTGTTCTCCCCTCTCCCACGGCGCTCTACGGCCTGGGACAGGGGCTTTGCCGGCGCCATAGTCCCTGCATGCTCGCGAACCCGGCCCGCGCCGCCATCCTCAAGGCCCTGGCGCTCGCGATCGGCCTGATCGTCGTGGGCGCGATCGGCGCTCAGATCCTCTGGGGCCAGCCGTAGGCCCACTTCCGCCGCGACCAGCTCCGCGCCTTCCCACCCGGCTGGCGCTGCAACGGCGCGCCCCGCGAGCGCTGGCGCGTCTGCTTCCGCACCGCCCCGCTGCGCGCGCCGTAGCACCCCTGGCCCCGATGGGGAGGGGCAGGGGTGGGGTGCAGCTCTTTGAGGAGTTGGACGCGACATTCCGCGTAAAGCGCTGACAAGCGGCGACAACACAAAGCCCCTCCGCCGGCTTTGCGCCAACGGAGGGGCTCCGTTCCCTCTGGCCCCGGGCGGGCGGAGCAAAACCGCCCCGCCGCCCAATCCCTTAGAGCCTGGGCCTCAATACCCCTGGATCCGCGCGTAGCGGTCCCGGTGGTAGGCCTGGTTGCCGAACGCCGCTTCCGCCGCCCGCGCGCGCTTCAGGTAGAAGCCGGCGTCGTGGGCGTCGGTCATGCCGATGCCGCCGTGCATCTGCACCATCTCGTTGGAGACCAGGTGGTAGGTGTCGCCCATCTTGGCCTTGGCGAGCGAGACCAGCTCTGGCGTGTCGGGGCTGTCGTTGTCGATGGCGGTGAGCGCGGCTTCCACGGCCGATCTGGAGAGCTCCAAGTCCGTGAACATCTTGGCCGCCCGGTGCTGCAGCGCCTGGAACGAGCCGATCACCTGGCCGAACTGCACGCGGGTCTTCAGGTAGTCGAGGGTGGTCTCGAAGGCCTGGGTGGCGGCGCCCAGCATCTCGGCGGCGAGGCCGGCGCGGGCGCGGTCCAGCACCTTCTCGAGGAGCTCCGGTCCGCCTTCCAGCGGCTCGGCGGCGGCGTTCGAGAACTCGATGTTGGCGGCGCCGCGGCTGTCGGCCAGGTGCAGCCGCTGGCGCTTCACGCCCGCATCGTCGGCGCGCACCAGGTAGAGGCCGATCCCCTTGGGGCCCTTGGCCGAGACGACCAGCAGGCTCGCGGCCATGCCTTCCAGCACGAAGGTCTTCTTGCCGCTGATCTTGCCGTCCTTGAAGGTCGTCTCGACCTTCTCCGGATTGTGGTGCGGGCCCTCGTCGACGGCGAGGGTGGCGACCACCGAGCCCTCGGCGATCTTCGGCAGCCACTCGGACTTCTGCGCGTCCGTGCCGCCGAGGATCAGCGCCGAGGCGCCGGCCAGGCCCGAAGCCAGCAGCGGCGAGGCGGTGAGCGTGCGGCCCAGCTCCTCAAGGATCAGGCCCAGCGACAGGTAGCCGAAGTTCGATCCGCCGTATTCCTCGGGGATGATGACGCCGGCCCAGCCCATCTCGGCCATCTCGTTCCAGGCGCCCGCGTCATAGCCGAGCTCGACGCCGCTATCGCGCATCTTGCGGAAGGCGGAGACCGGGCTCTTTTCCTGGACCCAGCTCTTCGCCGCGTCCTTCAGCATGCTCTGTTCTTCGGTCAGAACGGCCATTTCAATGTCCTCGTCAAAATCTCTTCAGGTTCAATTCCAGCCCTGCCGGGCGGCGGGATTCAAGTCGTTTTTGAGAACCGCGGAACACACGGAAAACACGGAAGCTGATGGCGCGGCGGCGGCTTCCTGCAGCGAGCGGCCAAGCTCCTCAGCGGCGGAATGATCGCGCCTTCGGCGCAGTCCTCCTGACGTGCTTGGCGTTCTTGGCGGTGAGCTCCTTTCCGTGTCTTCCGTGTCTTCCTTGGTTCAACTCATCACTTCGACTGCGTCAGGTCGGGCAGGCCGAGGATGCGCTTGGAGATGATGTTCGACTGGATCTCCTGGCTTCCGCCGTAGATCGTGGTGGCCTTGCCGCCCAGCCAGCCGCGCACCGCGGCGAGCTCCTCGGCGTTGAAGCCCTCGCCCTCCCAGCCGAGGCCCTGGCTGCCCATGATCTCGATGGTCAGTTCGGCGCGGTCCTGCAGCGTGCGGGTGCCGGCGTTCTTCATGATCGAGGTGGCGGCCGAGGGGTTCTGGTTGCCCTTGGCCTCGGCCATGGCGCGCATCGCGGTGAGCTGGAAGGCGCGCAGCTCGATGGCGTTCTGCACCACCCGCGTGCGCAGGTCGGCGTCGGCGATGCGGCCCTTCTCGTCGGTCCCGACGTACTCCTTGGCCAGCTGCTCCAGCGGCTTGCCCATGCCGAACATGCCGGCCCCGCCGCCGCCCGAGATCCCCTGCCGCTCGTGCTGCAGCAGGCGCTTGCCGATGGTCCAGCCGCCGTTCAGCGGCCCGACGAGGTTCTTCTTCAGCGCCACCGCGTTGGTGAAGAAGGTCTCGCAGAAAGGAGAATTCCCGGCGATCAGCTTGATGGGGCGGACTTCCACGCCAGGCTGATGCATATCGATCAGAACGAACGAGATGCCTTCATGCTTCTTCGAAGTATCGGTCCGGACAAGACAGAAGCACCAATCCGCGAATTGTGCGCCGCTCGTCCATATCTTTTGGCCATTAATAAGGAAGTGGTCGCCCTTGTCTTCCGCGCGCGTCTGAAGACTTGCCAGATCGGATCCGGCGCCCGGCTCGGAATAGCCCTGGCACCACTGCAGGTCGCCGCGGACGATCGGCGGGATGTGCTCGCGCTTCTGCTCCTCGGTGCCGTATTCCAGCAGCGTCGGGCCGAACATCATCACGCCCATGCCGCCGATCGGGTTGTAGGCGCCGGCCCGCGCCAGCTCCTGCTGCACGACGCGCCCCTCGGCCGCGGAGAGCCCGCCGCCGCCGTATTCCTTCGGCCAGGTGGGCGTGCCCCAGCCCTTCTCGCCCATGGCCTTGCGCCAGGCTTCCTGGTCCGCCGTGGGCTTCGCCCGCTCCTCCCGCATCATCGGGTTGGGCTTGCCCTTCAGCGAGGCCGGGAAGTTCGCCTCGATCCACGCCCGCGCTTCCGCGCGGAACGTCTCGAGTTCGTTGCCTCCAAAATCCGCCATCTGAAATCCGCTCCTTGAATAGCCGTCAGACGGCCTGAAATGACGCCGCCGTCACCCTATTCCTTAGCAGACCATGGAACACACGGAACACCACGGAAATGGCGCAGGTCCCGCCGCCTGCGGCGCACTCCGATCGTTTTTCGTGTCTTTCGTGGTTCCTGACCCTCACCCCTTCTGCGTGGCTTCGGGAAGGCCGAGGATGCGCTTGGAGATGATGTTGTTCTGGATCTCGTAGCTGCCGCCGGCGATGGTGCCGGCCTTGCCGCGCAGCATCACCTTGATGACGGCGAGCTCGTCGGCTGAGAACCCGGGGCCCGACCAGCCCAGCCCCTGCTGGCCAAGCACCTCGAGCCTGAGCTCGGCGCTGTCCTGCCGCACCTTCGAGCCGACGTTCTTCAGCACCGAGGAGGCTGCCGACGGGCCCTGGTTCGACTTGGTCTCCTCCAGCGCGCGCCGACCGGTGAGCGCGAAGGCGTGCGCCTCCATCAGGTGGTCGGTGATCCGCCGGCGCAGGTCCCCGTCGCGCAGCCGCCCGGTCTCATCCAGCCCCACGTAGTCGCGCGCCATGTCGGGGAGCTTCGGCCCCGGCATGAAGTAGGGCCCGCCGGTCGTCGCCTGGCCGGCGCCCGAGATCCCCTGCCGCTCGTGCTGCAGCAGCCGCTTGGCGATCGTCCAGCCGCCGTTCAGCGGCCCGACCAGATTCTCTTTCGGCACCTTCACGTCGGTGAAGAATGTCTCGCAGAACGGCGTCGTGTCGTTGATCAGACGTATAGGCCGAGGTTCTACCCCAGGCGCCTTCATGTCGATCAGCAGAAATGAAATACCTTCGTGCTTTTTTGCTGGGTCTGTTCTTGTAAGGCAGAAACACCAATCTGCCAAATGAGCTCCGCTCGTCCATATTTTTTGGCCGTTGACGAGGTAATACTCGCCTTTGTCTTCAGCCTTGGTCTGCAACGACGCCAGATCGGACCCCGAACCGGGCTCTGAGAAGCCCTGGCACCAGCGCAGCTCGCCCTTCACGATCGGCGGGATGTGCCGCTGCTTCTGCGCCTCGTTGCCGTATTCGAGGAGCGTCGGGCCGAACATCACCACGCCCATGCCGCCGATCGGATTGTAGGCGCCGATCCGGCGCATCTCCTCCTGGAGCACCTTGGCCTGCTCGCGGGAGAGCCCGCCGCCGCCATAGGCCTTCGGCCAGGTCGGCGTGCCCCAGCCCTTCTCGCCCATGGCCTTCTTCCAGGCGTCGCGGTCGGCGCTCCGCTCGTCGGGACCTTCCGGCTCCTCCTGCAGGCCGCCCAGGCTCTTGGGGAAGTTCGCCTCCAGCCACTCGCGCGCCTCGGCCCGGAAGGTCTCCAGCTCGGTCCCGCCGAAATCCGCCATCGTCGTTCCTCCGTCTCTTCTCGGTCATCCCGGTTTCGGGGAGCCAAGACCGGGATCCTCGGCGCCGGCTCGTGGGCGTCTGGGCCGCCACGCCGCGATCTGGCGCAAGGGGTCCCGGATAGACCGCTGGCGCGGCCTTCCGGGATGACATTCGTTACGTGCTCTGGGTCGTGTCCGGCAGCCCCAGGATGCGCTTGGAGACGATGTTCGACTGCACCTCCTGCGAGCCGCCGAAGATCGTCGTGGCCTTGCCGGACAACCAGCTGCGAACCGCGTCGCGCTCCAGCTTGGAGAACGACTCGCCGTCCCAGCCCAGGCCCTGGTGGCCCATGATCTCGAGGGTGAGCTCGGCCTTCTCCTGACCGATCCAGGTGCCGGAGTTCTTCATCACCGAGGTCGTGGCCGAGGGGTTGAGGTTGCCTTTCGCCTCGTCCGCCGCGCGCTTCAGCGTCAGCGCATGCGCCTTGGCGTCGATCTGGTGCTTGGCGATCCGCGAGCGCAGGTCGGAATCGGCGATCCGGCCCTTGGCGTCCACGCCGACATAGCGCTTGGCGAGGTCGACGACGCTCGGCCCCGACATCATCCGGTTGCCGCCCTGGCCGGAGCGCTCATGCTGCAGGAGCCGCTTGCCCACCGTCCAGCCGCCGTTCAGCGGCCCGACCATGTCGTTCTTCTCGACGCGGGCGTTGGTGAAGAAGGTCTCGCAGAACGGCGAGGAGCCGGCGATCAGCTTGATCGGCCGCGTCTCCACGCCCGGCTGATGCATGTTTATCAGAACAAAGCTTATGCCTTCGTGCTTTTTCGAGGTATCCGTTCTGACGAGGCAGAAGCACCAGTCGGCATATTGCGCGCCGCTCGTCCAGATTTTCTGACCGTTGACTTCCCAGTGGTCGCCTTTGTCGTCACATCGCGTCTGAAGACTTGCGAGGTCTGAGCCCGCGCCCGGTTCGGAGTAGCCCTGGCACCAGCGGATCTCGCCGCGCACGATCGGCGGGATGTGCCGCTGCTTCTGGTCCTCGGTGCCGTACTCCAGGAGCGTCGGGCCGAACATCGAGGTGCCCATCCCGGCCACCGGATTGTAGGCGCCGATGCGGTCCATCTCCTGCTGCAGCACGCGGGCCTGCGGGCCGGAAAGGCCGCCGCCGCCGTACTGCTTCGGCCAGGTGGGCGTGCCCCAGCCCTTCTCGGCCATCGCCTTCTTCCAGGCGAGCGCATCGCCGGTCGGCTTCTCGCCGCCCGGGATCATGGCTTGCTCGGAATTCCGCAGCGACTTCGGGAAATTGCCTTCCAGCCACTCGCGAGCCTCGGCCCGGAAGGCGTCGAGATCGGCGCCGCCGAAATCGGCCATCTCAATTCTCCTCAATAATTCAAATATTTAAGGTATTATAACACGCAAAATCCGGCATTAGGAGTCAGGTCTGACTGCTGTCGCCGCCATTTCTCCGGGACGGCCCGATCACTTCGGATCCGGCAGCCCCAGCACGCGCTTGGCGACCACGTTGAGGTTGATCTCCGAGGTGCCGCCCTCGATGGAGTTGGCCTTCGAGCGCAGCATCACCCGCAGCGCATTCGCCTCCGCCTCCGAGAAGCCTTCGCCCTCCCAGCCGAGGCCCTGGTGGCCCAGCGCCTCGATCAGCAGCTCGTTGCGGTCCTGGGCGATCTTCGCGCCGGCGTACTTCATGATCGAGGTGGCGGCGCTCGGGCCCTGATTGGACTTGGATTCGTCGGCCGCGCGCCGGACGGTGAGCTGGAAGCTCCGGGCCTCGATGAGGTGATCGGTGAGCCGCCGGCGCAGGTCCGCATCCGCCAGCCGCCCGGTCTCGTCGACGCCGACGTACGACTTGGCGGCCTCCTGCACCGGCCAGACCTGCGCCGCGCCGATGTTGCCGCCGCCGAGCCCCGCCGAGATGTTGTCGCGCTCGAACTGCAGCAGCCGCTTGGCCACCGTCCAGCCGCCGTTCAGCGGCCCGAACAGCTGGTCCTTCGGCACGCGCACGTCGGTGAAGAAGGTCTCGCAGAACGGCGAGGTGCCGTTGATCAGCCGGATCGGCCGCGTCTCGACTCCCGGGGTCTTCATGTCGATCAGCAGGAAGCTGATCCCCTCGTGCTTCTTGGTCGGGTCGGTCCGCACCAGGCAGAAGCACCAATCCGCAAGGTGCGCGCCGCTTGTCCAGATTTTTTGACCGTTGACCAAGTAATGGTCACCTTTGTCTTCAGCTTTCGTCTGAAGAGACGCCAAGTCAGACCCGGAACCGGGCTCCGAATAACCTTGGCACCATCTGACCTCTCCGGTGATGATGCCTGGAAGGTGCTGACGCTTTAGCGATTCGGTCCCGTATTCGATCAAGGTCGGGCCGAACATCATCACGCCCATGCCGCCGATCGGATTGCGGGCGCCGACCTTGGCCATCTCCTCCTGCAGCACCCGCGCCTCCGGCCGCGACAGCCCGCCGCCGCCGTACTCCCGGGGCCAGGTGGGCGTGCCCCAGCCCTTCTCGCCCATGGCCTTGCGCCAGGCGCGGGCCTCTTCGCTCTCGGGCAGCGCCTGCATCTTCGCGGTCTGCGCCGCCGGGTCGGCGGCCAGGGCCTTCGGGAAGTTGTCGTCCAGCCAGTTGCGCGCCTCCGCCCGGAAGGCCTCCAGGTCCGCGCCGCCGAAATCCGCCATTCGAAATGCCTCTAATTAGATGAGTATCGAAGGAATCACTTGGGATCGGGCAGGCCCAGCACGCGCTTGGCCACCACGTTGAGGTTGATCTCCGAGGTGCCGCCCTCGATCGAGTTGGCCTTGGTGCGCAGCCAGCCGCGCACGGCCGCCACCTCGTCGGAGGCGAAGCCTTCGCCCTCCCAGCCCAGGCCCTGGCCGCCCATCGCTTCGATCATCAGCTCCGAACGCTGCTTGGCGAGCTCGGCCGCGGCGTACTTGATGATCGAGGTCGCCGCCGACGGGCCGTTGCCGGCGCGGCTCTCCGCCGCCGAGCGGGCGATCGTCTGGCGCAGCGCCTGGAAGTTCATCTTGTTCTCGGTGATCCGCCGGCGCAGGTCGCCGTCGGCGAGGCCGCCGTCCTCGGCTGGCAGGTAGCGCTTGGCGATCTGGCCCAGGTCGCCCGAGGCGCCGCCCGCCGTGCCGCCCTCGCCGAAGCCCGCCGAGATGTTCTGCCGCTCGTACTGCAGGAGCCGCTTGGCGATCTCCCAGCCGCCGTTGATCCGGCCGACCAGGTTGCCCTTCGGGATCTTCACGTCGGTGAAGAAGGTCTCGCAGAACGGGCTCTCGCCGCTGATCAGCCGGATCGGCCGCGTCTCGACGCCTTGGCTCGCCATGTCGATCAGCACGAAGCTGATCCCCTCGTGCTTCTTCGCGGGATCGGTCCTGACCAGGCAGAAGCACCAGTCCGCCTTGTTGGCGTAGCTTGTCCAGATCTTCGAACCGTTGATCAGCCAGTGGTCGCCCCTGTCCTCGCAGCGGGTCTGCAGGCCGGCGAGGTCGGAGCCGGCGCCCGGCTCGGAGTAGCCCTGGCACCAGCGGATCTCGCCGCGCACGATCTTGGGCAGATGCTCCTTCTTCTGCGCCTCGTTGGCGTATTCGAGCAGCACCGGGCCCAGCATCCAGAGGCCGAAGGAGAGCAGGGCGGGGCGGTAGCGGCCCGCGGCCAGCTCCTGGTCGAGCATGCGCGCCTGCTGCGGCGAAAGCCCGCCGCCGGCGTATTCCTTCGGCCAGGTGGGCGCAGTCCAACCCTGCTCGGCCATGCGCCGCATCCACACGATCTGCGGATCGCCGGAGCCTTCGAAGGCGCGGCCGCCCCAGACGGCTTCCGGGTCGGTCTTGGCGTCCGGCTTGCGCAGCTCCGGCGGATAGTTGGCGTCGAGCCAGCTGCGCACCTCGGCGCGGAATGCCTCGAGCTCGGCGCCGCCGAAGTCGGCCATAACGTCCTCCAACGCAGGGTCACGGAAGATATCGCTCACCTTATCGCGGGGCGCGCGCCCGAGCCAAGCCGGACGAACAGTTGTTTGAGACAACGCCGCAGGCCCGCGGTGGCCGATCCAAGCTATAAGGCCGCCGCAAGGCTTCGAGGTCGCATGCAACTCCTTCGTCTGTTCCGCGACGTCCGACCGGCGCTGTTCGCGGCCGCGCCCTGGACGGCGGCGTTGCTGACGCTCGCCGCCGGCGTGGCGATGGTGGCCTCGGGCGCGACCCCGTCCGAGCCGGTGCGCTTCATGAAGCTGCTGGAGATCGCCCCGGTCTATCTGATCGAGACCAGCCATTTCCTCTCCTCGATCCTCGGCCTGGCGCTGATCCTGCTGTCGTTCGGCCTTCGGGCGCGGCTCGACGCCGCCTGGTGGGCCAGCGTCATCGTGCTGTTGGCAGCCGCGCCGCTGGCGCTGCTGAAGGGCCTGAACTGGGAGGAGACCGCGGCCTACGTCTCTCTTGCGGTCCTGCTGGTCCCGTTCCACGGCGCGTTTCCGCGCAGGTCGCGGCTCACCCGCATGGAGATCACGCCGGGTTGGCTGGTCTCGGCCGCCTGCGCGGTGCTCGGCGCGGGCCTCCTGGGCCTGTGGTCGTTCCAGCACGCCGACTACGCGAGCCTGCCCTGGTGGCGGGTGATGGCCGATGCAGACGCCGAGCGCTCGATCCGCGCCTGGGCCGGGGCGGCCTTGAGCCTGTTCGCCTTCGGGCTCTGGCGTCTGTTCGCCTCCGCGGCGACACCGAAGATCGCCGGCGAGGCCGACCCGGAATTCGACAAGGTCCGCGCCATCCTGGCGAGCGCCGAGGCGGCGGAAGCCTCGTCCAATCTCGCACTCCTCGGCGACAAGCGGTTCCTGTTCTCGGCCTCCGGCGAGAGCTTCCTGATGTTCGGCGTGCGCGGCCGCAGCTGGATAGCGCTGGGCGGGCCGGTCGGCCGGCGCGACGAGCGGCTGGAGCTGTTCTGGGCGTTCCGCGAGCTCGCCGATTCCCACGCGGCGCGGCCGGGCTTCTATGGCGTTTCCGCCGACGATCTGCCCGAGGTGGTGGAACTCGGCTTCTCGATCCAGAAGGTGGGCGAGGCGGCGGCCGTGCCGTTGGAGACCTTCTCCATCGAGGGACGTCGCCGCGGCAACCTGCGTCGGGCCTGGCGCAAGGCGGCCGAAGAGGGCGCAAGCTTCGAGGTGCTGAGCGGTGATGCTGTGATGGCCCTCATGGCCGACCTGCAGGCGATCTCCGACGACTGGCTCTCGCAGCACTCCGGCGGCGAGAAGGGCTTCTCGATGGGCGGCTTCACGCCGCGCTATGTCGCGGAGTTCCCGGTCGCCCTGGTGCGCGACCGCGGCCGCCCGGTGGCCTTCGCGACCCTCTGGACCACGGCCTCCAAGAGCGCCTTCTCCATGGACCTGATGCGCTACGCCGACGACGCGCCGAAGAACATCATGGACTACCTGTTCGTGGAGCTGATCGCCTGGGGACGCGATCAAGGCTTCGAGGCCTTCGAGTTTGGCATGGCGCCGCTGGCCGGCCTCGAGGATCGGCCGCTGGCCCCGATGATGTCGCGGGTGGGACGGCTGCTCTTCGAGCGTGGCGAGGAGATCTACAACTTTCAGGGCGTGCGCCGGTACAAGGACAAGTACGACCCGGTCTGGCAGCCGCGCTACATCGCGGCCCCGCACAGGTGGGCGATCCCGCTGCTGCTGGCCGACGTCGGCCTGCTGTCGTCCGGCGGCGTCGCGGGCCTCGCCAAACGCCCCCGTCGCGAGACCGCACGCGAGATGCCGCAGGCGGCTTAGCGGCCGGTCGTGACGCCCAGCAGGTTCACCAGGTGGACCGTCATGATCACAACGCCCGCGGCTGCGAGCAGCATGACCAGGCGATAGGGAACGAGCCGAGGTCCGCGGTGCGGGTTCGGCGGGCGCGCGCCCAGCCAACCGCACAGGAGCGCGACCGCCGCCAGCGCGCCTCCGGTGATCAGGGTGGGCGTGAGATCCATCCGAGGCCGCCTATCGCACCCGCGCCGCCGCTGCGGAAGCCGCGCCGTCTCTCCGGCCGCCGTCCGTCCACAGGAGAACCGACCCAGACGCAATATCTTGCGTCTCGGTCGCGTTTACACCCCAGGAATCGGTGTTTAGCGTCCAGGTTGTCCGGGAGAACGATTCGATGGCGGGGGCGGCGCCCTGGAGCGTCAAGGGGATAAACCCCAAGGCCCGCGAGGTCGCCAAGGAGCTTGCCCGCCGTTCCGGCATGACGCTCGGCGAATGGTTGAACCGCGTCATCCTCGAGGACGACGTGCCGGAGGAGGTCGCTTCCGAAGCCGAGCTTCCGCGTCCCCTGCGAACGCCCGCCGAGTCGCGCCTGCGTCTGGCGAGCGGCGGTCCCCGCGAGGAGTCCGGCCGCGTCGCCCAGGCGCTGGATCGGCTCGCAGACCGCATCGAGGCCTCCGAAACCCGCACCGGCCTGGCGATCTCCGGGATCGAGCACGCCGTACGCGAGGCGGTGGCGCGGATCGAAGCCGCCGAGCGCGAGCAGCTTGCGGTGGCGGCCCGCCTCGACAGCCTCTCGGAGCGGCCGGAGCCGCGGGGCGGGGCCGAACCTGCCGGTCCGCGGTCCGCCGAGGCGCTGCGGGCGCTCTACGGCGACGAGGTGGAGATCCCGCGCTCCGGCGGCGCGGACCCGATCGAGACGCTCGTGACGCGGCTCGGGGAGCGGCTCGCCGCCGCGGAAGCCCGGACGACGGATGCGCTGTCCGCGCTCGGGACCTCGCTGGCCGCGCTCGATGATCGTCTGCGCACGGTCGAAAGCGGCTCGACGATCGAATTTGACCGGCGGCTGGAGGCCCTCGCCGAGGACCTCGGCCGCCGCATGCACGAAGCTCGTGCGGAGGCGGCCGCTCAGCTTGGCGGAGCCGCCGGCCGTGCGTTCGATGGTCGCTTTGCCGAGATGGCCCAGCACGTGGCGGCGGCCGAGGGGCGCTCCGCACGCGCCATCGACCGGATGGGCCGCGAGGTGTTGGCGTTGGCGGAAGCGCTGAACCGGCGGCTTCAGGCGAGCGAGCGGCAAAGCGCCGCGCTCGCCGATCAGGTCGGCGGCGAAATGGCGCGTCTCGGCGCGACCCTCGATGGCCGGCTCGCCCGGGCGGAGCAGGTGCAGGCCGAGGCGCTGCGCCGGCTGGGCGAGGAGATCAGCCGCGGAGCCGAGCGGCTGACCGACCGTCTCGTGCAGTCGGAGCGCCGGGCGGCGCAGGCGATCGAGGACATCGGCGAACAGGTGGCGCATGTCACCGAGCGCATGGAGCACCGGCACGAGCGGCTCTCCGACGATTTCGCCGAGCGGCTGCGCCAGAGCGAGGAGCGGGCCGGCCGGTTCCTGGACGAGGCGCGGGCTGCGGTCGAAGCGCGCCTGGCCGAAGCGCAGGCCAGGTTGGAGACGGCGTCCGCCGAGCCGGCGGCCGCGACCGTGCACGCGTTTCCTGAGCTCCTGGCGCGCGCCGAGGACCTTCCGGCCGACCTGGAGCCGGAACCGCCGCCCCCCGGTGCGATGGCCTACGACGATGAGGACGCGTTCGCGCCCATCGCCGATCTCGACGACGAGGCCTTCGCCATCGTCGACGAGTCCGAAGCCGGGGAGCCGGCCGAACGCCAGAACCTCTCCACCCGCGAAGTCATCGAGCGGGCCAGGATCGCCGCACGCACCGCCGCCGGCGCGCAGGTCTCCGCCCCCACAGAACGCCGGCGGGCCGAGTGGGCCGGACGGCGCCTGCTCCGCAGCCTGGGGCGCCGCTCGCAATTTCGACCGGCGTCCACGTGGCAGACCGCGCTGCTGGTGGCGGGCGGGGCCGCCTTCCTCTCGGTCGCGGCCGCCGGCGTCGTGCTCATGGAGGGGCCGCGGCTGGCGGCCGACCAGGAGGCGTCGCTCGACGCGAAATCCGGCGCGCCAGCGCCGCGGGCGGCGGTGGCGCTCGCGCCGCAGCCGCCGCTCGGCGCTGCGGCCTCCGAAGCGATCGGCGCCTCCGCCCAGAGGGGGCGCGCCGAGGCCTATGCGGCGGCGGTCGGCGAGATCGAGGCGGGCGAGGCGGGTGGTCTGTCGCGGCTCAGGCAGATGGCCGCGAGCGGCTACGGCCCGGCCCAGTTCTATCTCGCCAAGCTCTATGAAACGGGCCAGTTCGGCGTGGTGAAGAACCCGGCGGAAGCCCGCCGGTGGACCCAGGCCGCCGCCGAGAGCGGCGAACGGGCGGCCATGCACAACCTTGGCCTTTACTATTTCCGCGGCGAGGGCGGCCCGCAGGATCTCGCCCAGGCGGCGGCCTGGTTCCGCCGCGCGGCCGAGGCCGGGGTGGTCGATTCGCAGTACAACCTCGGCCTGCTCTACCAGTCCGGTTCAGGCGTCGAGCGCGACGACGCCGAAGCCTACGAATGGTTCTCCATCGCCGCCGCGGGCGGCGACGGTCAAGCCCGCGACAACGCCCTTGCGCTCGAGGCGAAGCTCTCTCCGGCGGCGCTGGCCGCAGCGCAGAAGGCCGTGCAGGCCTATCGCCCGGGTGCTGATCCGGTTGCGCCGCAGCCCGCACTTTCCAGCGGCGCGTCCGTGGCCGCGGCCCAGCGGACCTTGGCCCGTCTCGGCTACTACCGGGGTTCGGTGAGCGGCGCGCCGAGTTCGAACCTGAAGCATGCGGTCGCCGCCTATCAGCGCGATCATGGCCTCGCGGCCACCGGCGCGCTCGATTCGCGCACCCTCGCCAAGCTGTCGGTGTTCACCCGCTGAGGCGGCGCATCGTGAACGGGGCCTTTACCTTTGCGCGATCCAAAGGTCATGCTCGCAAGGTCTAGCTGCGAGGGTCTCGCACAGGAGATGCGCCCATGGACGCATCGTCCGTGTGACGGGGGGACTGGATGCTGATGGACGACGGGGAGATTCTCTCCCGCAACGAGGCGCCGCCGACGGCGCTCTGGGCCATCGCGCTCCTGGCGCTCGCGCCCTTTCTGATCTCCGCCGCGGCCTACGGCTACGGCTCACAGGCCGTCGCCAGGCCGGCGCTCACCGTGATCCTGACCTGGTCGGCGACCGTGCTGTCGTTCCTGGGCGGCGTCCGGTGGGGCATGGAGAGCCTGCTGACCCGCCCGCGCTGGCCGCGGCAGATCATCTCGGTCTCGGCCGCGATCGTGGCCTGGCTCCTGCTGCTCGCCCGCCACCGCATCATCGACAGCTGGATCATCGGCGGCGCCATCGTGGCGTTCCTCGTCCAGTGGTTGTTCGATCACCAGGCGCCGGACGTCCCGGCCCGCTATCCCAAGCTCTCCACGACCATCACCGCCGCGGCCTGCGTCTCGCTCGCGGTTTGCCTGGACAAGGCGCTGCGCGGCTAGGCAACCTCCACCACGGCCTGACGTTTCCTCCCGAACCTCATGATGGGAGGACCAACCATGAGAGCATGGATCACCACGGCGGCGCTGATCAGCGCCAGCCTGCTCGCGGCGCCCGCGGTCGCCGAGGATAACCAGGCGGGCCTGCCGCTCACCCCCTCCGACGCCGCCGGCCCGTGGACCGTCGCCTCCGGCGGGCGCGACCTCTGTGTCATCACGCTGAGCGCGAAGAAGACGGCGAGCGGCGCCTACGCGGCGAGCGCGCCAGGGACCTGCGGCGCCGACCTGCCCGCGCCCGTGAGCGGCTGGCAGCCGACCGCCGACGGCATGCGCCTGGTGGGCGCCGACGGATCGCAAGGGATCGCCTTCAACCGCTGGAGCAACAGCCTGTTCGTCTCGCACCGCGCAAGCGGCGTCGATCTGCAGCTGCGTCGCGGCCGCGGGCCGGCCGGCTGAGCGGACCCAGCTCCGACGCGGCCTCCACGCCGGGCGCTCCCGCCCAGGGCTCGCCGGCGAGCCAGCCGTCGAAATAGCGCGCTAGTCGGCCGCCAAGAAGCGCCAGCCCACGGCGTGGACCCGGACGCCGCCCAGCGCGCCCGCGAGCGGCGGTCGGGCGAAAAGGCCGGCGAAGGCGGCATCCCGGACGTTCAGGCCGCCGGCGTAGGCCCCGAACGCCGGCAGCACGATCCGCTCGCTATCCGTCACGAAGCAGCGGCGGCGGACCGTGCCGCGCGGCGCGCGCACCTTGGCGGCCGGATGCAGGTGGCCGGCCACCTCGCCGGGCGCGAGGCCGGCGCGGGGCTCGTGTCTCAGGGTCAGGCCCGCGATCGAGAGTTCGCCGGCGATCTCTCCCGGCAAGGCCTTGGGCCCGTCGGCGTCGTGATTGCCGACCACCCAGACCAGCGTGCGGCCGGCGGCCAGCGCCGTCAGCCCGGCGGCATCCTGCCGGGAGAGCCGTTCCTCGGACCTGCGGTCATGGAAGGTGTCGCCGAGCAGGATGACGAGCCTTGGCCGCAGCGCCTCGATCTCGGCTGCAAGACGGCGGAGCGTCTCGCGGGTGTCGTAGGGGGGCAGCATCTGGCCGCGCGCGGCATAGGACGAGCCCTTCTCCAGGTGCAGGTCCGCGGCGATCAGCGCGCGCTCGCCGTCCAGCCACAGCGCGCCCGAGGTCCGCAGCTCCGCCTCGGCCCCCGCAAGCGTGAGCCGCAGGGCGCCGCAGGGCGCGGTCACGAACTCATAGGGCGGCAGACGCTCGGTCACTGAAGGGCCTCGGCGATCAGGTCTTCCTCCGCCTCGTGCAGGATGATCTCGCCCGCCTGGCCCGGCGAGCGCTCCTTGCCGATCTCGAGCAGGATCGGCACCGAGAACGGCGACAGGTGGTCCAGGCGCGCGTGCCGGATCCGGCCGCGGATGCGGGACAACATCTGGCCCAGGCGCGCCACGTCGATGAGGCCGGTCGCCGCATCGGCCCTGGCGCAGCGCAGCAGCAGGTGGTCCGGTTCGTGCCGGCGGAGCACGTCGTAGATCAGGTCGGTCGAGAAGGTGATCTGCCGGCCGGTCTTCTGCCGGTCGCCCGGGAAGCGTCGCTCGATCAGCCCGGCGATGATCGCGCAACCCTTGAAGGCCCGCTTCATCATGAAGCTCTCGGCGAGCCAGGCCTCGAGGTCGTCGCCCAGCATGTCCTCGGCGAACAGCGCGTCGTAGTCGAGGCCATCGAGCGGATTCAGCGCCCAGACCGCCAGCGCGTAGTCGTTGCAGACGAACCCCAAGGGCGCCGCGCCCAGCCGCTCCAGCCGGCGCGTCAGCAGCATGGCGAGCGTGGTGTGCGCTAGGCGGCCCTCGAAGGAATAGCAGACCATGAAATGCCGCCGGCCGCGGGCGAAGGTCTCCAGCAGCATCTCGTCCTCGGCCGGGATCAGCGATCGGTCGCGCTGCACCTCCAGCCATTCGCGGACGTCAGATGGCAGCACCCGCCAGTGGTCCTGATCCGTCATCAACTGGCGCACGCGCTTCGCCAGGAAGGTGGAGAGCGCGAATTTCGACCCGCCCCACGAGGGCATCTTGGCGTCGTGGTCGTTCGCCGGCTGCACCAGGACATCGAGATTGGTGATGCCCATCAGGCGCCACACCTGACCTGCGAACACGAAGGTGTCGCCCGGATCGAGCATCTCCAGCATGCCCTCCTCGATCTCTCCGATCTTGCGCCCGACCGAGCCCCGCCGGCCCGCGATCCTGACCGCCAGCATGGCCGGTGAGACGATGGCGCCGACGTTCAGACGGTGCCGCTGGGCGACCTCGCCGTTGCGCACCCGCCAGCGCCCGTCCGGCCCGCGCACGATCCTGCGGAAGCGGTCGTAGGTCTTCAGCGCGTAGCCGCCGGTGGAGACGAAATCGACCACCCGTTCGAAGTCCTCCCAGGAGAGCTCACGGTAAGGGCCTGCCGTCCGCACCTCGTCGTAGAGCTCGAGCATGTCGAAGGGCTCGGCGCAGGCGCAGCCCATGACGTGCTGCGCCAGCACGTCCAGCGCGCCTTCCCGCGGCGGATCGCCATCCAGCACGTTCTGGGCGATCGCCTCGCGCGCCGCCTGGCACTCGAGCATCTCGAAACGATTGGCCGGCACGAACAGAGCGCGGCTGGGCTCGTCCAGCCGATGGTTCGCCCGGCCGATACGCTGCACCATCCGCGCGGCCCCTTTCGGGGAGGCGAGCTGGATCACCAGGTCCACGTCGCCCCAGTCGATGCCGAGATCGAGCGTCGAGGTGCAGACCACGGCGCGCAGCGCGCCTCTGGCCATCGCCGCCTCCACCTTGCGCCGCCGCTCGGCCGCGAGGCTGCCGTGGTGCAGCGCGATCGGCAGGGCGTCATCGTTCAGCCGCCAGAGCTCCTGGAAGGCGAACTCCGCCTGGAAGCGGGTGTTGACGAACACCAGCGCCGTCTTCGAGCGCTTGATCGCCTCGTAGACCTCCGCCATGGCGTGCTGCGCGGTGTGCCCGGCCCAGGGCACGCGCCCCTCCGAGAGCAGCATGTCGACGATCGGTTGCGCCCCCGCCGGGCCCGTCACGAGCTCGATCGCCCCAGGTCCCGCCGGTCCGGCCATCCAGCGCTTGATCACCTCCGGATCGTCGACCGTCGCCGAAAGCCCGACGCGGCGCATGTGCGGGGCAAGCGTGGAGAGGCGTGCGAGATCCAGCGCCAGGAGGTCGCCGCGCTTGGAGGCGTGCAGGGTGTGGATCTCGTCGAGGATCACGCACCTCAGGCTCTCGAACAGCAGCCGCGCGCCCTCCCAGGCGCAGAGCAGGGCGAGCTGCTCGGGGGTGGTGAGCAGGATCTCCGGCGGCTTCACCCGCTGGCGCTGCCGACGCGAGAGGCCGGTGTCGCCCGTTCGGGACTCCGCCGTGATCGGCAGTCCCATCTCCAGGATGGGCGCGTTGAGGTTCCGCTCGACGTCGACCGCCAGGGCCTTGAGCGGCGAGATGTAGAGGGTGTGCAGGCCGGCGGGCGTGTTGGCGGGCGGCCGTTCGGCGAGCTCGATGAGGCTCGGCAGGAAGCCCGCGAGCGTCTTGCCGCCGCCGGTGGGGGCGATCAGCAGGGCGTCGCGGCCGGCGCGGGCCTGCTCGATCATCGCCAGCTGGTGCGCGCGCGCGGTCCAGCCGCGCCCGTCGAACCACGCCTTGAACTTCGGCGGCAGGAGGTCGGGAAGCTGCGCGCCCGCGTCGGCCATGCGGCCCCTATAGCATGTTCCCGTTACGTTTCATCGCTCATCGCAGCGGGCGCCGCGCGCAGCTCGCGCCTGCCGGAGCTGGGCCTGATCGAAGGGCCCGGCCAGGAACGGCCAGCGCGCGGCCGATAGCGGGCGGCGCCAAGCTTCGCGTTTGCTTACAGCGTCAATGAAAGCCAAGGTGCCTGCCGTCCGAAGGAGAGGGCGCATGGACCCGAAGGCCGAATTCGACGTGATCGTCTATGGGGCGAGCGGCTACACGGGCCGGCTCGTGGCCGAGCACCTGGCGAAGCGGTACGGCGTCGGCGGCGAGGTCAAATGGGCGATGGCGGGCCGCTCGGCCGGCAAGCTCGCGGCCGTGCGCGATGAGATCGGCGCGCCAAAGGATACGCCGCTGGTCGTCGCCGATGCGTCCGATGCGGCGTCGCTGGAGGTCATGGTGCGCCGGGCGAAGTCGGTGATCACCACGGTGGGCCCCTACCAGCTGTACGGCGACGCGCTGATCGCCGCCTGCGCGGCCGCCGGAACCGACTACCTCGATCTCACCGGCGAGCCGAACTGGATGCACAGGACCATCGCCGCCCACGACGCGACGGCGAAGACGACCGGCGCACGGCTGATCCACTCCGCGGGATTCGATTCCATTCCCTTCGAGCTCGGGGTGCTGTTCTGCGAAGAGACCGCGAAGCAGCGGCTCGGCGGCTACGTCTCCCATGTGAAGGGCCGGGTCCGCGCCATCAAGGGCGGGCTCTCCGGCGGAACGGCGGCGTCGGGTGCGGCGACCATGGCCGCGGCGCAGAAGGACCCCTCGGTGCTCGGCGTGCTGACCGACCCCTTCGCTCTGACGCCGGGGTTTCGCGGGCCCGACCAGCCGCGGGGCGACAAGCCCCATCGCGACCCCGACCTCGACGCCGACGTGGGGCCGTTCATGATGGCGATGATCAACACCAAGAACGTCCATCGCTCGAACTTCCTGATGGGCCATCCGTGGGGCCGCGACTTCCAGTACGACGAGATGTCGATCGTGACGCCGGGCGCCCCCACCGAGTTCACGGCGCTCGGCGAAGGCGCCCCGAAGCCCGGCGAGGGTCCGAGTCGCGAAGAGCGGGAGAGCGGCTTCTTCGACATCCTCTTCGTGGGCGTCGCAGACGACGGCCGTCAGGTCCGCGTCTCGGTCAAGGGCGACAAGGACCCGGGCTACGGCTCGACCTCGAAGATGCTCGCCGAAGCCGCGCTCTGCCTGGTGAAGGACTGTCCCGAGACGCCAGGCGGCGTCTGGACGCCCGGCGCGGCGATGGGGATGAAACTGTTCGAGCGCCTTCGGAAGAACGCCGGGCTGACCTTCGCGATCGAATGAGAGCTCCCGCGCCGCCAAGCGTCACCTTGCCGGAATCAGGAGCCGCGCGCCGACCTCGCGAGTCGGCTGCGCGGCTGTAGGAATCCCCTCGAAACGCCGGTTATCAGAGGCTCGTCAGCTCAGCACGGATAGCGGTGACGCACGAGCACCCGGCGATGGATGTAGGGATCCCACACCCAACGCGCGGACTCGCACACCGCATAGCCGCCGTAGTAGTCGTCGTCGTAATAGGCGGGGCCGTAGTAGCCGCCGTAGTAGCCGCCGTAGTATGGCCGATCGGCTAGGGCCGCCCCGATCGCCAAGCCGGCGACGCCACCCAACAGAGCCGCGCCGGCGAAGTCGCCGTGGCGATGGAAGTCGCCACGGAAGCCCCCGTGGTGGAATCCGCCGCCGTGGAATCCCCGGGCTTCGGCGGCGGTCGGCAGGGCGGCGGTTGCGACCGCGCCGCCGAAGGTGACGGCCGCCATGGCGGCGGCGAGGGTCTTGTTCATCTCGAACCTCCATTGCGGGCGGCCCGCCGCCGGGCGGCGGCCGCGTCAGTGTCAAGGGTTAACGCGCGGGACCTGAACCGGTGCTGAATGACCTTGTTACCCGCGGGTCGGCTGCACGGCCGTTGTGGAAGCTCGGCCGTTGGGTCTTTGATCCCGTCCCGGGGTCGGGGGGGGCAAGACGATCCTCGAGAGGGGCAAGGGATGAAGGTATTCGCCGTCATTCTCGCGAGCGTGCTCGGCACGTTCATTGCCGCGGGCGCCCGCGCCGCCACCGCGCCTGAGCCCGCGGGCCACGACTTCGTCATCCGCGGCTTCCGCTTCCGCTCCGGCGAGAGCCTGCCGGTCGAGATCGCTGGGCGCAACCGGCTCTGGCGGCAGATGGTGATCGACGCCATCACCTCGGATCCGGCCTACCAGGGCGGCGAGTACAAGGCCGAGCCCTCGGAGGGGCTGAGGGACGCCGAGAATCTGCTGATCATCGCCGGCGCTTCGCCGCTCCCCATGCAGCTCCAGCTCCCCACCGGAGCGGCCGCGAAGGCCTGGTACCATACGGAGCTGCCTCGCCGGCTCAAGGGCCTCGACGCCAACGACCTCGTCTACGCCGTCGCATCGTCGCGCACCTATGATCCGTCGAAGGCGCTGGAGAAGATTTCCGCACCGATCACCTGGGTGAACTCGGCCGACGACTTCATCAATCCGGCCGACCTCGGCATCGCGCCGCGGGAGGCCAAACGCCTGAAGAACGGCCGCTTCGTGCTGATCCCGACGAGCCCGGCGAGCCACGGCCACGGCTCGCACACGTGGGCGGTCCTCTGGAAGGACGAGCTCGCGGCGCTGCTCAAGCGATCCGAATGATCCGCTCGCCCCGGTGTTCGCGGCCGTGACCGGTGGCTACTTCAGCGCCCGCTCGAGAGCGTCGCGGCGCAGCCGGACATAGGCCTGGGCGGCCGCCGATTGCGGCGCCAGCGCCTCGAAGGCGTGGTAGGCGCCCGGGATCACGTGCAGCTCGGTCGGCACGCCCGCCGCCAGCAGCCGGCTCGCATAGTCGATGTCCTCCTGCAGG
Organism: Phenylobacterium sp.; assembly: GCF_025934275.1. Taxonomy (GTDB): domain Bacteria; phylum Pseudomonadota; class Alphaproteobacteria; order Caulobacterales; family Caulobacteraceae; genus Phenylobacterium. The sequence continues at coordinate 24,181 of NZ_JAICYI010000004.1, forward strand.
AAGAGGTCGAGCGAGCCCACCGCGATGAAGGCGGGCGGCAGCCCCGTAAGATCCTGCGTCCGTGCGGGCACCGCATAGGGATGATGGCCCCCGGAGCCGGGCTCCCTGCCGAGCAGCGCGGCCCAGCCGAAGCGGTTGGAGGCGTTGGTCCAGATGAATTCGCCGACGTGCGGATTGCGCGGGCCCTCGGTAACGGTACGGTCGTCCAGCATCGGATAGATCAACATCTGCAGCCGGACCGGGACCTCGCCCCTGTCGCGCGCCATCAGCGCCAGGGCCGCGGCCAGCCCGCCGCCGGCGCTCTCGCCCCAGATGGCGATGCGGTTCGCATCCACCCCCAGCTCGGCCGCGTGACCGTGCAGCCAGAGCAGGCCCGCGTAGCAGTCCTCCACCGGTCCGGGCGCAGGCGTCTCCGGGGCCAGCCGGTAGTCGACGCTCACCACCACGCAGGGCAGTTCGCCCGCCGCGTTCACGCAGGCCGGCGCGCCGGTCTCGGCGGAGCCCATCACATAGCCGCCGCCGTGGACGAACAGGATCGCCGGCATGGGCCCCTCGGCCCGCAGCGGCCGATAGACGATCAGGCCCACATCGGGGGCGCCGTTCAGACCGGACGCGGTGGCCGCCTGCACGCCGACGTCGTCGCGCCAGTAGGTCTCCTTCGGCGGGGCGAAGCTCTTCATCAGCTCGCGCGTCGCCGCCAGCGTGTCGGGGGACAGATCGATCGGCGGCAACACCTCCAGCGCGGCGGCAAGCTCGGGATCGACGAGGTGTCTCGTGCTCATCGAAAAACCTTCCTCAGATCAGGGCCAGGGGCAGGGCGGCCGGATCGCCGCGATAGTCGCTCCGCGCGGCGTCCCGGTCGCGCCGCGCCCCGGCGGCTCGCCCGAGCTTCGCCTGCGCCTCGCCCAGAACCCTCAGCGCCAGGCCGTCCGCCGGCCAGCCCGCCAGGCTCTTCTCGGCCGCCGCCGCGGCTTCCGCGTCGCGCCCGGCGGCGAGCAGGGCGGCCGCCTGGCTGCGGCGCACCGGATACCACCACGGCGGCGGATCGAACGACTTGCCGAACGCCGTCTCCTGGACCGCCGCCGCCTGGGCGTAGCTGCTCGCCGCCAGGTCGGGACGGCCCTGCAGCATCTCGGCGCGTCCGCTCAGGACCCCCACGGCCACCGTGACATGCGGGAGGTTGGCTGCATCCGCGGGCGCGAGCTTCATCGCCTTGAGCGCGGCCGCCTCGGCGACGACGCCGGCCACGTCGCCCTTGGCGGCGAAGGCCTCGCCGCGCGCGTAGTGGCGGTAGATCGCCAGCAGCCCGTCCCTGGCCGCGCTCTCCGGGATCGCGAGCGCCTTGTCGGGGGCGAAGCGGCCATACGCCACGAAGCTGCGGCTCAGCGCGTAGGCGCGTCGGTTCACGCTCTCCGGGAAGGCCACCTTCGCGTCGTCGGCGAACCGGAGCGCCAGCGTCGCATCGCCCGCCATCAGGGCGCCCTCAGTCCCGAACGAGATGTTGTGCGGATAGTACATCGCCGCGCCGAGCGGACGGACGTAGCCCATCTCGCGGCCGAACTCCGCGTCCACGTCCAGGGCCTGGGCGTTGACCAGGGCCGCACGCTCGTAGCCGCCCACATGGATGAAGGTGTGGGCCCCCATGTGCACCAGATGGCTCGCCCTGGGCGCGAGGCTCGCCAGCCGCTCGGCGTAGGGCAGCGCGAGCGCCGGTCGTCCGGCGAACTCGGTCGCATGGATGTAGTAGTGGATGGCCGCGGTGTCGTCGGGCCGGCGCTTGAGCACGCCCTCCAGGATCGCCATGGCCCGCGGCACGGTCGAGAAGTCGTCCGCGCGCGACGGGATCATGATGACGTGGGCGGTCACGTCGGCGACGGCGTCGTCGGTCGGCCAGCGGGCGGCGATCGCGTCCATCTCGCGGCGGAAGGCCGCCTCGCCCTGGCCCGCCGCGGGACTGTAGCGGGTGACGAGGGCGGCGGTCAGCGCGCGGATCTTCGCGTCGTCGTTGGCGGCCAGCACCTGCGCCCGCTGCGCCACCTTGAGCGCCTCGGCGGTCTGGTCTGCGGAGATCGGATAGTTCAGCGTCGCGCCCAGCGACAGCGCCTCTCCCCAGGCGCACATCGCGCACTCGGGATCGAACGCCATCGCCTTCCGGAACGCCGCCTTGGCCTCGTCGTGGTAGAAGGCGTGGTAGAGGTTGAGGCCATAGTCGAACCAGCGCTGGGCCACCGGATTGGCCGTGCGGATGGCCCAGTGGTCGTTTCCGATCCCGTCCTCCAGCACCACATTGACGGGTCCTGCAGCGGGGGCGGTGTGCTCTGCTCCGCAGATGAAGCCCACCGCCTCGCGCGTGGCGTCCGCGCCCACCTTCGCCGGCGCCAGCGCCAGCGCCAGCGCCGCCAGGATCAAAGCCGCCGCCCTCATCGCGCTCCTCCGCCCGTGCCGCCCAGCTTGGCACGCTCGCACGCGGGCCGCGAGCCTGACGCGACGGCGCCCGATTGCCCGCTTGCAATAACCTGTCCGCGGGCGAAATCTCGGCGCCAACCAGAGGCGCGATGCTCCGCGCCAAAATGCTTCGGGGGGAATTGTGATCGTGTCCACGTCGCGTTTGGCTGTCTTCGCGGCGGCCGCGCTCGGCGCCGCGTCCATCGCCGCGCCGCTGGGTCTCGGCCGCGCGCAGGCGCAGGCCCAGGGGGCCTCGGGCCAATCGCCGGAAGCGGTCTTCAACGCCCGTTGCAAGGCCTGCCACGAGCCGCCCGTGGAGCGCGCCATCAGCCGCGAGGCGATGGCTCAGATGGCCCCCGAAGCGATCGCCTTCGCCCTCACCGACGGGCCGATGAAGCCGATGGCCCAGGGCCTTGCGCCCGAGGACGTCCGGGCGCTCGCGGTGTATCTGGCGGGCAAGCCGATGAGCGCGACGGGGCCGCGGACCGGGGGGCTTGGCGCCAGACTTGGACAGGGTGGGCTGCGCCTCGAGCCGCCGCAGGGCGCCGCGCAACCGCCGGGCCCGGCCTGCAAGAGCGATCCGCCGATCCGGCCGGGTCCCGCCGACTGGGTGGGTTTCGGCCGCGACCCCGCCGCCGACCGTTTCCAGCCGCACACCGCGATCAACGCCGCCAACGTCGGCCGGCTCAAGCTGAAATGGTCATTCGCGATCTCCGGCGGCCGCAATGGCCAGCCGAGCGTCGTGGGCGACCGCCTGTTCCTGACCACCGGGGCGGGCGACGCCTTCTCGCTCGACGCCGCCACCGGCTGCGTCCACTGGCAGACCTCCCTGGGCTCCGGCTCGCGGACCTCGCCGATGGTGGTCCGCGTGCCCGGCATGGGCGCGTCCGGCTGGGTGATGTTCGTGGGCGACTTCAACCGCAACGAGCTCGCCCTCGACGCCAAGACCGGCAAGATACTTTGGAAGACCGAGGTCCAGACCCATCCCATGGGCGTGCTGACCGGCGGCGCGGCCTTTCACGGCGGGACGGTCTATGTGCCGCTCTCCTCGGGCGAGGAGATCACCGCCACGACTGCGGCCTATTCCTGCTGCACCTTCTCCGGCGCGGTGGTGGCGATCGATGCGAGGACCGGCAAGATCAAGTGGCGCACCGCCGTACTGCCGAAGGCGGCGCCGACCCGCAAGAATCAGGCCGGCGCCCAGCTGTTCGGCCCTGCCGGCGCCGCCATCTGGTCGCAGCCCTCGGTCGATGTGAAACGCGGCCGTATCTACGTGGCGACCGGCGACTCCTACACCGAGGTCGCGGCCCCGGCCTCCGACTCGGTGGTCGCCTTCGACGCCGGCTCGGGCAAGATCGACTGGGTCGACCAGGTGACCAAGGCCGACAACTTCCTGATCGCCTGCGGCCGCCGGTTCCGCAGCATCAACTGCCCGCTGGGCGAGATCGGTCCCGATCACGACTTCGGCGCCTCCCCGATCATCGCCAGGCTTCCAGGCGGCCGCGATATCCTGCTGGCCGGCCAGAAGTCGGGCGCGGTCTACGGCATGGATCCGGCCAGCGGGAAGCTTCTCTGGACAACCAAGGTCGGCGCCGGCTCGCCGTTGGGCGGGGTCGAGTGGGGCATGGCCTATGACGGGCGCGCGCTCTACGTCGCGATCTCGGACCTCGCGGTACCGGCGGGCGTTGGCAAGCCGGGCCTCTACGCACTCGATCCGGCGACGGGCAAGGTCCTCTGGTCGGCGCCGGCGCCGAAGCTGCCCTGCGGGTTCAAGGCGCCGCGCTGCTCCAACGCCCATTCCGCGCCGCCGGCCGCCGCGCCTGGCCTGGTCTTCACCGGCTCTCATGACGGCTGGCTGCAGGCCTATGGGGCCAGGGATGGCCGCATGATCTGGAGCTACGACACCGGCAAGGGCGGCTTCTCCACCGTCAACGGGGTGCAGAATCAGCCGGGCGGCTCGATCGACGCCACCGGCCCGGTGATCGGCGACGGCGGGTTGTTCGTCATTTCGGGCTACAATGGAGCCACCGGCGCGTTCGGCAATCCGCTGAACGTGCTGCTGGCCTTCACGCTCGACGGCAAGTAGGCGGGGCGCATGGGTCTCGCCGGCCAGCGCGTTGTCGTCATCGGCGGAACCTCCGGCATCGGCTTCGCCGTGGCGGAGGGCGCGCTCGCCGAGGGGGCCTCCGTCGTGGTGGGCTCCAGCAATCCGCAGAATGTCGCGGCCGCTGAGGCGCGGCTGGCGGGCGCGCAAGGGTTCGCCGTCGACGTCACCGACGAGGCGGCGGTCGAGCGCGCGTTCGCGGAGATCGGGGCGTTCGACCACCTCGCCTTCACCGCCGGCGACTGGGGGGGACCGCGGCGCGGCCTGCTCATGGACCTCGACCTGGAGGCCGGCCGTGCGATCTTCAACGTGCGCTTCTGGGGCGCTGCGGCGGTCGCCAAGCACGCCGCCAAGTCCATCGCGCCGACCGGCTCGATCACATTCACCGACGGCATGATCGCGCACCGGCCGACGAAGGGCTCGGCCCTTTCGACCGGCATGGCGGGGGCGGTGGAGCACCTGACGCGCGGCCTTGCCGCCGAGCTGGCCCCGATCCGCGTCAACTGCGTCTGTCCGGGCATGATCCGCACCGGCGTCTGGGAACAGATACCGGCCGACGTGCGCGAGGAGCGCATCAAGCAGATGACCGCGCGCCAGCCGCTGGCCCGCATCGGCGAGCCGCAGGAAGCGGCCGAGGCCTACCTCTACCTGATGCGCGGCGGCTACACGACAGGGCAGGTGCTGCGCGTCGACGGCGGCGGTTCGCTGGTCTGACGCCGCGTGAGCCCTAGGCGCCGCCCGAACGGCGGTGCAGCCTCATCGCCGATGACCGCGCTCCCCGACAGGCTCGCCCACGCCCCTGACGACACCGTCGACGAGGTGGCAGGCGCGCCCTTCTCCCGTGCCGAAGCCGTGGCTGCGATCGGATTGGGCGTCATCGCGCTCCTGATGGGGGGCCTCATGGCGCTGCTGCTTGCCGCGCTCGAGCAGGAGCATCGCCTGTCGGCCGCCGGCATCGGCCAGACCGCCATGCTGGAGGCGTTGAGCACCGGCATCGTGGCCGGGCTCGCCGGGGTCCTGCTTCCGCCGCGTCGGCTCAAGCTGCTGGCGGCGCTCGCCGCGCTCGTCCTGGTGGCCGCCGATCTGGCCACCCTGCGCGCCAGCGGTCTCGGCGTGTCGGCGCTCCGCCTGGCCGCCGGCCTCCCCGAGGGGCTGCTCCTGTGGATCACCATCGGTTTCGTCGCCCGGACGAGGACGCCGGAGCGCTGGACGGCTGTGCTCTTCGCCGGGATGGGCCTGAGCCAGCTCGCCTTCGCCACGGGCCTCTCGGCCTTCCTCCTGCCTCGCTTCGGCGCCAATTCGGGCTACCTGGCGGTGGCCGCCGCCGCAGGGCTCGCCCTGCCGCTCGCACTGATCGCGCCGGGCGGCTTCGGGCCCATGCCGGGCTCCGGCGACAAGGTCGCCGGGCCGCCCCCGCCGATCGGGTGGGTGGTGCTGTTCGCGACCCTGATGCTCGCCGCCTCGCTGTCCGCCGTGGGGATCTACGGCGTGCCGCTGGCGGTGCAGGCGGGGCTCACCGTCGATCAATCGCGAGCCGCCGTCCCGGTGGCGCTCGGTTGCCAGATCGCGGGCGCCCTGCTGGCCACGGTGATCGCCGGCCACGTCCGCTACATCTGGATCTTCCTGGGAACCGGCGCGACCTTCTTCGCGCTCTGGGGCGCGCTCGCCGGCCACCCGCCATTCTGGCTGGTCATCGTGCTCTCCGGCGCCTCGGGCCTCGCCGGAACGCTTTCGGCGCCCTTCCTGATCGCCATGACAACCGAGGCCGATCCCTCACGGCGCACGGCGCTGCAGAGCGGCCCTGTGCAGCTGCTGGCCGGCGCCTTGGGCCCGTTCGCGGCCTCCTTGGCGGTGCGCGAGCACGACGCCCATGGCGTCCTGGCGCTCGGCGCCGCAATGCAGGCGTTCGGCCTCCTGATAGCGCTCTGGGTCCACTATCGAGGCGCTCCGGAGGTCGAGCCCAAGCGCGCGTAGGGGCTCGCGGGTTTCCAGGCCGGCCGCTCGGCGGCGTCCGCCACCCGCTCGACCAGCGTGTAGAAGAAGCGGTTGAAGTCGCCTGCGGCCTTGAAATCCATCGGCTGGCTCAGGTCGTCCTGCGGGCGGTGGTAGCGGACCTGGTACCATTCGCGATAGCGCCGCTCGTCCTGCGTCCCCGGCCTGAAGCCGAACACGAAGCCGATCGCCGGCACGCCGATCTTCATGAACGGGTAGTGGTCGGCGCGGGTGATCAGGCTCCGCTCCGGCTCCGGATCGGGCTGCGTGGCGATCCCCTGCTCGCCCGCCACCGCGCGGACGGTGTCGCCCAGGGCGGACTCCTTCATGGCGGTGACGGTGAGGAGCCTCAGCGGGAACAGCGGCCTGAGCTGGTCGAGGTTGATATCGGCGGCGAGGCTCGCCTTCGGCGCGGTTGGATGCCTGGTGAACCAGGTCGAACCCAGGAGGCCCTTCTCCTCGCCGTCGAAGGCGGCGAAGACCACGCTGCGCCTGTAGGGGCGGCCCGTCCGCTGCTCGGCCAGCCGGATCAGCGTCCCCACATAGGCCGCATCGTCCAGGGTCCCGTTGTAGAGCTTGTCGCCCTTGACCGGCGTCCCGTAGCCGTAGCCGTCGAGGTGCGCGGACAGCACCAGCGTCTCCGCCGCCAGCCGGGGGTCGCTCCCCGGCAGCTCGGCCAGCACGTTCACGCCGTCGTAATCGCGGGTGGTGGAGCGGAAGCTCGCCCGGAACCGGCCGGGCAGGGCGAACACCGGCAGGGGCGCCTTGCGGCCGCCGGCGGCCAGAACCTTCGCGCCATCGTGCCCGGAGCCGCGCGCCATCTCCGCGAAGGCGTTGGCGCTGAGCGTCATGGAGACGAAGCCGTGGGTCGGGGCGGGCGGCGCTTCGGCGAGCGTCACCGTCCGGGCGTAGGCCGCGGGCCAGCGGAACGGCTCGATCGTGAAGCCCGGATCGTCCACCTGGATCAGGCCCAAGGCGCCGGCCGCCTCGGCGTTCTTCAGCTGCTCGGCCGAGGTGGTCAGGCCGATCCGCCGCGTGTTGATGCACAGCGCGACCTTGCCCTTGGCCCGCGCGAGGTCCTCGGGCCGGCAGTAGCCCGCGAAGACCATGGCCGCCTCCAGCTTGGGCGGCAGGTCCTCGGCGGCGCGCACGCTGTAGTCGTGGAGGAACCGGAGCCTTACCGGATCGCGCGCGCGTGCAACCTCAGCGGCCGAGGCGACGACCTTCACCTCGTGCACGGGGAAGCGCTGGAGGTAGGTTCCATGATCGCCCGCGGGCTTCAGCCCGGCGGCCATGAATCGCGCGGCCACCCATTCGGCCGCGCGCTGGTGGCCGGGAGAGCCGATGTCGCGTCCTTCCATGGCGTCGGAGGAGAGGTGCTCGGCGATATGCCACCAGGCCTTCGTGTCCGGATTGGAGACCGCATCGGCGCGCGATTTCGCACCGGCAGGGAGGGCCGCGCACGCCCAGGCGGCGGCGATCAGGGCTGCGGCGCGTCTCCAATCCATGACGATACTCCCGGACTGACCTGACTTCCTGTATCAGGGCGGTCCGTCGAGCTTCCAGAACTGAACATGACCCGCACCGTCGAGACCCTCGCCCGCGCCCAGTTCGGGCCCCGCGCCCAGGCCTATGTGCAAAGCGCCGTGCATGCGAGCGGGCTCGACCTCGATCGGCTGGAGGCCGCGGCGCGGGCGGCGGGCGGCGGGCGCGCGCTCGATCTCGGCTGCGGCGGCGGCCACGTCGCCTATCGGCTGGCGGCCCATTTCGACGAGGTGGTCGCCTGCGATCTCGCGCCGGAGATGCTGGCGGCGGTCGCCGAGGCGGCGCGCGACAAGGGACTGGCCAACATCACCACCGCCCAGGCGCCCGCCGAAGACCTGCCGTTCCAGGCCGCCAGCTTCGACTTCCTGGCGACCCGCTTCTCCGCCCACCATTGGACCGACCTCGATCAGGGGCTGAAGGAGGCCCATCGGGTGGCGAAGCCCGGCGCGACGGCCGTCTTCATCGATGCGATCTCGCCCGGCCAGCCGCTGCTCGACACGCATTTGCAGGCCATCGAGATGCTGCGCGATCCGAGCCACGTCCGCGACTATTCGCTCACCGAATGGAGCGCCGCCGCGGAGCGGGCGGGCTTTTCCGTCTCACGCGTGCAGCGCCATCAGATCCGCATCGAGTTCGCGTCCTGGATCGAGCGCATGGCCACGCCGAAACTCAATGCGCACGCCGTCCGCGCCGTGCAGCAGGCGGCGTCCGAGGTCGTCAGCGCCCACTTCGCCGTCGAGCCGGACGGGTCGTTCCAGCTCGACGTGATGGTGCTTGAGGTCCGCGCCTAGGCCCGAGGCTCTAGACGCGCTCGACGATGATCGCCGGGGCCATGCCGCCGGCGGCGCACATGGTCACCAGCCCGCGCTTCAGGTCGCGCCGCTCGAGCTCGTCGACGATCGTGCCGATCAGCATCGAGCCCGTCGCGCCGATCGGGTGGCCGAGCGCCATCGCCCCGCCGTTGACGTTGACCTTCTCGCGGTCGAGTCCGAGGTCGCGGATGAACTTCTCGGCCACCACCGCGAACGCCTCGTTGATCTCCCACAGATCGATGTCGTCCGGAGTCAGCCCCGCCTTCTTCAGCACCTTGTTCGCGGCCGGGACGGGCGCGTTGAGCATCAGCGTCGGGCTGTCGCCGACGTTCGCCATCGCCACCACCCGCGCGCGGGCCTTCAGGCCGTTCTTCTTCGCGTACTCCGGCGAGGCGAGCAGCACGGCGGCGGCGCCGTCCACCACGCCCGAGGAGTTGCCGGCGTGGTGCACGTGCTGGATCTTCAGGTCCGGGTAGACCTGCCGGATCAACCCCGCGAAGGTCGTTCCCTTCGCGTCCAGCGGCGCATTCGCCATGGCCTCGAACGAGGGCTTCAGGGCCGCGAGGCCCTCGAGCGTGGTCTGCGGCCGCGGGAACTCCTCGCGGTCGAGGGCCAGGGAGCCGTCCTCCCGGTAGTGCGGCACGAGCGAGCGGTCGAAGCGGCCCTCGTCCAGCGCCTTCGCCGCGCGCTGCTGGCTGACGTAGGCGAGCTCGTCGAGCGCCTCGCGCGGGATGTTCTCCAGGGTGGCGATGGCGTCCGCGCAGACGCCCTGGTGCGACTGCGGGTGGCTGGCCCGCAGACGCTCGTTGCCCGCGTCCATCAGCGGCGGCCCGTCTTCCGGATTCCGCTGCGCCGCCAGGGTCGCGGTGTACGACATCATCTCGGTGCCGCCGGCGATCACCAGGTCTTCCATGCCGGCCATGATCTGCGCCGCGCCCAGGTTCACTGTGGTGATGCCCGAGCCGCAGAAGCGGTTCAGCGTCACGCCGGAGGCGCGCACGTCGTAGCCGGCGTCGAGCGCAGCCATCCGGCCGAGGTCGTTGCCCTGCTTGCCGTTCTGCGAGGCGGTGCCCCAGATGATGTCGTCGACCTCTGCCGTCTTCAGATTGTTCCGCTGGGCCATCGCCTTGAGGACTGTGGCGGCGAGATGCTGCGGGTGCTGGTCGGCGAGCGCGCCCTTGCCCACTTTGCCGATGCCCCGAGGCGTGCGGCAGGCGTCGATGATCAGGGCTTCGGGCATGGGCGGGCTCCAGCGAAAGGGTGTCTCTCGCCGGCGATCATGACGGGCGGACGTAACGTCAGTCGAATCCCGTCGCCGCGAGCCGAGCGCCTATCGCCGCACGACCGCGCCGGCGAAGTCGATGACGCACATCGCGCCCCACGCGCGGTGCGGGGCGCAGCTCACGCCGGCTTCCTGGTAGTGAGCTCCGAAGATGTTCTGCCGGTGTCCACGGCTGGGCACGCGGGAATCGACGATCAGCTGGCGCACCACCTCGCGCGGATCCTCGTAGCCGTAGGAGATGTCCTCGGCGGCCAGACCTGCCCAGACGCCATGCTCGTGCAGCCGCTCCGACAGGGTCTCGCCGTCCGGACTCATGTGGCCGACCTGGTCGGTGCGCCCCTGCGTCCTGGCGTGCGCGCGCGCTGCGGCGGCGAGCGCCTCGCTCGGCCTCAGCGGCGGCAGCGGCCGCTGCCGGGAGAGGAAGTCGATCGCCTCGGCCAGCGCGTCCACGTCCTCGTTGCCGATCTCGGAGTAGCCGACCTCCACGCCGCGCTCGGCGCTGCGGCGGAGCTCCCTGGCGTATTCCGCCGGATGCGTGCGGGCGAAGTTGAGCTCGGCGAGGACCGCGGCCTCGACGCCGAGCTGGGCCGCGGCCGGACCGGACGGCGCGAAGAGGAATAGCCCGCCGCATGCGGCGGCGGCGAGGGTGCGGACGTGGCGCATGACAGCCCCTGATCCCGAACGCGTCCCTCGGGATCGGGCTCTACCATGGCCATGGTTCAGCTTCTGCTAACGCCTGCGGCGTCTACCGCCATGGATCGGCGCGGCCTCGCGCGCTATCGCTTCAGCGACGCCAGATAGGCCGCGACGGCCGCCGCGTCCTGGGCGTTCATCCGATACTGCGGCATCGGCGGTTTCGGCTCCGAGCCGTTCGGTTTCCTTCCCGTTCGCAGCAGGGTCGCGAGCTGCGCTTTCGTATAGCCGTCGGGCAGCCCGGCGATCCGCGGCGCGTGGTCGGCCCAGACCGGCATCGGATGCACGGGTTCGAGGAACAGCGCCGTCCCGGCCAGCGCCTTGCCCGGGATCGGGCCCTTCGGGCCGTGCGGGGTGTGGCAGTCGCCGCAGCCGGCCACGCCGTTCACGATGTAGGCGCCTCGCGCCACCTGCGAGGCGGCGGAGTCGGCCGCCCCCGCTCCGGCCAGGCACAGGATCGCCGGCAGCGCCATCAGCGCCCTTCTCATGGTCTCCTCCACGTTCGTCGTCGCGGCCCGAGACTAGCCGGTCATATTAGATCGTAAAGCGATGCTGTTGCGCGAAAATCCCGACCTGGATCCTGGATTGTCGGCGCCGCCTCACCGCCAGGCGAACACCGGCTGCTCGAGCTCCGACACCCGGGTGATCCGCCCGGCCACCAGTTCGCGCAGCTGATAGATCAGGGCCGCGGTCGGCGCATGGATGTGGTGCTCGCCGAGCTTCAGCCGGATCACCGGCCGCTCGCTCTCCGGGATGGACTCGAACTCCACCGCCTCGTCCGGCGCCATGCGGTCCAGGCGGAAGCAGTGCACCGAGGCCACCTCAGCAGGGTTCGGCCTCAGCGCCGCCGCATCCTCCAGCCAGGCGACCACCGGGGTGATCAGGAAGCCCGAGCGGGTCTGGTAGTCGTCGAGCACGCCCAGCACGTGCTCGGCGGGCAGCCTCAAGCCCAGCTCCTCCTCCAGCTCTCGCAGCGCCGCCTGCTCCGGGCTCTCCCCCGGATCGCAGCGGCCGCCCGGCAGCGCCCACTGGCCCGCATGCGCCCGGAGCGCCGAAGCCCGCCGGGTGAGCAGGAAGGCCGCCTCGCCCGAGCCGTCGTCGGACTCGGTGAGCGTGATCGCCACCGCCGCGCGCGTCAGGTCCGGCCCCTCCTGGGCGATGCGGGGGAAGGCCGAGCAGCGCGCCAGGAGCTCGGCCCTGAGGCTCGGCGAGAACGGATAACTCATGCGGCGAGCCTATCGGGGCGCGCCCGCCACGCCTAGAAGGCGGTGACCTCAGCCGTCACCGAAACCGGCTGTCCGGCCCGCTCGAGATCCAGCCGCCGGGGCTCGCCGGGCCGGCCGTGGAGCGCCGCGAAGACCGCGCCCAGCGAGGCCTCGCGCATCGGCTTGCCATCCACTCGCACCAGCTTGTCGCCGACCTCTACGCCCGCGACCGTCGCGCGGCCGTCCTTCGAGGCGACGCCGGCCACGAAATAGTCCGGCCCGTCCCGCCGAAGCGTCAGCCCCACCGCATCCAGCGCCGTCCGGTCCGGCGGCCGCTGCCTTTGCCAGTAGAGCAGGCGGTTCGGGTAATCGATGGTCAGCCGATAGCTCTTCAGCACATTGCCGCCGATCCAGCCGATCACCGGCCCGGCGTTCTTCTTCGAGTACCAGTCGAAGGGCTCGAACGGGTATTCGAGGCGGCCCAGGCTTGGCCCTTGCGCAGGCCCCGGCGGCGCGGGCTAGTGTGCCGGCCGAAGTCCGGGGAGGGGATTTGGCATGGTGATCGTCGACGAGCTGCGCGCGCTGAACAGGCAGCAGGGCGCCGCCTTCATCGCGGCCCTCCTCGGCTGGACGCTCGACGCGTTCGACTTCTTCCTGCTCACTTTCGTGCTGAAGGACATCGCCACCGAGTTCCACAGCGACGTGAAGCAGGTGGCCGTCGCGATCACCCTCACGCTGGCCGCCCGACCGGTCGGCGCCTACGTCTTCGGCCGCCTCGCCGACACCTTCGGCCGCCGTCCGATCCTGATGATCGACGTGGCGGTCTACGCTGTGCTCGCCTTCGCCTCGGCCTTCTCGCCGAACCTCGTCACGCTCCTCGTCCTGCGCACCCTGTTCGGCTTCGCCATGGGCGGCGAATGGGGCATCGGCGCCTCGCTGGCGCTGGAGACCATCCCGCCGAAGAGCCGCGGCGTGGTCTCCGGCATCCTGCAGGAAGGCTATCCGATGGGCTTCTTCCTGGCGTCGCTCGCCAACCTCGCCCTGCCGTCGGTCGGCTGGCGGGGTCTTTTGATGATGAGCGCCCTGCCGGCCCTGCTCATCCTCTTCATCCGCTCGCAGGTCCCGGAGAGCCCGGCGTGGGAGGCGGCCCGCCAGACGCGCGTCGCCGGCCAGGGGGTGAGCTTCGCCAAGGCCATGAAGGGGCGCTGGGGCCTCCTGGCTTACGTCGTGGTGCTGATGACCGCCTTCAACTTCTTCAGCCACGGGACGCAGGACCTCTATCCCACCTTCCTGAGGGTGCAGCACAAGTTCCCGGCCGGCACGGTCACGGCGCTGACCATGGTGCTGAACCTGGGCGCCATCGCCGGCGGGCTCATCTTCGGGGCGCTGTCGGAAAGGATCGGCCGCCGGCGCGCCATCGTCATCGCCGCCCTGCTCGCGCTGCCGATCATCCCGCTCTGGGCCTTCTCGACGACGCCGCTGATGCTGGGGCTCGGCGCCTTCCTGATCCAGATCTCGGTGCAGGGTGCGTGGGGCGTGGTGCCCGCCCACCTGAACGAGCTGTCGCCGGAGGGCGCCAGAGGCGCCTTCCCGGGCTTCGCCTACCAGCTCGGCAACCTGCTCGCCGCCGGCAACGCGACCTGGCAGGCCGGCCTGGCGGAGTCTCGCGGCGACAACTACGGCTTTGCGCTCGCCGCCGTCTGCGGCGTCGTGGCCGTGGTGCTGGCGCTGGTCACCTGGTTCGGTCCGGAAGCCAAGGGCCGCGCCTTCGGGACCGCCGTGGGCGATGCGCCGTAGGATGCGGCGCCTGCCCGGACGGAACTACGCCGCCTCGGTCTCGCGCGCCGTCACCTTGCCGCCGTAGCTGAACTCGGGCCCGTCGAGATCGATCTTGGGAAGCGTGTCCCTCTCGGCCCAGTAGTCCTGGGTGTGCTGCCACTCGGGCTTCGCCAGCCGCTTGGGCATCTTGTCGATCTCGCGCATCAGGTAGCCCGGGTTGAAGTTGTCCGGGTCGATCCAGGAGAGCGGCTCCAGGCCCTCGTCCGCGGGCCGGAGCTTTGGCGTCACGCTGGTCACGCCCTTCCGCTTCATGTGGTTCAGCAGCCGGCAGACGAAGTCGCCCATGATGTCCACGCGCAGCGTCCAGCTCGCCCGGAAATAGCCGAACACCCAGACCAGGTTCGGAACGCCCGTGAACATCATCCCGCGATAGGTGATGGTCTTGCCGAAGTCGACCGGCTCGCCGTCGACCGAAAACGCGATGTCCCCCAGGACGCAGAGGTTGAAGCCCGTGGCGGTGATGATGATGTCCGCCTCCAGCGCCTCGCCGGACTTGGTGAGGATTCCCGTCTCGGTGAAGCGCTCGATCTCGTCGGTGACGACGCTCGCCTTGCCCGCCTTCACCTTCTGGAAGATATCGCCCTCCGGCACGAAGGCGATCCGCTGCCGCCACGGCCGGTACCGGGGCGTGAAGTGCTTCTCGGTGAGCTCGGGGCCGATGAAGGCCGAAACGCCGGCCAGCAGTTCCTTCTTGGCCGCCTCGGGCTGCTCGAACGCCATGCGCGTGAAGAGCTGGCCCATCTTCAGCCGCTGACGCCTGACGATCTCGTGGATCCACCGCTCGTCGATCTCCAGTTCGCGGAGCTGGTCGGCGAGGTCGTCCACGTTGCGGCCCGGCACGAAATAGGTGGGCGAGCGCTGCAGCATGGTGATGTGCGCCACGTCGTCGGCCATGGCCGGGATCAGGGTCGCGGCGGTCGCGCCGGAGCCGATGACCACGACCTTCTTGCCCTTGTAGTCGAGGTCCTCGGGCCAGGTCTGCGGATGGACGATGCGGCCCTTGAAGTCCGCCATGCCGGGCCACTCGGGGGTATGGCCCTGCTCGTGGCGGTAATAGCCCTGGCACATCCAGAGGAAGTTGGCCGTGATGAGCTTCCGCTCGCCGGTGTCGGTGCGCTCGGCTTCCACCGTCCAGGCCTGGTCGGCCGACGACCAGTTCGCGTGCAGGATCTTGTGCCGGTAGCGGATGTGGCGCGCGAGATCGTGATCCTCGATCACCTCGCCCATGTACTTGAGGATCTTGTCGGCCGTGGCGATCGGCTCGGCCGTCCAGGGCTTGAAACGGTAGCCGAAGGTGTAGAGGTCGCTGTCGGAGCGGATGCCGGGATACTTGTGCGTCCACCAGGTGCCGCCGAAGTGGTCCTGGGCGTCCAGGATCACGAAGCTCTTGTCCGGGCACTGCTCTTGGAGGTGCACCGCCGAGCCCACGCCGGAGATGCCGGCGCCGACGATCAGCACGTCGAAATGCTCGACCTCGGCCCCGGTGGCCGCGTGCGCGATCGCGCCGGTGTCGTCCATCGCATCCCCCTCTGAGATCGTTGTTCGATGAGACGCTCGTTCACGGCGCGCCTCGTTGATCGAAATCAAAGGTAACTTATCGCTGATAATAATCCAGCCCGCGAGCGGGTTTCCCTCGCGGCGCCCTTGCGTCGCGCGCCGATCGGCCCTTGGATTTTTCGCGTGAGCTTTGGGGAGCGGCGTCGATGAAATCGTTCGAGGGCAAGTTCGCCGTGGTGACGGGCGGCGGCGCCGGCATGGGGCGCGAGCTCGCCCGTCAGCTCGCCGCGGAAGGCTGCAATGTCGCCACGTGCGACGTCAGCCAGAAGAACATCGCCGAGACGGCGGCGTTGATCGAGAAGGACCGCCCCCCGCAAGGCACGCGCGTCACCACCCACGTGGCCGATGTCTCCGACGAGGCCCAGCTCGTCCGCTTCCGCAAGGAGGCGGAGGAGCGTCACCAGACCGACAAGCTGAACCTGCTCTTCAACAACGCCGGCATCGGCGGCGGCGGCTCCTTCGTCAACGATTCCCGCGAGGAGTGGGAGCGCACCTTCAACGTCTGCTGGGGCGGGGTCTATCTCGGCTGCCGCACCTTCCTGCCGATGATGCTCGGGGCCGACGAGGGCCACATCGTCAACACCGCCTCGGTCAACGGCTTCTGGGCCTCGCTCGGCCCGCATGTCAGCCACACCGCCTATGCCGCCGCGAAGTTCGCGGTGAAGGGCTTCACCGAGGCGCTGATCACCGATCTGCGGCTCAACGCGCCGCACATCAAGTGCTCGGTGGTGATGCCGGGCCACATCGGCACCTCGATCGTCGCCAACTCCCGCAAGGTGATCTCCGGGCGCGACGAGGATCAGCTCTCGGCCGAGGACATCGCCAGGGCCCGCGCCCGCATCGCGCGCAACATGGGCGAGGCCGCAAGCCAGCTCACCGACGAGCAGATCGCCGCCCTCGCCGCCGAGCAGGCGCGGCGGTTCCTGGAGGACGTGCCGACCACCGCTGCGCAAGCCGCCACGATCATCCTGGACGGGGTCCGCGCCGAGCGCTGGCGGATCCTGGTGGGCGACGACGCCCACGCAATGGACCGGCTGGTCCGCGAAGATCCCGAGCATGCCTATGAGCTGGAGTTCTTCAGCCGGCTCATCGAAGCCACCGGCTGGCGGCTCGGCGGCTGAGCCCACGCTACTGGTGTTTGCCGCTGGTCTCGTAGAAATGCGGCCGGCGGGTGAAGTGGTAGGCGCAGCTCTCCAGGCCGTCGATGGCGATGGCGATGGCGTGGTAGTCGCGTCCGAACGGTTTGCACAGCCGCTGCAGGTCGCGGAGCCTCGCCACGTAAGGCCGGAACGCCTCGAACGCGGTCTCCGGGTCGGCCACGCCGACATAGGTCATCCGAACCATGGGGTGCTCCATCGCCGATGGGCGAACAAAAGCAGAACTTTGCGGCTCTGCGCAACGCATTCCAGGTTGCGCCGCGGGAAGTGTCGCGGCCCGGGCGTAGGTTGCCCGTCGCGGCTCAGTTGCCGGCCGGCTGAGTGCGCTGCGGGCGTTCGAGAACGTTCGCCCACCGGCGGGGCTTTGACATACGGGTTCCGGAGAGGCCCTACGAGCCTTCCGAGGACGAGCCGGAGGCGCGCGCGTCGCGGTCCGCCCGCGGGCCGGACTTGGCCTTTGCGGCCGGCGCCCGCCGCAGGCTTTGCCGCGCCTTGCGCTGGCGCTCACGATCGGGCGGCGTCCAGGGTCGGCTCTCCACGGCGACCTGGTGCGGATAGGCGAAGGTGAGGCCGGCCGCCTCGAACCGGGCCTTGGCCGCCTTGATGAGGTCGAACCGCGTGTCGATGTAGCCGTCCGGCGAGGTCCAGGCGCGCAGCGTCACCGTGACCGTGGAGTCGTTCAGCGCGGTCAGCTTCGCCCACGGCGCGGGGTCGGCGACGATCCGCGCATCGGCGCGGGCGACATCGACCAGCAGCTCAAGCGCCAGGTCCACGTCATCGTCATAGTCGATCCCGAAGTCCATCACGATCCGGCGGCTCTCCGGCATGGAGTAGTTCACGATCCGGTCGCCGAGCGCTTTCGCATTGGGGATGAAGACCACCGAGTTGTCGAGGTCGTGCAGGCGCGTGATGAACAGGTCCAGCCCACGCACGCGCCCGACGGTGCCGGCGATCTCCACGCGGTCGCCCACGCGGTACGGCCGCAGCAGCAGGATCATGACGCCCGCTGCGACGTTGCTCAGGCCGCCCTGCAGCGCCAGGCCGATGGCCAGCGAGGCGGCCCCCAGCACCGCCAGGATGGAGGTGGTCTGCACCCCGATCTGCTGCAGCACCGCGACGCCGCCGATGATCACCACCGCGTATCGCACCAGCGAGGCCACGAAGCCTTGCAGCACCGCGTCCGCATGTGCGTGGCCGTGCAGCCGGCCCACGGCCTCGCGGGCCAGCCGCGAAGCCCAGTTGGCCGCCCACAAGGTGACGACCAGGATGCCCGCGGCGATGGCCAGGGTGACGACGAGATGGGCGAGACCGCTCAGCAGTGGCCACCAGGCCTGCGGCCCTCCGGTCAGCACATGGCCGACCTCGTCGCCGATCGGCGGCGACGGCGCGGCGGGCGCCGGCGCCGACGGCGCAGGGGCGATCGCCGCAAGGGGATTTGCCGCGTCCATCGCGCTTCAGAACGCAAATCTCGGCCACTCGGTCGTGGCGGAGGTTCCGCAAGCTCGTCCTGTGACGTAGATTCGGCCGGTCCACGCTCCGGATGGACGCCATGGGATCGTCGGCGTGCCGATCCGCCAGATCGCGTTCAGGATGCGGCCCCGGCTGGTGCTGGCGGCGACATTCGCCCTGGCCGCCGCGGGACCGGTTTTCGCCGCGGCGACCCCCGATTGGCGGACGCTCGCCGCCTGCGCCGCCGCCTATCGCGCTAACGCCAAGGTGGCCGATCCCGACCGGCCGGCTTCGATGACCGCCCAGGTCTCGGAAGTCGCCGACGACTACGAGAAGGCGGCCGCGGAGGCCTACCGGCGCGCCGCCGGCGTCCGACCGGCCGAGGCTCGCGGCAAGGCGGCGGCCTATGCGGCGCGGCGTGCGATCACGTTCGCCAGGCAGCCGCGGCGTCGGGTTGAGGCCTTCATCGACGCCTGCCCGCAGGTCGCCTCGTCGCCCTGATTGGGCTCAACTGGGCCGGAACGGCTCAGCCTCCCAGCCGTCCAGCCGCGCCAGGGCCTCGCGGATCTCAGCCAGCGGCACCGGCTCGGGCGTGCCGAGCAGCCAGCGAAGCGTCGGTTCGTCCTGCACCGCCGAGGCGTCGGACGCCCATGACGAGAGCACCGCCCGCTTCTCGTCGCGATCCAGCAAGGGGTCCTTCAGCACGTCCCGCGGACGATTGAAGCCCACGGCGGGACGCAGCCATCGCTCGAGCGCCGCTCCGAGGCCGCCGCCTTCCAGGAGCTGCTCTTCCGAAGTCGCCAGACGCATTCCTCGTACCTCCTGATCCAATCATCCTTTCCGTTCGTCCGCCCCGCGGAGATGTCGTGGCGGAATGGCGAAGATTTGTGGAATTGATGAGCGATTTCAAGAGGGGGAGGGGCGAAGCGGCGGCCCGCCTTCGGAAGCGGGTCGCCGGCCGGCTCAGTAGCCGTAGTAGGAGGAGTAGCCGCCGTAGGGCTGGTAACCGTAGCCGTAGCTATAGGCGGGTTGGCTGTTGTGGTCGGCGAGCGCCGCGCCGAGCATCAGCCCGACCACGCCGCCCAGGATGGCCGCCCCGGCCCTATCGCCGCGGTCGCGGTCATAGTCGCGGTCGCCATAGTCGCGGTCGCCATAGTTGCGGTAGGCGACGCGATTGCGGTCCCACCCGCGATAGGCCTGCCGATAGCGGTCGCCGTCGTGATTGCGGGCGGCGTAGCCGCGCGATTCGCCGTAGCCGTTGTAGTCGCGCGCCGAGGCGGCGCTGGCGGCGAAGGTGGTGAGGGTCATGGCCGCCGCGGCCGCCCCGAGGATGAGCTTCTTCATGAGGGATCTCCTTGTCTTGAAGGAGACCATGCCGGACGGCGTCTGAACGGCGTCTGGGACGCGCGTTATCCGCCATTCAGAAAGCGACGGTTGCTTATACTGCGAAGCGCCAGACCTGGCCGTCCGCCACGATCCGCCCCGCCGTGGGCGCCGAGAAGTGGGTGCCGATCACCAGCGTCTGCGCGCCGGCGAGCGCGCCGTACATCCGCTTGCGCGTGGCGGTGGAGGCGACCGCGTCGTAGTCGGCGCTCGACGCCCATTCCGGATGCGCGAGCTGGCAGGGATGGTGGGTGAAGTCGCCGGTGATCAGCGCCTCCTGGCCTTTCGACCGCAGCCGGATCGAGACGTGACCGGGGGTGTGGCCGAGCGTCGGCTCAAGGCTCACCTCGTCGCAGACCCGGTGGTCGGTCTCGACCAGGTCGACCAGCCCCGCCTCGAACACCGGCGCGACGCTGTCGTGGAACGGCGAGCGGGAATGGTCCTCGCGGGCGTCCTCCTCGGCCTTCCAGTAGTCGAACTCGGCGCGGCCGATCAGGTAGCGGGCGTTGGGGAAGGTGGGCAGCCAGCGGCCCTCCGCCAGCCTGGTGTTCCAGCCCACGTGGTCGACGTGCAGATGGGTGCAGAGCACGACGTCGAAGCTCTCCGGCGGGAAGCCCGCGGCCTGCAGGTCGCTGAGGAAGCTGGTCTGCAGGTTCGACCAGGTGGGGATGTCGCGCTGCTTGTCGTTGCCGATGCAGGTGTCGACGATGATCCGCTTCGAGGGCGTCTCCACCACCAGCGCCTGGACGCTCATCTTCAGCCGGCCGGTCTCGTCGGCGAAGTGGGGCGCGAGCCAGCCGATTTCGCGGATCACCTCGGGCGTCGCCTGCGGCAGGATGAAGCGTGAGCCGCCCGTCGCCTCGAGCTCGAGGATGCGGGTCACGGTCACGTCGCCGATGGTCCACTTCAGCATGGGGCGTCCTCCCGCGCGGCACTTTGGGGCGGGTGGCGGAGGACTGGCAAGCATCCTAGGTTCGAAGCCGCTGCGGCGGCGTGGAAAGCAGACACGCACCGAAGCCCGGTCGGCGCAGCCGCGCCTCTTGAAGCCGCGGGATGGATGGCCCCGCGCTCGCCGGCCGGGATAAGGACGGCCTAACGATCGTGAGCCGGATTAGCGCCCGGCCCGCAGCGCCATCTTGCTGGGAAGGGGAGGGCGGCTTGGCGGCGTGGCGGATCGGCGAAACCCTGCCCTGGTCGGTCGCCTGGACCGGCGAGCAGGCCTTCCGCCTGCAGCCCTCGCAGGATTTCCCGGGACTGCTGGAGCTCGATCAGCGTCAGGCGCCCGGCGCGGGCGAGCCGATCTTCGCCGCGGTCCACGTGACCCGCCAGCGTCGCGGCATGGTCGACCTGCTCTGCCACGTCTGCGGCAAGCCGACCCGGCCGGACGACCGCTGGGTGTTTCCGGTGGCGAGCGGGGGGTTCGTGACCCTCCACGACGGCGCGATCGGCTGGGGCTGCAACGTGCCGCCGCTGCATCGCGCCTGCGCCGAGCTCGCCCACGCCCAATGCCCGCACCTGTCGCGGCTGGACGATGCGCCGCTGCGCTGCGACGCCGCCGACGCCGGCCGGCTGATCCATCGCACGGACGTGGTTCCCGGCATGGAGGCGATCGCCGCCGGCCTGCCGAAGGACCAGTCGGTGGTCTTCTCCTGCTACCGGCTGTACGGCGCGGCGTTCACGGCCGCCGTGCAGGCCGCGCGGGCGGACTGGGAGCGGCGCGCCCGGGCCCGGCGCGGCGGCCGCTGAGCCGGATTACAGGTCGGTCATGTATTACATAGCGTGTATATTGTGAATTCGAGGTCATTACTGCGACTTAACAGGACTTTCCAATAGTCGCTGAGTACACCGTTCCCATCGGCGGCTGGCCCGCCACAGCCATTCGAGACTTAAGAGGGAACGACAATGAACAATCTGATCGCCAAGTTCGCCGACGCCATCACCCCGGGCCTGGTCGCCTTCCCGGTGGCCATCATGCTGACCACTGCGGCGCACGCCGCGCCGGTCAACGTCCGCCTCCCCGACCTGAACGTCGCCACGCACACCGGCCAGGTCGCGCTGCAGGCCCGGGCCGGCGGCGCGGCGCAGAGCTTCTGCGGCGACGAGAAGAACCTCGGCATCCAGGCCGCCTGCAAGGCGGGTGTGCGCCAGGAGGCGCAGGAGAAGCTCGCGACGGCTGCGCCCGCCACCGTTCGCGTGATCGCCGTCCGCTGATAAGCCTCTCCCCAGGGGCGGACGCGCGAAGGGCCCGCGGCCGCGCCGCGGGCCCGCTCCGCGCCTACAGCCAGCCCGAGCGCTTGAACTGCCAGTAGAGGAACAGGCAGGCGGCGAGGATGCCGGCCAGCACGGCGGGATAGCCGTAGATCCAGTGCAGCTCCGGCATGTGCTGGAAGTTCATGCCATAGATGCCGGCCACGGCCGTGGGCACAGCCAGGATCGCCGCCCAGGCCGCCAGCTTGCGGGTGATCACCCCCTGCCGCTGTTGCTCCAGGAGGTTCGAGACCTCGAACACCGAGGAGAGCACCTCCCTGAGCCCCTCCACACGGCTGGCCACCCGGCGGACGTGGTCCGCCACGTCGCGGAAGTAGGGCCGGACCTCGGCGTCGAGCCCTGGGATGGCGAGGTGCTCGAGCCGGCTCGCCATCTCCTCCATCGGCCCCAGGATCCGGCGGAAGCGGATCAGCTCGCGGCGCAGCAGGAAGATGCGGCGGATGTCGGCGCGGGCGAGGAAGGCCTCCAGCGCCCGGCCTTCCATGGCCAGCACCTCCTCCTCGATCTCCTCGACGATCGGCAGGTAGCCGTCGACGATGAAGTCCAGGATCCCGTGCAGCACGTAGTCCGGACCGTGGCGCAGCAGCGCCGGCGCCGCCTCCAGGTGCGCCCGCAGCTCCGAGTGCGCGCGCGGCGAGCCGTGGCGGACGGTGACCACATAGCTTTCGCCCATGAAGATGTGGGTCTCGCCGTAGGTGATGCTGTCGGCTTCGATCTGGGCGGTGCGGGCGACCACGAACAGCTCGCGGCCGTAGACCTCCACCTTCGGCATCTGGTGGGCCGAAAGGGCGTCCTCCACCGCCAGCGGATGCAGCCGGAAGCGACGGGCGAGCAGGCGCAGCTCCGTCTCGTCCGGGTCGACGAGCCCGATCCAGACGAACTCGCCGCGGGCGAGCTTGAGGCCGGCCTCGGTGAGCGAGGCGTCGCGAACCCGCCGCCCGTTGCGGTAGACATAGGCGGCGACGACGCTCATCGGCCCTGCCTCAGGAACAGGCCGACGGTGAGCGTCGCGCCCAGCAGCACCACGAACCCGCGGATGATTCGCTCGTCCACGCGCTTCAACAGCATCGCCCCCGCGTAGCCGCCGGCGATCGCGCCGACGCTCACCACCGCCACCCTGAGCCAGGGGATGTGCGGCGTGAAGACGAAGATCGCCACCGCCGCGGCGTTCATGATCGAGGCCAGCACGTTCTTGGTGGCTCCCGCCGCGCGGACGGCGAGCCCGGCGGCAGTCAACGCCGCCAGCATCAGGAAGCCGATCCCGCCGCCGAAATAGCCGCCATAGACGGAGATCGCGAACTGCATGACCCCGGCCGCGCGCGGGCCAACCCGCGGCCCCGCCTCGGCCGGCCGTTTGACGAAGCTGCCATAGGCGAAGAGGGCGGTCGCGAACAGCACCAGCCAGGGGACCAGCCGTGCGAAGAAGCTCGACGGCGTCAGCAGCAGCAGCACAGCCCCCAGCGCCCCGCCGGCCAGGCTGATCGCCACCAGCGCCCGGAAGCCCAGGCCGCCCGCCCCGCTCACCAGGCCGCGGCCGACCCAGCCGGTCGTCACCTGCCCGGGGAACAGGGCGAGCGTCGA
Source organism: Phenylobacterium sp. (assembly GCF_025934275.1). Classification (GTDB taxonomy): domain Bacteria; phylum Pseudomonadota; class Alphaproteobacteria; order Caulobacterales; family Caulobacteraceae; genus Phenylobacterium. The sequence continues at coordinate 47,493 of NZ_JAICYI010000004.1, forward strand.
GGCGATGTTGGCCGCGCGGGCGTCGAGGCCCGAGAGGATCAGGGCCGGAAGGGTGACGAACGAGCCGCCGCCCGCGAGCGCATTCTGGCAGCCCGCCCAGGCCGCCACGGCGAACAGCAGCACGAACATGGCCGTGGCCTAGCGCGCGCCGGCATCGCTGGCCAGCGGCTCAGGTTTCCGGCTTGGGCTCGCGCCGCCAGACCAGCGTCTCATCGGCGACGCCGGCGGCCTCGCGGAACGAGCGGTGCTCCTCCAGCGGCGGACGCGTCGGCTCCAGCGAGGTCATGCGGTCGTTGAGGCGGGCGAAGGCGCGCTCGGCGTGCACCAGCCAGGCTTCGGCTTCGTCCATCAGCCGCGCCCGCTCGGCTGGGTCGTCGCAGCGCCCGGCCCGGGTGAAGGCCTCCTCCGCCTGCGCGAGGCAATGCTTGATGTCGACGAACCGATCCGGACTCTCCGAGCTCATAGCTCGGAGGAAAACCCGCAAGCCCGCCTCGGGTTCACGCCGACAGAGCAATCGCGCGGGCGATCGTCTATCGGCTTCGCTGGGCGAACGAAAACAGCGTCCAGGCGCTCAGGGCCGCCAGGCACGCCGCGATGAACGGGTGGATGAGGACGAAATCCCAGGCCCCGCCCACCAGGTTCGGAAGTCTCGCCATCGCCGGCCTCCACGTTCGGGAGCCGCCCCTCATCGCAGAATTATCGCCACCTAATGTTCACCCTCTGCGAACGAAGGCGGTTAAGCCGCGCTTACCTTGAATCGCCGTTCACCATCCTGGGCGCGCCAGGAAGCGGCGTTCCGCGCGGCCCTACTGGCTGCCTTCGGCGGCGGGCGCGCCGGAGGCGTCGCGCGGCCCGGCGCCGGGATCGCGGCCCTGCTTCTCCATCTCCCGCGCCCCGGCCAGAATCCCCGGCATGGCGTAGTTGCCCTCGTGGCAGGCGTACTCGTAGATCGGACCGCGCGAGGCGTTCAGCGCCACCTCGCCGCTGAACGGCCGGGTGTAGACGGAGGGGTCCTCGACGGTGAAGCGGTAGAGAATCTGCCGAGGCGAAATGCGCGTGAACCGCTCGGTGACCTTGGTCTCGCCGCCGGCGCCGCGAAAGCCCTGCTCCGGCCGCATGTTGGTGGTCTCCACGACCAGGGTGTCACCCTCCCAGTGACCGATCGAGTCGCCCATCCATTCCTTCATGTTCGCCGGCAGGTGCTGGGCGTTCAGCCGGATGTGGCGCACGTCATGGACCATCTCCACGACGATCGAGACCTCGTCCTTGGTCTGATAGATCTGATAGTTGTTGTTGTAGAGCAGCGGCAGCATCGGCGGGCCCGCGGCCGAGCCGAACGAGAGGATGCACCGCTCCCCGAGCGAACGGGATTCCGGGCCGTCGAAAGCGCCGCGCTGGAAGCGCGCGGCGAGCCGCTTCTTGCCTTCCTCCGTCAGCGGCGGCAGCCGCCCGTTCGGCGGATCGACGATGATCGAGGTGCGCTTCTCGCCGGCGATGGTCATCACCTCGGTGCCGGGATCGGTCCAGGCGAAGTTGTAGCCGCAGTCGCTGCCCTTGAACCCGCGCCCGCATTCATAAGGCAGGTCGGTGGTCTTCAGCTTCGGGTCGGTGGGGGCGTTCGCCTGGGCGACGAACTTGGCGTTCGACTGCTCGATGGCGGCGGCTTCCTGCGGCGTCATGGCGAGGCGGGCGCCGTACTTCGGATCACGCTCCAGGGTGGTGAGCGTGGCGTTGGTCCAGACGCCCTCCAGGTCCGGCTGGCCGAAGGCGTTGCGCGGCGCGTGATAGGCCGGCGCCTTGGGGCTCTGGGCCAAGGCCGGCGCGGCGGCGGCGAGCACGCCGATCAGGGCCGCGATCGAAATGGCGGTGAACTTCATCGGACGCCTCCCCGGGGCCGGCGGCGCAGATGCTGCAAGGCGCCGCCCTAACCGACGATACCGCCGCCTCGCGCGGCGTGACAACGTTCGCTTGGTTGCGCGCTTGAAACGGCGGCGCGGCCGGTCTAGGGGCGCTCTCGCATGAGCGACGCCCCACCCGACCGCCTCTCGGTCGATCCCGCCAGCCCTTACTATGACGCCGAGGTCCTGGCCCGCGGCGTGGGCGTGCGCTTCAAGGGCCAGGAGAAGACCAACGTGGACGAGTACTGCGTCTCCGAAGGCTGGATCCGCGTGGTCGCCGGAAACGCCAAGGACCGCAGCGGCCATCCGTTGACGCTCAAGCTCGCAGGCGCTGTCGAGCCGTACTTCCGCGACCAGGCCTGAACGGCGGCTGCGCGCTTGCGCCGCAGCGGGTGCGACGCGCCGACATGGCGGCGGCGCGGAAGTCCGATGCCACAATTTTGCTGCATCGGACGAACCTCGAATTGTCCGCGGGCCGGGGACTTCAGAACATGAACGAGCTGACCGTCGTGGCCCGGAGCGGCCGATGGATGCTGGTGGACCAGGATGACGCCGAACTGGGCGCCTATGGCTCGAAGGCCGAGGCCCTGGAGGCCGCCGGCGACTACGCCCGGGTCGACCAGGAGCCGCGGCACGTGCTGATCCAGGACGACGTGGGCGATTGGGACGAAGCCTTCGTCGAACCGCCGCCGCTGAACTGAACCGTCCCGCCTGACGACCTCTCCCGCCACCGCGGTGGAGGCGGTAAGGTGGCTCATGAGCGAGCAAGCCCCGACGCCGCCCGACGGCTGGAAGCACACCGGCGTAAAGGTGATCCCGGGCGACCAGCTCGACGACAACACGCCGCAGACGCCCGGCATGCATCGCGCCGCCGCGATCGACTATGCGCGGGCCGGCGCCAAGAAGCTCTGGGCGGGGACCGTCCATGTCCATGCCGGCGCCAAGACCGGCGCGCACCACCACGGCGCCCTGGAGAGCGTGATCTACGTGGTGAGCGGCAAGGCCCGCATGCGCTGGGGCGAGCGGCTGGAGTTCGTGGCGGAGGCCGGGCCCGGCGACTTCATCTACGTCCCGCCCTACGTGCCGCACCAGGAGATCAACGCCTCCAGCGAGGAGACGCTCTCCTGCGTCCTGGTGCGCTCCGACAGCGAAGCGGTGGTGGTCAATCTCGCCATCGAGCCGGTCGAGAAGCCCGAGGGCGTCGCCTGGGTGGACCCGATCCACCGGGGATGAACGGCTCCCGCTGCTACGCGGCGTCGACCAGCACGACCTCGGCGTCTTCGAGAGCCGTCACGCTCAGCGACCGCTCGCCGGTGATCGCCGCACCGTCGCGGGCGTCCAGGCGCACGCCGTTCACGTCCACCGCCCCGGTCGCCGGCACCAGATAGGCATGGCGCGACGGGTCGAGCGGATAGTCGGCCGTCTCCCCGGCCCTCAGGGTGGCGCCGAGCACGCGCGCGTCGGTGCGGATCGCCAGCGCGTCTGCGTCGTCGGCGAGGCCTGACGCCAGGGTGATGAAGCGCCCCGCCCGGTCGGATTTCGGGAACGGCTTGGCGCCCCAGGCCGGAGGCCCGCCGCGCGCGTTGGGCTCGATCCAGATCTGGAACAGCGTCGTGGCGCCGGGCTCGAGGTTGTACTCGGCGTGGCGGATGCCTGTCCCTGCGCTCATCACCTGGACGTCGCCGGCTTCGGTGCGGCCCTTGTTGCCCAGGCTGTCCTGGTGGGTGATCGCGCCGGCGCGGACATAGGTGATGATCTCCATGTCCGCATGCGGGTGCGGCGGAAAGCCGGAGTTGGCGGCGATCTCGTCGTCGTTCCACACGCGCAGGCTCCCCCAGCCCATGCGGGCGGGGTCATAGTAGTTGGCGAACGAGAAGTGATGCCGCGCCTTGAGCCAGCCGTGGTCCGCGCCGCCGAGCTGTGAGAAGGGCCGTTTGTGGATCATGCGATGTCTCCCGCGGGCATAGATAGGCGCCGCCGCCGCGCCGCAAACGGGGCGCTGCCGAAAGGGATTGGTTCCGGATCGGAAAGGATCGCATTCCACCGCGCCCACACCGACGAGCCCGGGTGGTCCGGCGCGCTGCGACATCCTGTAGCACAGCCAAACCCAAACTCACGCTTGGCGCGCAGTGCGACGTAGCCTATCGCGCAGAAGTTGCAGTTGCGTGGGTGGGCATGAAGTACGAAGTCATCGAGCGTGGGTCGGAGTGGATCGTGCACAACGAGGGCGTCGAGGAGGCGCGCTTCGAGCTGCAGGAGGAGGCGCTGGACCACGTGGCCGCGCGGCTGCGCGCCATCAAGCCCGGCGACGATGTCATCTCGCTCTGCGTTCGTTACGAGGGGCCGGACGCCTGAGCGCGCGCCGGGTCAGGCGCGCATCTCGAAATAGGCCGTGCCGCTGCCGGCCGAGTGGCCGAGCATGGTGATGCGGTAGGTCGCCCCGCTCTCCAGCGTGAGCTCGCCGTCACCGTCGCGGAACGCCTGCTGGGCGATCTCCGGCGAGGCGTTGAACGAGCCGCGCAGGCGCGAAGGCCCGGGCTTCAGCGTGGTCGGTTCGCCAAGGATCTCATAGTCGACCGGGCCCTTGAAGCCGCGGCATTTCAATTCGCCCGTACCCGGGTGAGCGGGGAGTTGCTTTCGGATGCGAGCCATCCGTCATCCTTTATGTGGAAGACACAAGAACGGCTGAGGCTGAGGTTCGATCCCAAGCACCTTCTCGACGGGTCAAGCTTGCGTCTCGGAGGTCGGACCGCCGCGAAGCCTGAGGATGCAGGTCGGCCCTTCCCAGACTTCGACCGCATAGTGGCGCGCGAGGCGTTCGGCGGCGAGCCGCCGGATATGCGGCCGCTGGTCGGCCGACAGGCGTTCGGCCAGCACCGGATCGCCGGCTTCGTTCAGCCCATAGAACAGCAGGTCCACGCGCAGTCTCCCAACCCGGTTTTGCTCTACGCGCGCGGAGCGCCGCCGTCTGCCGGGTTTCCGACATAACGGTATGGGTCCGGGACAGGCGCCGGGAAGCCAGGTCCGCGAAGCCAACCGTTGCTTGACGCGTTTTGGGCTTGCATGGCCTGGGACAACCATTTCCTCGGGAGCTTGAGCGCGGCCGACGCCGCGCGCCTCGAGCCGGATCTCCGGGAGATCGAACTTCAGCGCAATCAGGTTCTCGACGAGGCCGGCCGAGCGGTCACCTTCGTGTACCTGCCGGTTGACTGCATCTTGTCAGTGCTGACGGTGATGAAGGACGGCGCCCAGGTGGAGAGCCGCACGATCGGCCATGAGAGCGGCTACGGCCTCCTGCAGGCCCTCGGCTCGCCGATGAGCTACGAACGGACCATCGTGCAGGTGCCCGGACGCTGCTGGCGGCTGCCGCTCGAGGCGCTGCGGCGGGCGGCCGCGGAGAGCTTGAAACTGCGCGAGATCATCGTCCGCCACGCTCAGGCCAGTCTGCTGCAGGCCGCACAGTCGACCGCCTGCAACACCCTGCATCGCGCCGAGCAGAGGCTCTGCCGCTGGCTTCTGCTCAGCCAGGACCGGCTCCGCTCCGACGTCCTGCCGCTGACCCAGGAGCACCTGGCGATCATGCTGGGCGTGCAGCGCACGACCGTCACCGCGACCGCGTCCAATCTCCAGGAGCGCGGGATGATCGCCTACAGCCGCGGGCGCATCCGCATCCTCGACCGTCCTGCGCTCGAGCGCTGCGCCTGCGAGTGCTACCAGGCCATCGAGCGTGGCGCGGCCTTGATGCTCGGCGAGGCGGACGCGGCCAAACGCGAGCCCGCGGCCTGACGTCGCGTCAGCCTTGAACCGGGCGCCCGATCTGGGCCTGATCGGGCGAACGCGCGGAGGCTTCCATGACGATGGCGGGCGCAGGATCGAAGCGGCTCTCGCTCGGCAGGATCGTCGTGTTCGCGTTGGCCAGCCTTCCAGTGAGCGCGCTGGCGACGGCCCTGCTGATTTATCTGCCGCCGCATCTGGCCACGCAGCTGGGCGTCCCGCTCGCCGTGGTCGCCGGGACCTGGGCGGCCGTCCGGCTGATCGACATCGGGGTGGATCCCATCCTTGGCGTGCTGATGGACCGCACGCGCAGCGTCATCGGGCGATACCGGCCGTGGATGATCGCCGGCACGCCGATGCTGATGCTGGCGGTCTTCATGCTGTTCTTCGCCCCCGTCGGCGTCGGAAAGCCCTACCTCGTCGGCTGGCTGTTCCTGCTCTATGTGGCGCTCTCGATCCTGGCGCTGGCTCACCCGGCCTGGGCCGCGACGCTCGCCAAGGGCTACAACGATCGTTCCAGGATCTTCGGCATCATGGCCGCGGTCGCCATCCTGGCGCTGCTCGTCGTGCTTTCCATCCCGGTGATCGCCGGGCGCCGCGGCCTCGGCGACGCCGGCGCGATCCACGCCATGGGCTGGTTCGTCATCCTGCTCTCGCCGTTCGCGATCGGCTTTGCCATCGTGTTCACGCCCGAGCGCGTGGCCCCGCGCCACCGCTCCGACACCGGCTTCAGGCTCGGCGACGTCCTCCTCGTGCTCAGGAGGACGGACCTCCTGCGACTCTACGCCGCCCAGATGGCCATGACCATGGGGCCGGGCTGGATGAGCTCGATCTACATCTTCTTCACCCGCGACTACATGGGCTTCAGCCAGGCGCAGGCCTCGATGCTGCTGCTCGCCTACGTTCTGGCGGGGCTCGCCGGCGCGCCGTTCACGGCCTGGCTGTCGACGAAGATCGGCAAGCACCGGACGGTGATGGCCATCGCGGTGGCCTATTCCGTGGGCCTGCTCACCGTCCTGCTGGCTCCCAAGGGCGTGCTGCTCGGCTCGGTGCCGGTGAACCTCTGGTGCGGGTTCGCCGGAGCCGGGTTCGAGCTCACCCTCCGCTCCATGCTGGCGGACGTCGCCGACGAGGTGCGCCTCGACCACGGCAAGGACCGGCTGAGCCTCATCTATTCGCTGAACACCGCGGCGGCGAAGCTCGCCTCGGCGGGCGCGATCATCGTCAGCTTCCGCCTGCTCGCCGGCTTCGGCTACCTTCCGAAGCTCGGCCACGCGAACACGCCCGAGGCGATCCGCGGCCTGGGGATGACCTTCGTCGCCGGTCCCATCGCCTGCGTCGTCCTGGGAGCCCTGTTCATGATCGGCTGGAAGATGACCGCCGAGAAGCACGCCGCCATCCGCATGGCCCTGGAGGCCCGCGACGCCGAGGCCGCGCTGGGCGGCGCCGACGGCGAGCATCTGGGCGACGCGGCCGAAGCCGCCGCCTGAACTCGCCGGGGCTAGGCGCAGGCGGCGGGAATCGGCATAGCTCCCGCCGCATGTCGAACAAGCCCTTCTTCACGGTCGACGGCGACCGCTTCGTCCCCACTGACGCCGCGCGCGGCCCGTGGGACCCCAAGTCCCTGCACGGCCGGGTGATCGTGGGCCTGCTGGGCGCCGAGATCGAACGCCTGCACGGCGGCCCGGAGTTCGTTCCGGCCCGCCTCACGGTCGACATGTACCGCCTGCCGGACCTCTCGCCCGCGGAAGTGACGACGCGGGTGGTGCGCGAGGGCTACCGCATCAAGGTGATCGACGCCGAGTTCTTCTCTGCCGGCGTCTCCGCCGGCCGCGCCACCTGCCAGCTCCTGCGCCGCAGCGAGCAGCCGGACGGAAATGTCTGGAAGCCGCCGGCCTGGGATGTCCCGAAGCCCGATGACATTCCGCCGCCCGAGGCCAGCGCCCGTCCGATGGGCGGCATGTGGGCCACCCGCCGCATCGCCGGCGATTTCGGCTCGGTGGGCCAGAAGCGCGCCTGGATCAGCGAGGTGCGCGAGTTGGTGGAGGGCCGGCCGCTGACTCCGTTCGTCCGGGTGGCGGGCGCGGCCGACTTCGCGAGCCCGTTCGCCAACGCCGGCGACCAGGGCCTGAAGTACATCAACTCCGACGTCACCCTCTACCTGCACCGCGAGCCGGTCGGCGAATGGGTGGGGTTCGAGGTGGTGAACCATGGCGCGACCGAGGGCGTCGCGATCGGCGAGTGCTTCCTCTACGACGTCGAGGGCCGGATCGGTTCCGCCTCCTGTTGCGCGCTGACCCAGCGGCGGCGGGCGTGAGGCGCTCAGCTCCGGTTCACCGGCCGCCCGTGCTATTGCAGCCTCGAACCCAGGAGCCGCTCATGAACACCCTCGCCCTCGGCGCGATCGCCGTTTCCGCCGCGCTGGCCTTGGCCGGCGCGGCCGAGGCCCACGCGCACCTCGTCACGGCCAGCCCAGCCGCCGGCGCCAAGGGGCCCGCCCCCTCGCAGATCAAGCTCACCTTCAGCGAGGGCCTGGTTGGCAAGTTCTCCAAGCTCGAGCTCACCGACGCCGCCGGCCACAAGGCGTCGCTGGGCCCGGCGGCGGTCGACGGCAAGCAGATGTCCGCGGCGGTCTCCGGCAAGCTCGCGCCCGGCGCCTACAAGGTGAGTTGGACGGCGGTCTCCGCCGACACCCACCGGACGAGCGGCGGCTTCAGTTTCACCGTCACCCCCTGAGATGCCGGCGGCCCTGATCGGGGCGCGGTGGCTGCACGAGGCGGCCCTCCTGGTCCTGTTCGGCGCCGCCGCGTTCCCGCTCTACGCCGGAGCGGATTTGCCGGCGGGGGCCGCCGGCTTCGCCGCCTGGCGTCGCCGACGCCTCCTGCTGTTGGCCGGCCTGGCGCTGATCGGCGGCCTCGCCTGGTTCGCGTTCACCGCGGCGGGCATGAGCGGAGACCCCGCCGACGCCGCGAGCCCGGCCGCCTGGGCCGCCACCTTCGCCGACACCGAGTTCGGCAAGCTCTGGGCCGTGCGGCTCGGGCTGATCCTGGTCCTTTTCGCCGCGGCCTGGCTGCGCGCCTCGGTCCCCCGCGAGACGGCGCTCGCCGCCGTCGCCCTCGGCAGCCTCGCCTGGACCGGCCACGGCGACCTGCCCGAGGGCGCGCTCGGCGCGGCGCACCGCATCGGCGACGTGATCCACCTGCTTGCCGCGGGCCTCTGGCTGGGCGCGCTCTGGGCGCTGGGCTGGCTCGCGTGGCGCAGACCGCAGGCGCCCGAGACCGAGCGGGCGCTCCGGCGCTTCTCCGGGGCCGGCCAGCTCGCCGTGGCGCTCCTGGTCCTCACGGGCTTGCTGAGCGCCTACGCGATCCTCGGCGACCCAGCCAAGCTCCTCACCACCACCTATGGACGGCTGCTGGACGTCAAGCTCGCCGCGTTCGCCGGCATGCTGGCGCTGGCCGTCCTCAACCGGTTCGTGCTTGTGCCGCGGCTCGCGGCCGGCGGCGGGCTCGGCCGGCTCCGCTGGCAGATCGCCGGCGAGCAGGCGCTCGGCGTCGTGATCGTCGCCATCGTGGCGATGATCGGCACGATCGATCCGGGTTCGTAGGCGCGACTTCGCCGCGGTCTGCATCCGCTGCGCCTTGCCGCCGGAAGCGGCGGCGATGAGCTGCGGGATCGCCTCGGTGACCTTGGGCTCCAGGCCCTCGGCCGCTGCCTTCAGCCGCGCATACGCGTGTTGGGCATGCCGGCGAGCGCCTGGCGCACCTCCGACAGCGGATCGTCGACGACCTTGCTCGGCAGGTTGAACTCCATCACCGGCCGGGTCTTGGCGTTGTAGGCCGGCCAGTGCGGCAGGCCCGGATGGTTGGGGTTTCCGCTCCGCGCGAACGCCACCCAGGCCCCGGCGATCTGATCCCCCATCCGCTTCGGCTCGGGGCCGGGACCCACGAACGCCCGGACCTTGTCGAAGGAATAGAGCATGAACGGGATCTCGATGGTGTGGGGCGATCGGAAGACGCCGCCGCCCGCCGGGGTCTCCCAGGTGGTCATGTACACATAGGCCGGGGCGCCGCCCTGGGCCGCCTTGCGGTCGGCCAGCGTCTCGGAGCCGCCCATCCCCAGGCCGGAGCTCATCACCTGCACCCAGAGATAGGTCGGCGAATAGACCGGGTAGGCGCGGCGCAGGGCGGCCAGCAGCTTCTGGCCCGGCTCGCCGAACGGCTTCATGCGGGCCTGCAGGTCGGCCTCGGTCATCCGCCCGAACCAGGGCTCCCCGGCGGTGAAGATGGTCATCTCGTCCTTCGCCCAGCCGACCAGCACCGGGACGTCGGCGGAAACCGCCGGCGCATCGGGCGTGAACGGATCGCGCGGGATCACCGTCCCGTCGACGATCGGTCCGGAGCCGACGCCTCCGAACCCGCCCCGGGAGAGCTTGCCGGCGGCTTCGAGGACGATCGGGCCGGGCACGCTCTCCAACGCCGCCCGGTCGCCGGGCTTGACGCCCAGCGCATCGAGCAGCTGCTTGGCCTGCGCCGCCGCGGGCGCGGGGCGGCCGAGCGTGAGTCCGGGCCCGCTCTGGATCGCCGCCTTGTGGAAAAGCCCCTTGGCCGACGGCATGGCCATCAGCGTCGAGACCTTCACCCCGCCGCCCGACTGGCCGGAGATCATCACATTGCCCGGATTGCCGCCGAAGGCTTCGATGTTGTCGCGAATCCAGTCCAGCGCCGCCACCAGGTCCTGCATCCCGACGGTGCCCGAGGCGGCGTAGTCCGGCCCGAACGCCTCGGCGAGATTCAGGTACCCGAACACGTTGAGTCGGTGATTGAGGCTCACCGCCACCACGTCGAAGTGACGGGCCAGGCCATCGCACTGGTAGATCGGCTGGGCGCCGGAGCCGTAGGCGAAGCCGCCGCCGTGGATCCAGACTATCACCGGCCGCCGCTTGCGGTCGGGCGCCGGCGTCCAGACGTTCAGGTAGAGGCAGTCCTCGTTCATCACCTTCATCTCGGAAGGCGTCGTGAAGACCCGGTGCATCTGGAACGAGAAGTCGTTCGGCGCGACGACGCTGGTCCCGCCGGCCATCTGCATGGCGGGCGCGCCGTAGTCGGACGCATCGTAGGTGTCGGTCCAAGGCGCCGGCGGCTGCGGCGGCATGAAGCGGAGCTTGCCGATCGGCGGCGCCGCGTAGCGCAAGCCCTTGAAGGCATGGACGCCGTTGTCGACGAGCCCTTGGACGGGCCCATACTTGGTCTTCACCACCGGGGTCGGGATCGGCACGCCGGGTCCGGTCTCCGCCGCCCCGGGCGCCGCGGCGGGCGCGCGACGGGCAGGCTTCGCCGCCGCGGGCTTCGCCGCCTTGGCCGTCCTGCCGGCCGCCTCCGCCGCTGTCGCGCTGAGCGCCGCTGCGCCTGCCGCCAGACCGATCACGGTCCGCCGATCGAATTTCTCCATCACATCCTCCCCCGTGGCGTCTCGTACCGGTCGCTCAAAGCGCCTGTCCGTCAGAAGACGGCGCGGGCTTGGCCGTTGTCAATTGACGCTTGGGGAAGACAAGCCGCTGACGCCTGTGTCATCTATCGCGGAAAGAGGTTGTGGGAGGGACTGACATGCGTGCGTGGAGGTTGATCGGCGGCGCCTTGGCCGCTGTCCTGCTGGCGTCTGCGCCGGCGCTGGCCAATCCCAGGAACGCGCTCGACGCCTATGTCGCCAAGCCCGATCCGGCGTTCGGCTGGAAAGTGGTCAAGCAGCTCTCCGGGCCCGGCTATCACGCCGCGGTGCTCGACCTCGCCTCGCAGAGCTGGCTCACGCCGAAGCAGGTCGACCACACGGTCTGGCATCACTGGCTGACGGTGATCGTGCCGGACAAGGTCGCCCACCGCACCGGCTTCATGTTCATCACCGGCGGCAAGATCGGCGATCCCGCGCCGGACAAGGCCACCGAGCGCTTCGCCAAGATGGCGCTGGAGACCAACTCGGTGGTTTCCGAGCTGGATGACGTGCCCAACCAGCCGCTGCGCTTCACCGAGGATCCCAAGCCGCGGGTCGAGGACGAGATCATCGCCTACCAGCAGGCCAAGTTCGCCCGTGACCGCAATCCGCTCGACCTCGTTCGCCTGCCGATGGTCAAGAGCGGCACAGCCGCCATGACCGCGATCCAGCAGTACCTGGCGACCCCGGAGGGCGGGAAACTGCCGCTCGACCACTTCGTGGTCTCCGGCGGCTCGAAACGCGCCTGGACCACCTGGCTGGTGGGCGCGCTCGATCCGCGCGTCGTGGCGATCATCCCGATCGTCATCAACGTGCTCGACGTCGACGCCACCACCCGTCACCACTGGGAGGCGATGGGCTACTTCTCGCCCGCCCTGAAGGACTATGTCGACAACGGGCTGATCCCGAACATGATCGGCAAGCCCGGCATCGAGGCGGTGAACAAGATCGAGGATCCCCTCAACTACCGGGACCGGCCCTCGATGAAGATGCCGAAGTACATCATCAACGCCGTCGGCGACGAGTACTTCCCGCCGGACAACACCCGCTTCAGCTACCATCTGCTGCCGCAGGTGAAGCGGCTTCGCATGATCCCGAACTCCAAGCATTCAACGGCGGGCACCGACATCAGCGACAGCATGACCGCCTTCTACGCCGCGATCCTCGATCACCGGCCGATCCCGAACTATGCGTGGAGCGTCGGCAAGGACGGGGCGATCGTCCTGCATTCCGACGTCAAGCCGATGGAGGTCTACCTCTGGCAGGGGACCAACCCGAACGCCCGCGACTTCCGGGTCGACACCATCGGCAAGGTGTTCACCTCGACGCGGCTATCGCCTCGGCCGGACGGGACCTATCGCGGCGACGTGCCCAAGCCGAAGACCGGCTTCACCGCCTATTTCCTCGAGGTGCTCTACCCCAGCGGGACCAAGTACCCGTTCAAGTTCACCACCGAGGTGTACGTGAAGCCCGATGTCTATCCCTACCGCTGGAAAGACGCCCGGCCGATCATCGCCCCCGACGCCAAGTGGAAGCCGGCCGCCGAGGCGCTGAAATCGAAGGACTGACGGGCCGCCCGGCTAGTACCCCGCCATCCGCCCATTCGGCTTCCCGTCGACGATCTGGTCGAGGTACTCGCTGAGGCCATAGCCCACCAGCCCGCCGCAGCGGTATTCCGTCATCCCCTCGGTGATGCGGGTCTGCAGCTCCTGCCCGTCCGGCGTCTTGCGGCGGTTGCGCAAGGGGATCAGGGACATCACCTTGCCGCTGACCTCGTAGGTCTTTCCAGCCTCGGTCCTGACCTTGGCGCGCAGCGCCGTCTGGTAGTCGCGCTCGTCCCAGTCGCTGTCGATGACGCACGCCTCGATCAGGTCGTAGGTCCCGTCTCGGAACACCATGCCGCCTTGGCGCGCGCCCCCTTTGCCGTCGCCGATCACCGACAGCATCATCCCGAAGTCGCGGCCGAAGTTCATTGGGCACCACCGGTACCAGTCGATGGCCTGCCAGTGGCGCGGGCCCCACGACTTGTCGCGCAGGCCGAAGCCGTCGATCTCGAAGCGCTCGTCGCCGATCGAGATCTCCCCCTTCGCTGCGCAATGCTGCTCGTAGTGCGCGCGGGCGAACGACCTTTCCGGATCGATCTCCAGCGCCGAGCCGTCCTCGCGCACGGTTTCGCCGCCGTACATCGGCGAGACGCCTTCATATTCGAGCTCGACCGTGCAGGGGACCTGCGGGTTCTCCTTGAACGCAGCCCGCGGCTCGGCCATCTCCAGCGGCCGCTCCAGCAGCAGCGCCTTGCCCGAGTAGCTCACCTTGAGCCGCTTGAAGGGCTCGACCACCTCCACCCTCAGGCCGCCGGCGTCCATCGCCTTGTTCCCCTCGATCGGCGGGCGGCCGAACATGAATCCGATCCGTCCGTCCGGCAGGTAGAGGCAGACGCTCATCTCGGCGTAGTTCTCGTTCGGCCGATTGCCGATGCGGAACCAGCCGCCCGCCTTCCGCACCGGGTCGAAGACGTTGAAGTACATGCTTTCGTTGTAGTTCTTGGCCTCGCCGGGATCGTGAGGGTATTCGTCCTGCGGCTCGAGGCGGGTCTTCAGGCCCGCGGGTCTCCTGGCCATGGCGGCCTCCCTGGTATTTGCGCGCATGGTTACGCGCCTGACCCGAGGGAGGCCAAGCGACTCCTTTCCCGGGCCGGGGCCGGGCCTCTATGAAGGCGCATGCTGCCCCCCGTCGCCCGCCCCGAGGTGCTCGCGCTTCGCGCGTCCAAAATCCGCGATGTCGCCAACGCCGCCTGGGGCCGCAAGGACGTGCTCACCTTCTGGTTCGGCGAGAGCGACCGGGCGACGCCGGACTTCATTCGCGCCCGCGCCGCCCAGGCCCTCGCCGAGGGGCGGACCTTCTACACCCACAACCTGGGCACGGCCGAGCTGCGCGCGGCGCTCGCCGCCTACCTCACCGGCCTGCACGGCCGCCCGATCGGCGAGCGGCGGATCGCGGTGACCAACTCCGGCGTGAACGCCCTGATGATCGCCGCCCAGGCGGTGGTCTCGCCGGGCGATCGCGTCGTGGCGGTGACGCCGGTCTGGCCGAACGTGGTGGAGATCCCGCGCATCCTGTCGGCCGAGGTCGTGGGCGTCCCGCTCGAGCCCGCGCAGGGGAGATGGCGGCTCGACGTCGAGCGTCTGCTGGCCGCGCTGACGCCCGGGACGAAGGCGCTGTTCCTGAACTCGCCGAACAATCCGACCGGCTGGACGCTGCCCGCGGCGGGCCGTTCGCCGATCCTCGCCCATTGTCGCAAGCACGGCATCTGGCTCGTCGCCGACGATGTCTATGAAAGGATCACCTTCGCACCGGAGACGAGCGCGCCCTCGTTCCTGGCGCTCGCGGAGGACGGCGACCGGGTGATCGGCGCCAACTCCTTCTCCAAGGCCTGGCGGATGACCGGCTGGCGGCTGGGCTGGCTGGTGCTGCCGCCCGCGCTGGTGGCCGCCGTGGGCGTGCTCCTCGAATACAACACGTCCTGCGCGCCCGATTTCGTGCAGGCCGCAGCGGTGGATGCGCTCGCCCAGGGCGAGCCGCACGTCGCCGAGATCCGCGCCGAGCTTGCCGCCGCGCGCGACCAGGTGCTCGCGGGCCTGCGGGCCCTGCCTGGCGTCGAGGCGCCGGAGCCGGACGGCGGCATGTACGCCTTCTTCCGGATCGAAGGCTGCACGGACAGCGTGGCGCTCGCCAGGCAGCTGATCGATGAGGCCGGTCTTGGCCTCGCCCCCGGCGTCGCCTTCGGGCCGGAAGGCGAGGGCTGGCTCCGCTGGTGCTTCGCCAACCGGCCGGAGAAGAACGCGCTCGGCCTCGAGCGGCTGACGCGGTTCCTCGCCACCTCAACCGCTTGTCAGACTTAGCTGGGCTTGTCCGCGGGAGGCGCTTGCGCGTCGGCGGGCTTGTCCGCCGGCGTCGGCGCATCGGCCGCCGCCGGATCGGACGGCTTCGGGGCAGCGGCGTCGGCGGCCGGCGCAGCCTCCTCCTCGGCGTTGACCTTGAAGGCCGGGCCCATCAGCAGCGCGCGTTTCTGCAGCGCATCGGCGGTCGCCATGCAGCGGCGCGGCGGCTCCCAGCTCATCCACTCCTGGGCGATCTGCGCCTTGGTCACGCCCGGTGTGACGGTCCAGACCGCGTGGCCCTTGGCGACCGCGGCAGCCCCAACGGAGTTGATCGGCCTCAGGCTCGCCTTCTCGGCGGCGGTCATCGCGGCCTGCAGCTTGCCGAGGTCCTTGCGGCCCTGGCGCTGCGTCTCGGCATAGACCTTCAGGTCGTCGGAAAGATTGGAGCCCGGCCGGCGGAACTCCGATTCGATGCGGGTGACCTCGGGCATCACCTGGTCGTGCAGGTCGAGGTAGCCGCGCAGAGCCCCGTAGCACCAGGCGACGAACTGGTAGTCGTCCTTCGGCGCGCCGGCCGGCAGCGGCGCCTCCGCGGCGGGCGCGGCGTCCGTCGCCTGGGCTGCGGCGGCGGCCGCATCGGGCTGATCGGCCAGGAAAAGGGCGAGGGCGAACGCGAGCGCGGGCATCAACCAACCTCAGAACCAATGCGCGTCAGGCGCCGCCGGCCAAGCCGAAACCGCCGCCCCCGGGGGTCTCGATCTCGATGACGTCGCCGGCCGCGACCTGCACGGAGAAGCAGCCGTCGAGTGGTGTAACCGCGCCGTCGCCCCCGATCAAACGCTGAGCCCCGGCCTGCGCCGCCCCGCCGCCGGCGAGCCCCTGCGGCGCATGCTCGCGGCGCGATGACAAAAGGGCCGCCTGCATGGGCGCGAGGAAGCGGATCCGCCGCACCGCGCCGTCGCCGCCGGGCTTCGCGCCGGCGCCCCCCGAGCCGCGCCGCACCCCGAACGCCTCCACACGCACCGGGAAGCGCCGCTCCAGGATCTCCGGATCGGTCAGCCGCGAGTTGGTCATGTGGGTGTGCACGGCGCTCGCGCCGGCCGCCTCGGCCGTGGCTCCCGCGCCGCCGCAGACGGTCTCGTAGTACTGACGCTCGGCGTCGCCGAAGGTGAAGTTGTTCATCGTGCCCTGGCTGTTGGCCATGACGCCCAGCGCGGCATAGAGCGCGTCGACCACGTGTTGGCTGGTCTCCACATTGCCGGCGACCACCGCAGCCGGCGGGGCGGGGTCCAGCATCGAGCCCGGCCGCACGAGGATCTTCAGCGGCTCCAGGCAGCCGGAATTCAGCGGGATGTCGTCATCCACCAGGGTGCGGAAGACGTAGAGCGCCGCCGCGTCGACGATCGCCGAGGGGGCGTTGAAGTTGGAGCCGAGTTGACCGGCGCTGTCGGTGAAGTCGAGCACCGCCTCGCCGGCCGCCGCGTCCACGGTGGTGCGCACCACGATCTCGCCGCCGCCGTCCATCGGCGTCCGCGCCTCGCCGTCGGAGAGCTTGCCGATCGCCCGCCGCACGGCGCTGGCGGCGTTCTCCTGGACGAAGGTCATGTAGCGGGCCACCGCCTCGGCGCCATAGGTGCGGATCATCTCGGCGACGGCCGTCGCGCCCGCCTGGCAGGCGGCGATCTGCGCCTTCAGGTCGGCGAGGTTCTGCTCGGGATTTCGCGCCGGGTAGCGGCCGGCGGTCAGCGCCGCCCGGGTCTCGGCCTCCAGGAAGCGGCCGCCCCGCATGATCGGAAGGGCGTCCAGCAGCACGCCTTCCTCTTCGATCGTCTTCGAGAAGGGCGGCATGGAGCCTGGCTGCACCCCGCCGACATCGGCGTGGTGCCCCCGCGCCGCCACGTAGAAGCTGGGCGCCGGGTCGCCGGGATCCATGAACACCGGCATGACCACGGTGATGTCCGGCAGGTGGGTGCCGCCGGCGTAGGGATTGTTGAGGGCGAAGGCTTCGCCCGGATTCAGTCGCGGGTGGCGGTCCCGCACGGCCCTGACGCTCGCGCCCATCGAGCCCAGGTGCACCGGCATGTGCGGGGCGTTGGCCACCAGCCCCCCCTCGACGTCGAACAGGGCGCAGGAGAAGTCGAGCCGCTCCTTGATGTTCACCGAATGCGCCGTGCGCTCCAGCGCGGCCCCCATCGCCTCCGCCACCCCCATGAAGCGTCGGTTGAACAGCTCCAGCGTGACCGGGTCGGGCGTGTCGAGGCCGATCGCCGCCCGCGCGGCGGCGGCGATCCGCGTCAGGCGAATCAGTCCGTCGGCGCCGGCGCTCGCGCGCCAGCCGGGGGCGAGCGCGATCTGGGTGTCGGGCCGCACGATCAGCGCGGGGCCTTCGATCTCCGCCAGCGCCTCGGCCGCGACGACCGGCGCCTCGCGCCAGCGGCCGTGGGCGAAGATATTCACCCGCTCATCCCGGCGGAGGCCGGGATCCAGGCTGAGGTGGCGAGCTGGTCGGGCGGGACGTTCAGACGAGAGTCCGGTTGGGTCCCGGCTTTCGCCGGGATGAGCGGAATTTGAGCGCGCCTCCGCCTCCACCGCCGCGATCAGGATGGTCCGTGCCGGCTCGGCAAAGCCGAACAGCCGCCGGTGCGCATCTTCGAAGGCGAGTCTTGCGGAAGCGAGGGCCGAGGCCGGAACCGGCAGCTCCGCATCCGCGCCCTCGTAGCGCAGCCGAAGCGTGCGGCGGATGGGGCCGGTCTCGGCGCCCTGCTCGGCGAGCTCGGCGCGGACGGCCGCCTCGACCTCGGCCATCAAGCCGTCGGCCTTCACGAGCCCGGCCTCGTCGAGCGGCGCCTCGAGCCCCGCCTGGCGAAGGGCCGTCAGCTCAGCCTGGCCGATGCCCCAGGCGGACAACACGCTGGCGTGGCGGGGGCAGAGCACCTCGGCGACGCCCAGGGCCTCGGCCATCTGGCAGGCGACCTGGCCGGCCGCCCCGCCGAACGCCACCAGCGCATGCTCGCGCGGATCGAAGCCCCGCTCGGTGGAGATGCGGCGCACCGCCTGGGCCATCTGTTCGACCGCGACTGCGATGAATCCTTCGGCGGCGGCTTCCAGGCTCTCAGCCTGCATCGTCCGGGCCAGCTCGGCGAGCCGCGCGCGGGCCGCCGCCGGATCGAGCGGCGCATCTCCGGCGCCCCCAAACACCGGCGGGAAGAAGCGCGGGTCGAGCCGGCCCAGCGCCAGGTTGGCGTCGGTCACCGTCGCCGGCCCGAAGCGGCCATAGCAGGCGGGGCCCGGATCGGCGCCGGCGCTGGCGGGACCCGCCCGGGCGCGGTCGCCGTCGAACGTCAGGATCGAGCCGCCGCCGGCCGCCACGGTCTCCACGTCGAGCATCGGGCTGCGCAGCTTGACGCCGGCGACGTGGGCCCGGTCGCGGCGCTCCAGCACGCCCGCGTAGCGGCAGACGTCGGTCGAGGTGCCGCCCATGTCGAAGCCGAGCGCGGCGGGCGTCCCCGCCGCCTCCGCCGTCCGCGCGACGCCCACCACCCCGCCGGCGGGCCCGGAGACCACTGCGTCTTTGCCGCGGAACGCGTCGGCCCGAACCAGGCCGCCGGCCGAGGTCATGAAGTAGAGCGGCGCGCCGGCCACCGCCTCTGCGAGACGCCGCACATAGGCCTGCAGCACCGGGGTCAGGTAGGCGTCGGCGACGGTGGTCTCGGCGCGCGGAATGAATCGCGGCAGCGGTGAAACCTCCGAGCTCAGCGAGACGAATCTGAAACCGGCGGCCCGGGCGAGCTCGCCCGCCGCGCGCTCATGGACGTCGTTGAGGTCGGCATGCAGCAGGGCGACGGCGACAGCGGCGTAGCCCTCGCGGGTTGCGTCGGCCAGCCTGGCGGCGAGGTGGGCGCTGTCCAGGGGAACAAGCGCGCGGCCTTGCGCGTCCATCCGTTCGCGCGCCTCGACAACGCCGCCGTAGAGAGGAGGCGGCCGATGGATGTTCAGCGCGAAGAGCTCGGGGCGGGCCTGGTCGCCGATAACCAGCGCATCGGCGAACCCCTGGGTGACCACGAGCAGCGTCTTGGCGCCGGCGCGTTCCAGGAGCGCATTGGTGGCGACCGTGGTGCCGAGCTTGATCGCCTCGACCTGGTCAGCGGGGAACGGCGTGTCCGGCGGGGAGCCGAGGATGCGGCGCATCCCCTCCACGGCGGCGTCGGCGTAGGCGGGGGAGAGGGAAAGCAGCTTGAGCGAGGTCTCCGTCCCGTCGGAGCGGCGGCCGATCACGTCGGTGAACGTCCCGCCGCGGTCGATCCAGAAACTCCAGCGCCTGTCCAAAACTTAAGGTCCCGCAGAATTGTGTTCGCTGAACGAACGGCTTAATGAGCCCCGCATAATCAACATGAGCTTCTGGCGCAAAATCGCAGGCCTCGCGGTGAAGAACCTCGACGAGGCCGAATGCCCGGACTGTCCGCCGGGGCTGCCCGGCGAGGATCCCGCCTTCTCGACGGCGGTGACGGCGCTCGGCGCGAAGCTCGCCAAGGCGGATGGCCGCGCCCAGGCCAGGGAGTACGACGCCTTTTCCGAGGTGTTCCAGCCGGAGCTCGGCAGCGAGGGCAATGTCCGCCGGCTCTATCAGCTGGCGCGGCAGACGACGCGCGGCTTCGAGAGCTACGCCCGGCGGCTCGCCAAGCGCTACCGGCATTGTCCGCAGCTGCTCGAGGACGTGCTCGACGGCCTGTTCCACATCGCCGCCGCCGACGGCGCGGTCACCGGCGACGAGCTCGGATACCTGGAGCGCGTCTCCGAGCTGTTCGGCTTCTCGCCGCTGGTGTTCCGCCGCCTGAAGGCGACGCATCTCGGCCGCGAGCGCGACGACCCCTACGCGGTCCTGGGCGTCCGTCACGACGCCTCCGACGCCGAGGTGCGCGCCGCCTGGCGCGCTCAGCTCACCGAGTCGCACCCCGATCGGGCCCGGGCCCGCGGCCTGCCCAGCGAGTTCATCGAGGTGGCCGAGGCCAAGGCCGCGGCGATCAACGCCGCCTTCGACGCCATCATGCGTGAGCGCCGGGCGATGGCGTTCGCCGGCGCGGCATAATCGCCGCAGCGCCCGCATTGCGCCTCATCTTGGGTTCATCTTCTGTTGACGATAGGAACCGTGAGGCCGACAAAGTTCGTTTAGCTCTTCGGCCTCGGGGCAAGAGGACGTCATGGTGAAGGACTTCGCCAACGACCGCGGATCGGCGCTGCGCAGCCTGGCGGCGATCGGCGGCGCGTTGGCGGCGGCGGCGGCGGTGATCGTGGGCGCCGTGCTCGCGGTGATCTTCGCGGCCACGGTCGCGGTGATCGCGGTGATGTCGAGCGCGCTGCTGGCGCTGGCCGGCCTCGCGCTTCGCGCCCGCCGCACCGCCCGCGCCCGGCGCAAGGACGGCGTCATCGAGGCCCGGCATCTCGGCGGCCACCACTGGGTGGCCTACGGCTGGAACGAACGAAGCTAGGCCGCAGGCCGGCTGATCGCCTAAGCTCCCGGCCGGGGACGGGGCGAATGGCCGAGGCGGCGATTTCCGACACATCGAGGGGCTTGCGGATCGCGGCGCTCACGTCCGTGGCCATGCTCGCGTTCGCCGCCAACTCCCTGCTCTGCCGCCTGGCGATGGCCGGCGGCCGGATCGACCCGGCGAGCTTCACGGCGCTCCGCGTCGTCTCGGGCGCCCTGGCGCTCAGTCTCATCGTGATGGTCCAGCGGCGGCGGCGGCCGCGGCTGAAGGCGGACTGGCGGGCCGTCGCGGCGCTCACCGCCTACATGGTCTTCTTCGGCTTCGCCTACCTCACGCTGAAGGCGGGCGCAGGGGCGCTGATCCTGTTCGGCGCGGTGCAGCTCACCATGTTCGCCTGGGCGCTGCGCGCCGGCGAACGCCCGCGGCCGCTCGCCTGGGTGGGCCTGGCCGCCGCCCTCAGCGGCCTGGTCTACCTGGCGCTGCCGGGGCTCTCCGCGCCCGATCCTGCGGGCTGCCTGCTGATGCTGCTCGCCGGCATCGCCTGGGGCGTCTATTCGCTCGTCGGCCGAGGGGCGTCCGATCCGCTCGCGCAGACGACGGGGAACTTCATCTACACCGCGCCGATCGTCCTGATCGTCGCCGCCGTCTCGCTTTCGCGGCTGCACGTGACCCTCGCCGGCGCCGGGCTGGCGGCGGCCTCCGGAGCCCTCGCCTCCGGCTGCGGCTACGCGATCTGGTATGCGGCGCTTCGCGGCCTGAGCTCGGCCCGCGCGGCCATGGTGCAGCTCTCCGTCCCGGCGATCGCGGCGCTGGGCGCGGTCGTGCTGCTGGCGGAGCCGCTGACGCCGCGGCTGGTGATCGCCTCGGCGCTGACCCTGGGCGGCGTCGGTCTGGCGCTCTGGCGGCGGACGCGGCGTCAGGCTTGAGCCCCCGTTCCTCCGGCTCTACCGTCCGGGCTCAAACAGATGTTGGAGGGACGGCATGGGCATCGGGATCGTCGCGACGCTGAAGGTGCAGGGCGGCAAGAACGCGGAGTTCGAGGCGATCTTCGCCGACCTCGCCAAGCAGGTTCGCGCCAACGAGCAGGGCTGCCTGATGTACCAGCTCACCCGCAGCCAGTCGGACCCAAACACCTACAAGGTGCTCGAGCTCTACAAGGACGGCGAGGCGCTCAGCCATCACGGCCAGACGGACTATTTCCGCGCCGCCGGGCCGAAGCTCGGCCCCTGTCTTGCCGGCCGCGCCGAGATCGAGCGCCTCGACACCGTGGGGTAGGCCGATGGACCTCGACTTCAGTCCCGAAGACCTCGCATTCCGCGACGAGGTTCGCGCCTTCATCGCCGAAGCCTTCGACGACGACATGCGGGCGCACGCCGCGCAGTCGAAGAACGCCCACCTCGACAAGGCGGGCCAGGTCCGCTGGCTGAAGCGGCTCAATGCGAAGGGCTGGATCGCGCCGGACTGGCCCCTTGAGTACGGCGGCACGGGCTGGAGCCTGACCCGGAAGTACATCTTCGAGATGGAGATGGCGCTGGCCGGCGCGCCGTCGACCTCCAACATGGGCCTGCGCATGTGCGCGCCGGTCATCATGGCGTTCGGCTCCGATGAGCAGAAGCATCAGCACCTGCCGAAGATCCTGAACACCGACGTCTGGTGGTGCCAGGGCTATTCCGAGCCGGGCGCGGGCTCCGACCTGGCCTCCCTGGCGCTGAAGGCCGAGCGCGACGGTGACGACTATGTGCTGGCCGGCTCGAAGATCTGGACGACCTACGCCCAGTGGGCGGACTGGATGTTCTGCCTGGTCCGCACCAGCCAGGAGGACATCAAGCAGAAGGGCATCTCCTTCCTGCTGCTCGACATGACCACGCCGGGCATCTCCATCGTCCCCTTGCCGACGCTGGACGGCCCCAGGCCTGGCGATCAGGAGATCAACCAGGTCTTCTTCGACAATGTCCGCGTGCCGGTGAGCAACCGGATCGGCAAGGAGGGCGAGGGCTGGACCTACGCCAAGTACCTGCTGCAGTTCGAGCGCGGCTCGGCCTATGCGCCGGGGCTCACCCACATGCTGCAGCGGGTGAAGGAGATCGCCGCCATCGAGCGCAGCGGCCGCGGCGGGCGGGTGCTGGACGACCCGGCTTTCCGGCGCAAGCTCGCGGAAGCCGAGATCAAGACCGAGGCGCTCAACGCGACCGAGCTGAGGGTGTTCGCCGGGCGCGCCAACGGCGAGGCCATGGGCGCGGTCTCCTCCATGCTGAAGCTGGAGGGCAGCCAGATGCAGCAGACCATGACCGAGCTCGCCCTCGAGGCGGCCGGCGTCTACGCCCAGCCGTTCGTGCAGGACACCTGGGCCGAGATCGAGGGGCGCACCAATGCGCCGCGCGCCGGGCCGGAGTGGGCCGCGCCCGTCGCGCCCATGTACTTCAACTACCGTAAGACCTCGATCTACGCCGGCTCCAACGAGATCCAGCACAACATCATGGCCAAGATGGTGCTGGGCCTCTGAGGGCCGGGCCTCTCGCCTAGTCGAGCGGAATGGAGACTTCCGCCCGCGCCCCTGAGGCCGGGAACTCGATGACGATCGCGCCGCCCGCGCCTTGGATCAGACGCTGCATCAGCATGGAGCCGTAGCCTCGCCTCTGGGGCGGCGTGACGGGTGGGCCGCCGGACTCCGTCCACACGATCCTCACCCGGTTCTGGTCGCCTTCCCACGCCACCGTCACTTCACCAGCCGGCGCCAGCAGGGCGCCATGTTTGACGGCGTTCGTCGCCAGCTCGTGGATGAGCAGCGAAACGAGTCTCCGGGGCCCGGGGCCGATCCTCACGCCGACCATGCCGTCCAGCCGAAATCGCGCGAGGTCGTAGGGCTCCAGCTCGGCGGTGAGAATCTCCCGCAAGGCGGCGGGCTCGGCCGGCGCCCGATCGTCAATGTCGATCTGCCTCAGTCCCGCGCGGATCCGGCGATTGATCGCGCCGGCGCGCTCAGGTTGGTCGCGAAGGCTCTGCCGGACGACGGATTCCGCCACGGCGATGGCGTTCTTGACGCGGTGGCCTTGTTCGCGCGCAAGCGTCAGGTGCGTCGCGTCTTCCTCGCGCAGGCGCAGGACCGCGCGCTTGTACCAGTCGATGATCAGGATGATCAGCGCGCTCGCGCCGCCGTAGAGCGCCAGATCGAGCGCGTCCGATAGGGTAGGCGGCGCAAACCGATAGAGCGGCGGCATGAAGAAGTAGTAGGCGGCGAATCCGCCGAGCGCCGCAGCCAGAATGCCCGGGCCCCGGCCGCCGACGAGCATCGCGACTAGGACGGCGAGATAGTAGGTGGAAAAGACCGCCAGCTCATGCGCCCCGCCGAGCTTGAACCCCTGGCGGACGAGAGTGGCGGTCAGGACGCACAGCACGGCGAAGGCGTAGCCTTCCACCGAGTTCGGCCGCACGCCGTTGCGCCGAATGTGCATCAGGAAGGCGCCGAGGGAGGAGCCGCCGAACGGCTCGGCCGCCGTGGAGGCGTCCGGGCGGTTGCGCGCCGGCCGGGCGGGCGAGCCCCGCACCCGCTTGAGCGCGACCCCGGCCGCATCGGCGATGGCCTGCAGCTGCGCGACGTCCTGTTCCGTGGGATCGCGCCTCTCGGCCCAGTAGGCGCCCAGCGCCGCGACGGCCTCATCGCGACCGACCGGCGCAATGGCCATACTGCGGACGAAAGTCGGCCGATAGGCGTCGACCGGGACCCGAGGGTCCTGGTAGATGTCGCCGATCGCGACCGCCTCGCCGTGTGTCATGCACCAGCCGGACACGCAGGACTTCAGGGGGAAGCGCCGTCCACGCCAGAGCGGCGAAATGGCGTCCTCTTCGGCGTAGTAGCACCGGTTCCCCTCGCGCAGGACGAAGCTCGCGCCATCGGCCTGCAGGCGGTCGCGCACGCTGCGGCTGACGATCGTCATGACCTCGTCCGGCGACCCGGCCGCCGAGAGCTTTCGCGTCAGGTCGGCCAGCGCAGCGGCCGACGCCGCCGCCTCGACGGAGCCGAGCGGCCCTACCTCGTGACGCCCCTGCATCAAGACACGCTCTCCCGGTCTCCCGCCGCAATGGCGCTCAACAATGCTACCTGTGGAGTCGCGGCGCCCGCATTGAGATGGCGCAATGCGCGGCGAAGATTCGCAGCCAGGCGGCCGCGAGCCTCACGGTGGCCGGCGGGGGGCGCTAGGTGCTTGCGCTTCCTGCGCTGTCCGCGGCGTCAGGCGCGCGCGCGCTGGGCGCCGCGCACCAGGCGGCCGGGCAGAGCGCCGGTCGGGCGCCCCTCGCGGCTGACGATCTCGCCCGAGACGATCAGCGCCTCGTAGCCCTGGGCGTCCTGCGTCACCCGCCGGCCGCCGGCCGGCAGGTCGTAGAGCACCTTGGGCGTGTTGAGGCGCAGCTTGTCGTAGTCGATGACGTTGAGGTCCGCCTTGCGGCCCGTCGCGAGCACGCCGCGGTCCATCAGGCCCACGGTCTTCGCCGGATCGGCCGCCAGCGCCTTGACCGCCTCCTCGATGGACAGGCGCTCGCCTTTCCGCTCGCGCGTCCAGTGCTGCAGCACGAACGTCGGATAGCTGGAGTCGCAGATCATGCCGTAGTGGGCGCCGCCGTCGCCAAGCCCCAGCACGCTGTTGGGGTCGGTGATCAGGGCGTGGATCGGGTCGAGCGAGCCCGAGCCGTAGTTGGCGAGCGCCGCCAGCAGCAGGCCCTTGCCGTCGTTCTCGAGCAGCAGGTCGTAGGCGAGCTCCGCCGGGTCGATCCCGCGCCGCCGGGCCTGGGCCGCGACGGAGTCCTCTGGCGCGGGCTCGTAGTCGGGCGGATCGCCCAGCGGCCAGATGAACTCGAACCGGCGGCCCATCCGCGCCAGCGGGATCAGCGCATCACCGGGTTCCTCCACCAGGAGACGCGCACGAACCTGCGGATCGCGCAGCGCGGCGATGCGCCTGTCGAACGGCAGCCGCGCCCGCTCCGCCCAGCTCGGGCATAGGCTGAAGGGGTTCACCGACAGGTCGAAGCCCAGCACGACGCCGATCGGCCGCGGGAACACCTGGGCGCGGATCGGCGGCCCCTTGGCGTTGGCCTCGGCCAGCCTTTGCATCGCCCCCCTCCAGGCCTCGGGGTTCTCGTTCGACTGGGCCATGGAGAAGCTGGCGGGCCGGCCGCTCAGGCGGGTGAGCCGCGAGAGCAGGTCGATCTCGTCTTCGAACGTGCGGCCGGGCGTTCCGAACACCGCCTGCAGCACGCCGCGGCCGGCCTCCTTCAACGCGAGCGCCATGGCCTCCAGCTCGGCCTCGGCGGCCTGGTAGGTGGGGATGGGATCCCCCTGGCCGGTCTTGTGGATGACCAGGCGCGAGGTCGTGAAGCCCAGGGCCCCCGCCTCGACGGCCTCCTTCACCACCGCCTGCATCCGCTTGAGATCGTCTTCGGTGGCCGGTTCGCGGTTCGCGCCGCGCTCGCCCATGACATAGACGCGTACCGCCGAGTGCGGGATCTGCGAGGCGAAGTCGATGTCGTGCGGCCGCTTCTCGATGGCGGCGAGGTACTCGGGATAGGTCTCCCAGTCCCAGGTCAGCCCCTCGGTCATCACCACTTCGGGGATGTCCTCGACGCCTTCCATGACGCTGACCAGCCGCTCGTGGTCCTGCGGCCGGCAGGGGGCGAATCCCACCCCGCAGTTGCCGCCGACCGCCGTGGTCACGCCGTGCAGCGATGACGGCGCGAGCCGGTCGGACCAGACCGCCTGGCCGTCATAGTGGGTGTGGATGTCGACAAAGCCGGGCGTCACCAGCATGCCCCGCGCGTCGATCTCTTCGGTCCCGCGCTCGGCCACGCGGCCGATTGCGGCGATGCGGCCGTCGCGGACGGCCACGTCGGCCTCGAAGGCGGGCGCGCCGGTGCCGTCGACCACGGTCCCGCCGCGGATCACCAGGTCGCAGGCCATCGCCCGCCTCCTTCCGTTCCGCTTGCGTCCTACTTGCCGAGCTGGCCGCGGATCGCGCCGGCCTTGTAGGTCGCGGAGTGGACGTTGACGTAGTAGCCCGCGGGATTGGCGGCGATGTCCTTGGCGACGGCGGCGTCGACCGAGGCGCAGCCCTGGCTGTGGCCGTTGGCGTCGGGCGGCGTCAGCGCCACCGCCACGGGGCCGGCCGCGTCCGCCCCGCCCTTGTGGATGTGGGCCATGATCGGCTGGGCGAGGTCCTTGGTGGTCAGCTCATAGCAGACCTGGTTCTTGTCGGTGTCGACCTGGACGTGCGCCATGCCGCTCGCCTTGGCGTCCCCCGCCGTGGGCTTCTCGTTCGCGCCCGCTAGATTGGCCATCAGGTGGGTGGTGGCCGCCGCCGCCGCGCCTGACACCGCCAGGCTCAGCGCCGCCGCGAGCGCAAGGCTCGTCGATTGCATCGTCATGTGATCTTCCCCTTCATCCCTCGACTTGGCGGACGATCAGACGACGCCAGGCGCCGGTCCGTCAATGTTTGAGACAGCGCAATGCGAAGCTTGGGCGCGGCGCCGGCCTGGCGCGATCCCTGTCGAAGCCGGAGATCCGCGCCATGACGCTCGCCGGTGTGATCGGCTGAGGGCCGCTGCTCAGTTGCGGGTGGGGATCACCACCGGCAGGTGCTCGTAGCCGTGCACGAAGGAGGAATAGACGCGCTTGGGCGGGCCCACCACGTCAATGCGCGGGAAGCGCTTGAGGATCTCCTCCCAGATGATCTTCAGCTGCAGCTCGGCCAGGCGGTTGCCGACGCAGCGGTGGATGCCGAAGCCGAAGGAGAGGTGCTGGCGCACCCGCGGCCGCTCGATCCAGTAGTCGTTCGGCCGATCGATCACCGTCTCGTCGCGGTTGCCGGAGACGTACCACATGGCGATCTTCTCGCCGGCCTTGATCGTCTTGCCGTGCAGCTCGAAGTCCTCCAGCGCGGTGCGGCGCATGTAGGCCAGGGGCGTCTGCCAGCGGATGGTCTCGGAGACCATCGAGGGGATGACCTCCGGGTTGGCGCGCAGGATCCGCTCCTGGTCGGGGTTCTGCGACAGCGCATAGATCGAGCCGGAGATGGTGTTGCGGGTGGTGTCGTTGCCGCCCACGATCAGCAGGATCAGGTTTCCGAGGTACTCCATGCGATCCATGTTCTTGGTGGACTCGCCGTGCGCCAGCATGGAGATCAGGTCGGACTTGGGCGGGGCGTTCACCCGCTCGTTCCACAGGTTCATGAAGTAGTCGACGCACTCGAACAGCTCCATGCGCCGCTGCTGCTCGGCTTCCTCCGGATCGGTGCTGTTGAAGATGCCGCTCTCCGGCCCTGCGGTCGCCACGTCCGACCAGCGGGTGAGCTTGCGCCGGTCCGCCCACGGGAAGTCGAACAGCGTCGCCAGCGTCATGGTGGTGAGCTCGATGGAGACCTTGTCGACCCAGTCGATCTCTTCGCCGATCGGCAGGTCGTCGAGGATCTTCGCGGCCCGCTCGCGGATCACCGGCTCCATGCGCGCCAGGTTCGGCGGCGCCACGATCGGGCTCACCGTCTTGCGCTGCTCATCGTGCTTGGGGGGATCCATCGCGATGAACATCGGCAGCGTGAAGTCTTCCGCCGGGTCCGGCAGGACGATGGTCGGGACGGAGGAGAACGCCTGGTGGTTGGTGTCGATCGCCATGATGTCGTTGTAGCGGGTCACCGACCAGTAGCCGCCGACGTCCTCTTCCTCCGAGACCGCCCAGTGGACCGGGTCCTCCTTGCGCAGCCGCTCGAAGTAGGGATGCCAGGTGTCGTCCCTGAACATCTGCGGATCGACCGGATTGATGTCCTCGATCGGCATCGAATAGGCGGCTTCGCGCGCGGCGCGCTTCACGTCGATCGAAGCGTCGTCCATGGGGTGTCCTCCTGCGGAGCCGGCATCATCGCCGATCGGCGGCCGCCGAACAAGGTGACGCTGGCGTCAACTTTGCCGGCGTGTTGAGCGGGATCAAAGCGCCGACGCCGAGAGGTCACACGATTGGGACGCAAAGGAGACGCCCATGCGCAAGCTCGCAATCTCGGGAGCGGCCGCCGCCGCCCTGCTCGGCGTCCAAGCGGCGCACGCTCAGCCGCTACAGACCCCGTCGTCGATCGCAGAGGAACATCGGGAGATTCACGGCGCCCTGGAGCGCGCAACCCACGAGCCTGGCGACCTCGGCGCCGCGGCGCGCAACCTGCTGGCGGTCCTGGACCCGCACTTCAAGCGCGAGGAGGAGATCGCTGCGCCGCCGCTTTCGCTCCTGCTCCCGCTTTCGCGCGGCCCGGCGACGCCCAGCATGCGTTCCGTGCTGCCGATGACCCGCGCGCTGGAGGCCGAGATGCCCAAGATGCTCGCCGAGCACCGGCGCATCGGCCAGGCGCGCGCGCGGTTCGAGGCGGTCGCCAAGCGGCAAGGTCGCCTCGATGAGGTGGCGCTGGCCGAGAAGCTTGCAGCCCATGCGCGCCAGGAGGAGGAAATCCTCTATCCCGCGGCGATCGTCGTCGGCCACGTCGTTCAGCGTGAGACCGCGCCGCCTCCGCGGCCGCGCCGGGGCCCGTAGCCCTCGGCATGCGGCGGCTGGTGACTCCACCCTGTCAGCAGTCGCTCGCTAGAATGGCGGCATGAGCGAATTGACCGGCCGATGCGCCTGCGGGGCGGTCACCTACCGGATGACCTCGCCGCCGATGATCACCCACTGCTGCCACTGCCTGGACTGCCAGCGGCAGACCGGCTCGGCCTTCGTGCTGAACGCCTTGATCGAGGCGGATCGGGTCGAGGTCCAGGGCGAGGCCGCGCCCTCGCGCATGCCGACCGACAGCGGCCGCCCGCACGACGTCTTCCGCTGCCCGGCCTGCGGAACGGCGCTGTGGTCGCAGTACGGAGGCCTGAGCTCGATCCGCTTCATGCGGGTGGGGACCTTGGACGACCCCACCGCCATCCAGCCCGACGTGCACATCTACACCCGCTCCAGGCAGCCGTGGGTGCGCCTGCCCAAGGGCGCGCGGACGTTTCCCGCCTACTACAACTCCGCCGAGGTCTGGCCGCCGGAGAGCTTGGCGCGCCGCGAGGCGGCGTTCGCCGTCGGCGAGGCGCGCAGCACCGCCCTGAGCTTGGCCGCGAGCTCGCGCTCCAGGTAGGGCTTGCGCAGGATGCCGCCTTCTCCGGCCTGTTCCAGCGCCGCCGTGTCGGCATAGCCGGTGACGAACAGGATCGGCACCTCCGGCCGCCGTGCGCGCGCCTCGCGGGCGACCTCCGCGCCGTTCATGCCGGGCATGGCGAAGTCGACGAGCATCACGTCGATCCGGTCCTCGTGCTCCAGGAGGTGGAGCGCGTCCCCGCCGCTGCCGGCCTCGATCACGCGGTAGCCGAGTTCGCCCAGGATCTCTGCGGTGACCTCGCGCACGGCGCTGTCGTCGTCGACGACCAGCACGCTCAGGTTCGCGGCGTCGGCCGAGCTGTTGGGTTCAGGCTGCGGCGCGTCCCGTTGCGGATCGATGGCGGCGCGCGGCAGATAGACCTTCACCGAGGCGCCTTGACCAGGGAGGCTGTCGATCCGCACCCCGCCGCCGGACTGCTTGGCCAGGCCGAACACCTGCGACAACCCGAGACCCGAGCCCTTGCCGACCTCCTTGGTGGTGAAGAACGGCTCGAACACCCGCGCCTTGACCTCCTCGCTCATGCCCGGTCCGGTGTCGGTCACCGCCACCATCACGTAGTCGCCGGCCGGCGGCTCCTCAGGCCCGATGGCTGCGGGCAGGGTCACGTTGGCCGTCTCGACGGTGAGCCGGCCGCCCACCTCCATCGCATCGCGCGCGTTGATCGCCAGGTTGAGGATCACCAGCTCGATCTGGGTCGGATCGATCATCGCCGGCCACAGGTCCGGCTGCAGCTGGGTGACGATGGCCACGCTGCCGCCCATCGTCGACTGCAGCAGGTCGTGCATGCCCAGAACGGTCTCGTTGAGGTCGACGGCCCGAGGGTCTAGCTGCTGGCGGCGCGAGAAGGCCAGCATCTGGGTGGTGAGCTGCGCGCCCCGCTCGGCGGCCTGGACCATCATCTGCAGTCGCCGCAGGTTGGCCGGGTCGGTCTCGGCCTTCTGCATCTGGCGGAGGTTGCCGAGCACGACCATCAGGAGGTTGTTGAAGTCGTGCGCCACGCCCGAGGTGAGCTGGCCCACCGCCTCCAGCCGCTGGGCCTGGCGCAAGACCGATTCGATCCGCTCCCGCTCGGCGATCTGGTCGGCGAGCTGCCGGTTGGCGGCCGCGAGCTCGGCTGTGCGTTCGCGGACCCTTTGCTCCAGCAGCTCCTCAGCCGCGCGGATGGTCTCGATCCGGTCGCGGGCCTCGTACTGCCGCCTGCGCCCGCGCAGCGCCGTCTCCACGACGCTGACCAGGGTGGTGGGGTGGAAGGGCCGCTCCAGGAAGGTGACGTTGCCGAGGGCCAGGCTCAGACGGCGCGCCGCGGGATTGCGCTCCAGCCCGCCGCCGCGTTGGGCCAGCAGCACGATCGGAAGATCGGACCAGGGGGGCTGCGCCCCGATCCAGCGCGCGATCAGCCCGTAGTCGGCGCCCTGCAGCGCCTCCTCGACGATCAGGGCGACGCCGACGCCGTGCTCGAACTGGCCGCACAGCTCACGCAGGTCATCGCACACCGCCACGCCGAGGCCGACCTCCGCGAGGATGGCCTGGGCTATGGCGGCGTCGCGTCCCGAGGGCGCCAGGACGAGAACGCGCTCGGACGCGTCCTGCGTCATGCCGAGGGTTCACCCATCAGGTCCGCCCCCGGTCCCACGAAGTTCGGTACGCCGCGCAGGACGCCCTGGAACTCGGTGATCGGCCGGCCGACCGAGAGGCCGCGCTCGTCGATCTCGAACTCGCGGATGGTCTTCTCGTGCTTGCCCGCGCGCTTCTTGATCACCGAGACGGCGCGGCGCACGTCGCCGGTGGCTTCGAAGTAGCGGAGCAGCAGCACGGTGTCGGCGAGATAGGTGACGTCCACCGGAGCCTTCATCTCCCCCACCAGCCCGTGCTGGGCGACGGTGAGGAAGGTCGTCGCGCCCTGGCGGTTCAGGTACTGCAGCAGCTCGTGGATATGGAGGATCAGGAACTGCTCCTCCGGCATCGCCGCCTGGTAGCCGTTCAGGCTGTCGACGACCACCGTGCGGATGTTGTTGTCGTCCACGCAGTGCCGCACCATGGCGGTGAACTCGCCGGGCGACAGCTCCGCGGCGTCCACCTGGTGCAAGACGAGCTTCTCCGAGGCCATCAGCGCCGGCAGGTCGATGCCGAACGCGGCGGTGCGGTCGATCAGGAGGCCGATCTCCTCGTCGAACGCGAACAGGGCGGCGCGTTCGCCGCGCTTGATCGCCGCCAGCACGAAGTAGAGCGCCATCAGCGACTTGCCGGTGCCTGCGGGCCCCAGGATCAGGCAGCTCGAGCCGCGCTCCACGCCGCCGCCGAGGAGCGCGTCCAGGCCGCTGACGCCGCTCGACAGCTGGTCGCGCGCGAACCTCGTCTTGTGCTCGGAGGAGACCAGCCGCGGATAGATCTCCAGGCCTCCGGTCTTGATCGTGAAATCGTGGAAGCCGCCGCGGAACCGGCGGCCCCGGTACTTGACGACCCGCATGCGGCGCCGTTCGGCCCCATACTCGGGCGCGAGCTCCTCCAGGCGGATGACGCCGTGCGCCACGCTGTGCACCGTCTTGTCCAGGGTGTCGGTGGTGAGGTCGTCGAGCAGCAGGACGGTGGCGTTGTGCTTGGCGAAATAGTGCTTCAGGGCCAGCACCTGACGCCGATAGCGCAGGGAGCTCTGCGCCAGCAGCCGGATCTCCGAGAGGCTGTCGATCACCACCCGGTCCGGTCGGATCCGCTCGACGGCGTCGAAGATCATCCGCGTGGTCTCGCCGAGCTCGAGATCGGAGGAGTAGAGCAGACTCTGCTGCTGCTTCTCGTCGAGCAGGCTCTCCGGCGGGACCAGCTCGAAGATCTCGATGCCCTTGAGCTGCCAGCCATGGGAGAGGCCGGTGTCGCGCAGCTCGTTCTCGGTTTCCGACAGCGTGATGTAGAGGCCCCGCTCGCCGGCCGCCGCCCCCTGGCGCAGGAACGACAGGGCCGCCGTGGTCTTGCCGGTGCCGGGGCTGCCTTCGATCAGATAGACGCGTGCGCGCGCCAGGCCGCCGGACAGGACATCGTCCAGACCCGGAATTCCTGTCAACGCCAGTTCGGGGTCAGCCCGCACGGCTGTATCCATGGAATTTTCCCGCGTCTTCGCCGGCGGTCTTCGCCCCGCCCCCAATCCTTGTCTTAAGCGTGCCACGGCGCCGTCCGGTTCCCGACTTAAGGCGCCTGCAGCTAGGCGTTGAAGTTGAGCTTCAGCCCGGGGCGCGGCCAGCGGCACTTGTAGAGCTTGCCGGTGGAGGAGGCGGTGACCCAGGCGTCGCGCAGGTCCGCCCCGCCGAAGCAGATGTTGGTGCACAGGACGTCGGGGAACGCATAGTGCTCGATCGTTCCGTCGGGGTCGAAGGCGGTGATCCCGCCATTGATGATGGTGGCGACGCAGACCTTGCCGCCGGCTTCCACCGCAAGGCTGTCGAGCAGCTGATAGCCCTGCAGGTTGTGCACGACGCGCCCTGGCGCGAATCCCGGCCCGGCCGCCAGCACGCCGGGGCCCTCCACGTCGAAGGCCCACAGGCGGCCCAGGTTGGTGTCGGCCACGTAGACCACCTTCTCGTCGGGCGAGAGGCCGATGCCGTTCGGCGAGATGATGTGGTCGCGCTGGCGGGAGATGGAGCCGCCGTCCGGCTTGGCGTAGTAGACTCCCCCGAACTTGCGCCCCTCCGGCGTCGAGCAGCCATGGTCGGTGAACCAGATGTTCCCGGCCTTGTCGAACACCAGGTCGTTCGGGCCGATCAGCCGTCTCCCCTCGCAGCTCTCATAGACCGTCTCCACCTTGCCCGAAGCGATGTCGACCCGCTGGATGGAGCCGCCGGTGTGGCTGGCCGGCGTCGGCCCGGGGATGCACAGGCCGCCCACGTCCAGCCACTCGAACGACCCGCCGTTGTTGGTGACGTAGATCGCTCCGTCGGGGCCGATCGCCGCCCCGTTCGGTCCGCCGCCGGTCTCGGCGACCACCTCCTTGGAGCCGTCCGGCTTCACCCGCGTCAGCCGCCGGCCCTTGATCTCGGTCAGGATGACGGAGCCGTCGTTCATGGCGATCGGGCCTTCCGGGAATTCCAGGCCCTCGGTGACGAGCTCGATATCCACAACCATCTCCCTTCCTCATCGGTGCGGCGGCGACTATAGCCACGCCGCCCGCGCTGAAGGGAAGGGCCTCAGCGCCGGTCGAGCACCCGGAAGGTGAAGGCGTACTGGTCTGCTTCGGAGGCGGGGCGGTGCTCGCGCCGCACTTCCCGCCATTGGTGCTCATCGATCGGCGGCAGGACGACGTCGCCCTCGGGCTCGCCGTTGACTTCGGTGAGATAGAGCCGCTGCGCCTTGCCGAGCGCCAACTCGAAGACCGAGGCGCCGCCGATCACGCAGACCTCGCCAGCGCCGTCCTCGGCCGCCTGCTCGCGGCCGATCTGCACCGCCTCCGAGAAGTCGTCGCAGACCACGGCGCCCTTGGCCTGATAGCCGCGCTCGCGGGTCAGCACGATGTTGGTGCGGCCCTTCAGCGGGCCCGGCAGGCTCTCGAAGGTCTTGCGCCCCATGATCACCGGCTTGCCCAGGGTCACCTCGCGGAAGATCGCCAGGTCGGACTTCAGCCGCCAGGGCAGGCGGCCGTCCCTGCCGATCACGCCGTTCCTGGCGCGCGCGATGGGTCCGGCGGCGAGGATGACCGAAGGCATGACAGGCCTGTAGCGCGGCTTGCCCGATGCGTCACCGCCCTCAGGCGACCAGCGCCTCGAACTCGGCGCGGCTGGGCCCGGCCATCGGCGGCAGCAAGCAGCCGCCGGCCTCGAGGCGCTTGGCCACCGCCGGACCGACGACGGGGTCCCGGGCGAGCTCCTGCGGGGTGGTCAGCATGTGCATCATGCGGGACAGGGCGGCGGCGATCTGCGGGTTCTCCGGCGCGATCAGGCTGAGCGCGGCCACGAAGCGCGATGGCGCATCGTCGGGCTCTGGCAAGGCTTGGCCGCGCAGCGCGCGCTCGATGCCCGCCAGGCGGCGTCCGTCGGCGACGAGCTGAGCCTGATACCAGCCGAGGAGTTCGGCCACCTTCCAGGCCTCGAACTCGCGGGTGAAGGCGGCGGAGCGCAGATCGCGCTCCTCCAGCGCCTCGGCGAGCCATCTCGCCTGGAGACAGGCGAACGAGATGCCGCGTCCGAACGTGGGATTGGTATGGATGGCGGAATCTCCCACCAGCGCGAAGCCCCGCACGACCGCGCGGCCCTCGGGCGCCAGGGAACGCCAGCGGTTCTCGATCCGCGCCATGACCTGCGGCTCGGTGATCGCATCGGTCTGGTCGAGCCATGGTTCGAAGCCCTTGATAGCGTTCGCCACCCGCTCGAAGACCTCCGGGCGCCGGAGCTTGCCGCGCAGCGGGTCGTTGAGCGAGACGGCCATGGTGACCGAGAACACGCCGCCGTCGGCGGGAAAGCAGATGAAGGGTGCGAACGCGGAGTTGATCGTCAGCGGCATGAAACCGGGCGGGAACGGGGCGCCCGCCCGCTTGCGCCGCCATTGGGACAGATAACAGAACTGCAGGTCTTGACTCGTCTCGCCCACGGGATCGGCGCCGATGGCGGCGAGATGCTCCGGCGCCTTCGACCAGCGGCCCGACGCGTCGACCACCAGGTCGGCCTCGACCTTCCGGCCATCGGCAAGCGCGACGCCGGTGACCAGCGGGGGCTCGCCGCCCTCTCGCCTGGCGATCAGGCCGTCGACTTCGCCGAGCGTCAGCGAGATCGAGGGCCGGCCGAGCGTCTCGCCTCGCATGGCCGCTTCCATCGGGAGCCGGCGGGCGGCGACGAAGAACACCGCCTCGCGGTCGCCGGCCTGCTTTCTCTGGCCGAGGTTGGTCAAGAGACTCGCTCCCGCGGCGCAGAAGGCGGCGAGCGTCTCGGGCGCCTCCTCCTGCAGCACGCGAACGCCGCGAGAGAGCAGCAGATGCGGTTGGCGGGCCTGGGCGACGCCGCGCCGCGTCCAGTCGGCGAAGCAGGCCTCGACGTCGTCGGGCGGCGCGGCCGCGTCCTTTTCGATCAGCTCGACCGTATGGCCGCGCCGGGCCAGGAACAGCCCGGTCGCAAGGCCGGCGAAGCCGGCGCCGATCACCGCCACGTGCGCCATTTGAAGCCCCCCTGCCGGAATATCGCGGATATCCGGGGCGACATTCGTCCCGATGCCGCGGGGCGCCAAGTCCCGCGCGACGCGGGACCCACGTTCCGATGGGAAGTCGGCGGCCGGCGAGCGTGCGCGATCGGTCCGGCGGCCGAATGACCGAGGGGTGGCTGGCCCCCATTGCGGTTCAATGCAGACGTCGCTGCCCCGAGGTGTTGAAGCGCTTTTCAGCTTCAAACTGTTCGAGCCATAGCGCTCTACCGGCACTCTCGAGCGCACGGCCGCGGAGAGCCAAGGCGACGGGGGCGACATAGAGATGAAGATCGCAATCGGCCTCCGGGACTGCAACGACAACCGCCCCGTTACGCTCCTCGATGATCCGGAGGAAACCGGAATTCGTGACTGCCGGAAGCGCCTCATGCGCCGCCGGCAGGTAAGTGCGAAACGCTCCCGACGCGCTCATGTCCCACAGCAGAAGTTTGGCGGCGGTGGGAAGGGCTGCCAGACGCCTTCGATAGTCTCGCTCTGCGCGCCGCCACCGCAACATGTGAGGCAAATCCCACAACATCAGGCCGGCGAGGGCGATCGCTCCTGGGATGCCGCACGCAAACGCTCCGAGCAAAGCCCACACGACGAAGTCGTCGTTGTTCGCGAGGAGTTTCGCGATCGCGAGCCCCACGATCGACAGGGCGAGACCGACCATGGCGATCCAGCGCAGGATCGACTTGAGCCGCTGAGCACCAATCGACTTTGGGGACGGGGCGAATGGGCTTGGAAAGGACTCGCTCACACCGCGATGGGCGCCCGAATGCTCGGATGCGCGCGGTAGCCCTCCAGCTGGAAGTCCTCGAACTCGAAGGCGAAGAGGTCGCTCCGGGGCGCGAGCTTCATCTGCGGGAAGGGCAGGGGCTCGCGGGAAAGCTGCAGGCGCGCCTGCTCGACGTGATTGAGGTAGAGGTGCGCGTCGCCCAGGGTGTGCACGAACTCGCCCGGCCCATAGCCGGTCACCTGCGCCACCATCAGGGTCAGGAGCGCGTAGCTGGCGATGTTGAACGGCACGCCCAGGAACACGTCGGCCGAGCGCTGGTAGAGTTGGCAGGAGAGCCGGCCGTCGGCGACGAAGAACTGGAACAGGCAGTGGCACGGCGGCAGCGCCATGTCGTCCACCTCGGCCGGGTTCCAGGCCGAGACGATGTGGCGGCGCGAGTTGGGATTGCGCCTCAGGCTCTCGACCACCGCGGCGATCTGGTCGATCACGCGGCCGTCCGGCGCGGTCCAGGAGCGCCACTGCTTGCCGTACACCGGCCCGAGCTCGCCCGCCGGATCGGCCCACTCGTCCCAGATGGAGACCCCGCGCTCCTGCAGCCAGCGGACGTTGGTGTCGCCGCGCAGGAACCACAGCAGCTCGAGGATGATCGACTTCCTGTGCAGCTTCTTGGTGGTGATGAGCGGAAAGCCCTTGGCGAGGTCGAAGCGCATCTGCCGCCCGAACACGCCCAGGGTGCCGACGCCGGTCCGGTCGCCGCGTTCCACGCCGTTTTCCAGGATGTCGGCCAGCAGCTCCAGGTACTGCCGCTCGGGATGATCGAGCGCGGCCTGATAGCGATCGGCGATGGAGACTTGCACGGACATCGGACCTGAGGGTCGCGCTGATTCGGCCTGACCGGGAATTAGGTGATCCGCTGATTCACAGGTTTCGGCGGCCGATCACCCCCCGAAGCCGCCCGCGTCGAGGAAGGCCTGCTCCTGCGGCGTGGTCGCGCGGCCGAGGCAGGCGTTGCGGTGCGGGAAGCGGCCGAAGCGGGCGATGATGTCGCGGTGGATCTCGGCCCACTTGGCGATGTC
>NZ_JAICYI010000072.1 GCF_025934275.1 Phenylobacterium sp.
CGAGATCGCCCGGGCCCGGGTGCACTGAGAAGAACGCCCGCCAGTCGCCTGGCGGGCGTTCGTCATTCCGCGGCTGGGAGCCTAGTACTCTTCCCAGCAGACCCGGCGGGTCCGATAGCCATAGTCGTAGTCGTCCCGCAGCTTGCATTTGATGCGGTGGCCGTCGGCGGCCAGCATGCCGTTCGGGTCAGGGCCGAACCGGTCCACCGGCACGCCCGGCGCGGTCGCGAAGGAGTCGGCGCCCAGGATGGAGCCGATCACCGCGCCGGCCAGCCCCGGCGCCGCATAGTAGGGCGTCGCATAGGCGGGGGCGGGCACGTAGGGGTTCACCGGCGGGGTGTAGTAATAGGCCGTCGGCGGCGGGTTGTAGTAGTAGCCGTAGTAGGGCTGAGCGGTCGCCGCGCCGGCGACCATCGCGCCGCCTGCGACGATAGTCAGGCCGGCGATCGCCGCGCCTAGGGTCTTACGCATCACTCACTCCTCTCGGGCATCCCCGGGAACGCGCCCGCCCGGCTTGCCGGGCGATCCGGGCGCGCTCGACCTCGGTTGACGGAGCCGATTGGGCGGGGAGGGCGTGTCAGGTCTCGCCGTCCGCGGCTCGTCCCCCTTCAACGCCCGCGAGTGCGAAGCGGGTTCCCAGGGCCGCGCTTGGATTTTATTGGCTTTTTAGAGTTCGCAGCGGCGGGTGACGCCCGGCCGGATGACGATCCGGTCGCTGGCCGGGTCATAGTTGCGGTAGGTGGCGAGGCAGTCCGCCATATGCCGCTCACGCGCGGTGTAGCCCTTGCCGGTCTCGGTCTGAAACGCCGCCTTGACGCCGAACCGTTCCGCAGAGGCTGCGGCGGGTTGCCTGGGTTTCGGCTTCGGCTGCGGCCCGCCCGCCGCCGCGCCGGATCCTACGAGCGCGAGCGCGCCGGCCGCCAGGCCCGCGCAGACCAGGTCGCGCATGACACCCTCCATGCGGCCCCACCCGAAAGCCAAATCCTTGAACCCGCGAGGCGGTTCACCATCCGACCGATCAAATCATGCAGCAACGAAAAGGCCCCGGGGAACCGGGGCCTCGCGGCAGATCCGGAGATCTGCGGCGGCTAGTCTCCGTCGTGATCGTGGTCGCGGCAGGGGACCCAACGATGGCCCTCGTAGTACATGTCGCGGCGCGGATCGTAGCGATGGAAGGTCACCATGCAGTGGTGCACGTGGCCGTACCAGTCGTGCTCGTGGGCGCGCCAGTAGACGACGCGAGCCGGCGGCGGCGGCGGCGGCGCGCCCCAGGTCGGGTCCCAATGGCCCCAGCGTTCCACAACCACGGTCTGGGCGCCGGCGACGCCTGCGCCGCCCGCCAGCATGGCCGCAGCCAGGCCCGCCATCAGCAGCTTACGCATTGAGGTCTCCTCCTTAGGTTTTCATCTGGCGGAGGAGAACGGCGTAGCCGCCGTCGGGTCCGGCTCAGCTTCAGAGGCCGACGGTCACCGTGCGGCCGCCGCGGGTCACCACGCGGCGCATCAGGGCCAGGCTCGGCCCGGTCCCCTTCACCGGCCGGCCGATGGTGATCGCGTACCAGGCGCCGTCCGGCAGGCGGGTGAAGCTGAAGCGGTCGGTGGAATCGCAGGTCGCGCGCTTGATGAACGGCGAGGAGTCGCCGGGCGGGGCCTCGGCGGTCCTGGCCCGCACCTCGTCGGCGGGCAAGGCCGCGCGCTCGGAAGAAAGGTAGAGCACCTCCATGCGCCGCCGCGACCAGGTGGTCTCCGGCGTCAGGATGACGATCGCTCCGGCGCAGGTGTAGCGCGTGGTCCCTCGCTGGTAGATCAGCCGGCCGGCGATGGTGTTGGCGCCCGGCTGCTGCGACCAGGCGAAGTCGTGCGCGCGGAAGGCGGGCTCGCCCCTCCCCGGCTCGACGGGCGCCGGATAGCCCGGCGGCGGCGGCCCGAGCGTCGGCGCGCAGGCGGCGGCCGCGGCGGCCAGGACAAGGACGGCGAGAAGTCTGACGCGGAGCATGGAGCGGAGCTTATAGGCCAATGCGGCGAAACCTTGCCAGAGGCCGCCGGGGCGCGCCCGCTTGCCTAACCGCCTATGGCCAAGCTTTGTTCCTTCGGCGGCGCGCCGTCAGTCTTCCGGTCCGACCCGGCCGCGCAGGGCCTTGACGCCGCCGCGTCGCGCCTTGGCCTCCAGCCGTCTCTGCCGCGCCGCCCGCGTCGGGCGGGTCTTCTTGCGCGGCGGCGGAAGCGGTTCGGCGGCCTTGCGGATCAGCGCCACCAGCCGATCCATCGCCGCCTGCCGGTTCATCTCCTGGCTGCGGTGCTCCTGGGCGAACAGCACCAGCACCCCCTCCTGGGTGAGGCGGCCGCCGGCCAGGTGTTCGAGCCGGCTCTTCACCCGCTCCGGGAGCGAGGGCGAATTTCGCACGTCGAACCTGAGTTCGATCGCGCTCGAGGTCTTGTTAACATTCTGTCCGCCAGGGCCCGAGGCGCGGACCGCGCGCACCTGCACCTCGTCATCGCCGAGCTGGATGTGGCGCCCGACGTCGATCATGCGGGCGTCTGCAGGACCACCAGGTCCACGCGGTCGTGCACGGGGCCGGGGCGGTTCGCGGCCCGCAGGCGCGCCATGCCCGCTTCGAACGCGGCGTCCGGCAGACGGATCAGCAGGCTGTCGGCGCGTTGCGCGGTGCGCGCCACGAAGGTCGTCCAGTCCGGATGCGTCGGCTGGTCGATCACCCTGCGCCCGATCAGGCGGAAGCCGGCCGCCTCGAACGGCGCGGTGATCTCCGCGAGCGCCGGCATCCGCGCCTCGTAGACGGCTTCGAACCCCTCGAACCATCCGTTGAACGGCACGCTTGCGGCCTGCTCGCGGGTGGCGTTGCGGATCGCCACGCACCCGCCCGGCGCCAGGACCCGCATGCACTCCGCGGCCGCGGTTTCGCGGTCGT
This sequence comes from Phenylobacterium sp., assembly GCF_025934275.1. Lineage (GTDB taxonomy): Bacteria > Pseudomonadota > Alphaproteobacteria > Caulobacterales > Caulobacteraceae > Phenylobacterium. The sequence continues at coordinate 2,927 of NZ_JAICYI010000072.1, forward strand.
CGATGTGGTGGAAGACCATCGACATGAAGACGAGGTCCGCCCAGCCGCTCTCCACGGTGATCGTCTCGGCCGAGCCTCTTCGGAAGCTCACGTCAGGACCCAGGTCCTTGGCCTGCGCCTCGCGCAGCATCTTCTCCGAGGGATCGACGCCGATCACCTGCGCGGCGTAGCCGTTCGCGAGCCCGGCCGAGAGTCGCCCGGTGCCGCAGCCCAGGTCGACGATCCGCTCCGGCCGGCGAGGCAGGATCGAGGCCATCTCGTCCAGCCACAGCGCCATGACGCCGGGCTGCATCTGGCGGCCGCGGTCGTAGGCTTCCGGGATCGCGGTCTTGTCGTAGTCCATGGCCTTCTTTTGCCAAGCTTCGCGGATTTCGGTAAGCCGCCTCACCATGGCCCGGCTGCGACTCTGAGGCGGGGCGCTTCCCTTGACCTCCCGGCAAAAAACCGCTTCAGAGCCCGCGCTTTCCCGCACTGCCGTTGCGCAAGCGCAGCGCGTCTTGTCCCTCTAGGAGAACGATCATGCGCGTCTACTACGACCGCGACGCCGACATTTCCCGCATCCTGGACAAGAAGATCGCGGTCGTAGGCTATGGCTCCCAGGGCCGCGCGCATGCGCTCAATCTCACCGATTCCGGCGTCAAGAACGTCGCCGTGGCGCTGAAGCCCGGCTCCGCCACCGCCAAGAAGGTCGAGGCCGACGGCCTGAAGGTGATGAGCGTGCCCGAGGCCGCGAAGTGGGCCGATGCGATCATGATCCTCGCCCCGGACGAGCTGCAGCGCGGGATCTACAACGAGGAGATCGCGCCTCACATCAAGGACGGCGCCGCCCTGCTGTTCGCCCACGGCCTCAACGTCCACTTCAGCCTGATCGAGCCCAGAGCCTCGATCGATGTCCTGATGGTCGCGCCCAAGGGTCCCGGCCACACCGTGCGCGGCGAGTACCAGAAGGGCGGCGGCGTGCCCTGCCTGATCGCGGTGCACAAGGACGCCACCGGCAACGCGCTCGACCTCGGCCTGGCCTACGCCTCGGCGATCGGCGGCGGCCGCTCCGGGATTATCGAGACCACCTTCCGCGAGGAGTGCGAGACCGACCTGTTCGGCGAGCAGAGCGTGCTCTGCGGCGGCCTCGTGGAGCTGATCCGCGCCGGCTTCGAGACGCTCGTCGAGGCCGGCTACGCCCCGGAGATGGCCTACTTCGAGTGCCTGCACGAGGTGAAGCTGATCGTCGACCTGATCTACGAGGGCGGCATCGCCAACATGAACTACTCGATCTCCAACACCGCCGAGTACGGCGAGTACGTCACCGGCCCGCGCATCGTGACCCCTCAGACCAAGGCCGAGATGAAGCAGGTGCTGGAGGACATCCAGTCGGGCCGCTTCGTGAAGGACTGGATGCTCGAGAACGCCGCCGGCCAGCCCTCCTTCAAGGCGACCCGCAAGCGCAACGCCGAGCATCCGATCGAGGAGGTGGGCGCGAGGCTCCGCGCGATGATGCCCTGGATCACCAAGAACAAGCTGGTCGACGTCGAGCGCAACTGACCCGCGAAAGCGGAGTCCCGGCGGAGGCCGGGTTCCAGCTACTCCCACTTCCGCTTCTGCTTCATCCAGGCCCGCGCGCTCTTCATGCGGCTGATCCACTCGCGCTGCTGGGCCTTCTTGAAGGCGGGATCCTCCTTGGCGCGCTCGTGGACCAGCTCCCGCTGCAGCTTGAGCCAGCTGCCGTAGCGCGCCGGATCGAGTCGGCCCTCGTGGAGCGCGGCCTGCACGGCGCAGCCCGGCTCGGCCTCGTGCCGGCAGTCGTTGAACCGGCAGGCCGCTGCGAGCGCCTCCACCTCGGCTTCCACCGCGCCGAACACCGCCGCCACGCCGGCTCCGGCGTCCACCAGGCCGAGCTCGCGCATCCCGGGCGTGTCGAGGATCAGCGCGCCGGACGGCAGCCGGATCAGCTCGCGGTGGGTGGTGGTGTGCCGGCCCTTCTCGTCACCCTCGCGGATCGCCCGGGCGGCCATCAGTTCGGCCCCGGCGAGCGCGTTCACCAGGGTCGACTTGCCCACGCCCGAGGAGCCCAGCAGGACCGCGGTCCGCCGCGGCTCGAGCTGCTCGGCCAGAAGGGAGAGTCCCGCTCCGGTGAGCGCGGAGACGGCGATGACGGGCGCCTCGCCCGCGATCCGCTGGACCGCATCGGTTGCGGCCGCGACATCCGCCGCCTGGTCGGCCTTGGTGAGCACCACGACCGGCGCCGCGCCGCTCTCGTAGGTCGCCGCCAGATAGCGCTCCAGCCGCCGAAGGTTGAGGTCGGCGTTGAGCGACAGCGTCAGCAGCGCCACGTCGACGTTGGCGGCCACCACCTGCAGGCCGTGCGCCGTCCCCGCCTCCTTGCGCACGAAGGCGGTGCGCCGCGGCAGGACCGCCTGGATCAAGGCGAAGCCGTCGCCGCCCTGCGCCGCGACCCAGTCGCCGGCCACCGGGTGCTCGCCCTCGCCGGCCTGGTGGTGGAACCGGCCCGAGAGCTGGGCGTCGGCTTCGCCCGCCTCGGTGGCGAGCCGATAGAGCCCCCGCTGCTGGACGATCACCCGTCCGGCGAGGAGGCCGCGCGCCGCGTGCGGCGCGAAGTCCCGCTGGAGCCCGCGGCTCCAGCCATAGGTCGTGAGCAATGTCAGGGTTTCCTTCGGAAGGTCGATGAGCCGATCGGCGTCGACCGCGGAAGTCCCTTCAGGATGTCAGGAGCTTCGGCCGCCTTCAGGCGGCGCGCACGGCGACGCGGCGAGGGGCTCGCACAATGGGTTTCGACATTGGCCTCCTCCTCTCTTCACGTGGCCGATGGCCATGAGCTTGGCGAGCGGACCGTTCGGCGTCAAGAAGGAGCGATGAGTGAAGTTCCAGACATCGTCGACAACACCGCCGAGCACCGCTTCGAGATCAGCCTCGCGGGCGAGACCGCCTTCGCCGAGTACCAGCTGGTCGAGGGCGGGATCATCCTGCCGCACACGGTCGTGCCCGCGGCTTTCGAGGGCAAGGGGATCGGCAGCCGGCTGGCCCGCTACGCCATCGATTACGCGCGCCATCGCGGCCTGAAGATCATCCCGCTCTGCCCGTTCATGGCCAGCTATATCCAGCGGCATGCCGAGGCGCACGATCTGGTGCACCCGACCTATCGCGAGCGGCTCGGCCTGCCCGCCGGGTGAGGGGTCGGGCTAGGCCCAGTCGAGCGCCGCCCGCCCGCGCAGGATGGCCTCGGCCTCGGGCGTGTGCTTGTCCCCTGTCCGCGCGTGCAGCACGAGCGGCGGCAGGAGCTTGAGCGGCGCTCTCCCTGTCTTCACCGCCCGCACCAGCACCCGCTTCGCCGGCGCCTCGGCGAACGGATGGACCGGCCGCACCTGGAACGAGCCCGCCCTCTCGCCGAGCAGGGCAAGGATGTCGGCCAGCCGGTCGGCGCGGTGGATGACGGTGATCGTCCCGCCCTCGCGCACCGCCTTCAGCAGGAAGCCGGTCCATGCGCCGAGCCCGCCCTCGGCGAGCCACGCGCCCCGCCGGGCCGGCGCGGGGCCGCGGATCGCGCCCGGGTCGTCGAAGAACGGCGGGTTGGCCAGCGCCGCATCGAACGGCGCGACGCCCAAGGCCGAGAACGTCGCCGCGACGTCGGCCTCGATGATCTCCACGCGTTCCGAAAGTCGGTTCAACGCGGCGTTCTCCCGCGCCAGGGCGCCCGCCGTCGGATCGCGCTCCACGCCGAGGAAGCGCGCCTGCGGCCTCCGCGTGGCGGCGGCCAGCAGCGCCGCGCCCGCCCCGCAGCCGGCTTCGATCACCCGCGCGCCCGGGCCTGCGTCGCAGGCGGCCGCCAGCAGGGCGGCGTCGAGCCCCGCCCGGTAGCCGCGCGCCGCCTGGACGAGCCTCACGCGCCCGCCCATCACCGCGTCTTCGGTTGTGTCGTCCATCGGGAGCGGCCTGCTATAAGGAACCGGAACAGTGCGCCGGGGTCGCTTGACCGTGGCCTAGCGCGTCACCATTGTCCCCCGCAACGGCGGCGAGCCTCCCCCAGCCTCCGCCGAAGCCAGGAGCCGAGGTCCTCGTGGAAGCCGCCCGCACGGCGATCGCCCCCAAGCCGCCGTCCCTGGACGCGCTTCTGGCGCTGGCGCGGGCGGACATGGCGGCGGTCGACGCGCTCATCCGGCGGCATATGGACAGCCCGGTCCCGGTGATTCCGGCGCTGGCCGACCACCTGATCGCAGGCTCCGCCAAGCGCCTGCGGCCGTTGCTGACGGTCGCCGCCGCCCGGCTGGTCGGCGGCCGCGACGACGGCTGTCTCAAGCTCGCGGCGGCGGTGGAGTTCATCCACACCGCGACCCTGCTGCACGACGACGTGGTGGATTCCTCGCAGCTGCGCCGCGGCCGCGTCGCGGCCCACCTGATCTGGGGCGCGCCATCATCGGTGCTGGTCGGCGATTTCCTGTTCGCTCGCGCCTTCGAGCTGATGGTGGGCGCGGGCTGCATGCCGGCCCTGGAGATCCTGGCCCGCGCCTCGCGCGTGATCGCCGAGGGCGAGGTGCTGCAGCTCACCCGCTCGCACGACCCGGAACTCACGCAGGACCTCTACATCGAGATCATCCGCGCCAAGACCGCCGAGCTGTTCGCGGCCGCGGCGGAATCCGGCGCGGTTTCGGCCGGCGCCTCCCCCGAGCGCTGCCGGGCGCTGCGCCGGTTCGGCCAGGACCTCGGCCTCGCCTTCCAGCTGGTCGACGACGCCCTCGACTACGACGGCGATTCCGGCACGCTCGGCAAGAACACCGGCGACGACTTCCGGGAAGGCAAGGCGACCCTGCCGCTGCTGCTCGCCATGCAGCGCACCGGCCTGGCCGAGCGCGACTTCTGGCTCCGCACGGTCGATCGGCGGGACCAGGCCGAGGGCGATTTCGAGCATGCCCGCGAGCTGGTGCGCCAGACCCATGCGCTGGAGGCCACCCTCGACCTCGCCCAGGCCTATGCCGAGAGCGCCAAGGCCGCGCTTGCCATTTTCGAGCCGACGCCCTGGCGCCCGGCCCTGGAGGACCTCGCCGACTTCGCGGTGATGCGGCGGACGTAGGCGGCTCGGAAGCCAGGAAGACGCGTTCCGGGGCGCGCCGGATGGCGTCTTCGTCTGACCGGGTCCCTCAACCCGGCCGGATCATGTCCTCGGGGCGCACCCAGGCGTCGAACTCGTCGTTCGTCACATAGCCGCCGCCGACCGCTTCCTCGCGCAGCGTGGTGCCGTTCTTGTGCGCGGCCTTGGCGATCGCGGCGGCCTTGTCGTAGCCGATGTGCTCCTTGAGCGCGGTCACCAGCATCAGCGACCGCTCGAGATTGGCCTTGATGTTGTCTTCGCGCGCCTGGATGCCCGCCACCATGTTGTCGGTGAAGGAGATCGCCGCGTCCGACAGCAGGCGGCAGGTTTGCAGGAAATTGTAGGCCATCACGGGATTGAACACATTGAGCTCGAACTGGCCCTGCGAGCCGGCGATGGTCATGGTCGTCTCGTTGCCCATGATCTGGGTGCAGACCATGGTCAGCGCCTCGGCCTGGGTAGGGTTGACCTTGCCGGGCATGATCGAGGAGCCGGGCTCGTTCTCCGGCAGGGCGAGCTCGCCGAAGCCGGCGCGCGGCCCGCTCCCAAGGAAGCGGATGTCGTTGCCGATCTTGAACAGCGCCGAGGCCGCGCTCACCAGCGCCCCGTGGCTGAACACCATGGCGTCGTGCGCGGCCAGCGCCTCGAACTTGTTGGGCGCGGTCACGAACGGCAGGCGGGTGATGGCGGCGATCCGCTCGGCCACCTTCTCGGCGAAGCCCACCGGCGCGGTCAGCCCGGTGCCCACGGCCGTGCCGCCCTGCGCCACCTCGTAGAGCCCGTAGAGCGTCTCCTTGATGCGCCTGACGCTCATGGCGATCTGGTGGGCGTAGCCGGAGAACTCCTGGCCCAGCGTCAGCGGAGTGGCGTCCTGGGTGTGGGTGCGGCCGATCTTGATGATGTGGGCGAAGGCTTCGGTCTTCGCCTTCAGCGCCGCATGCAGGTGCTCCAGCGCCGGCATCACGCGCCGCGAGACCTCCTCGGCGCAGGCGATGTGCATGGCCGTCGGGTAGGTGTCGTTCGACGACTGGCTCATGTTGACGTGGTCGTTCGGGTGCACCGGCGTCTTCGAGCCCATCTCGCCGCCCAGCATCTCGATCGCCCGGTTCGAGATCACCTCGTTGGCGTTCATGTTCGACTGGGTGCCGGAGCCGGTCTGCCAGACGACCAGCGGGAAGTGGTCGTCGAGCTTGCCGTCGATCACCTCCTGGGCGGCCGCGACGATCGCCTCGCCGAGCTTCGGATCGAGCTTGCCCAGCGCCATGTTGGCCTCGGCGGCGGCGCGTTTGACGATCCCCAGCGCCCGGATCACCGGCAGCGGCTGCTTCTCCCATCCGATCCGGAAGTTCTGCAGCGAGCGTTGCGTCTGCGCGCCCCAGTAGCGGTCGGCGGCCACCTCGACCGGGCCGAAGGTGTCGGTCTCGGTCCTGGTCTTGGGCGAGGTCGCGGTCATCTGGCTGAGAGCTCCCGGAGCGCTGGCTACGCGCGGTCTAGCGGGCGAGTCCCGTCGCCGCAACGGCCGTGGCGCGCGGTTCCGGCGGGCGATATACCCGCCGCATCATCGGGAGGGGCTGCAGGATGATCGTCTCCACGACCTACGAGCTGACGGGCTATGTGATCACCAAGCATCTCGGCGTCGTGCGCGGCGTTACGGTCCGCTCGCGCAGCGCGCTCGGCAACATCGGCGGCGCGATCCAGTCGTTGTTCGGGGGCAACCTCAGCATCTTCACCCAGCTCGCCGAGCACGCCCGCCAGGAAGCCTACGACTTGATGGTCGAGCACGCCCAGCAGCTGGGCGCCGACGCCGTCGTCGGCATGCTCTACGACGCCAACGACATCATGGACGGGATCACCGAGGTGCTGGCCTACGGCACGGCGGTGAAGATCCAGCGGGCCTGAGCGCTCTCAGGTGACCGAGCCCTGGACCCAGCATGGCAAGGTGCGCGCCCGCGAGGGGGAGGCGGGGATGGTCGTGGAGGTGGACGGCCTCACCACCCAGGCCAAGTACTACAAGCCGCTGATCTACGAGTTCTTCCGCAAGGCCTGGCGCGGCGCGCGGCCGGCCACCGGGTCGCTCGCGACCCGGCAGACTTTTGATTCGTCGCCCCCCTGGGGGGGCGATGGGGGCGAATTCGCCGTCGAGATCCGCATGGAATACGTCGGCGAGCCGCCCTGGCTCGACCTCGACAACCTGGCCAAGGCGATCCTCGACGCCATCAAGGGCTACGCCTTCCACGACGACGCCCAGGTCGCCCGCCTCCTCGTGGAGCGCGTTCCGGGCGAGCGCGAGCGGATCGTGGTGGCGGTCACCCGGCTCTCCGAGCGGCCCTGAGCCGCGCCGGCCCGAGGCCGCTCGCGCGCCGGCCGCCCCTGCGCTACCCATGGCGGGATGATCGAAGTCGCAAAGACCACCGACCCGGTCCGCCTGCACTTCCTGAAGGGCCTGCTGGAGGCCGCCGACATCCAGGTGTTCGTCTTCGAGGGCGGAAGCCCCTGGCCGGGCGCGTTCCCGGCCCGGCTGATGGTGCCCGAGGCGGAAGCGGACATGGCGCGCCGCCTGATCCGCGAAGTGGAAACCTAGCCGCTCAGCGCGGGCTCAGGCCTTCCGGCAGCTCCGGCCAGACCGCCTTCGGATCATACCAGCTCGCCGCGTCCGAGCGCCAGATGTGCCGCTGGTTCTCGCAGGTGGCGGGCGTGTCCAGGCAGCCGAGCCTCAGCAGCACCACCGGCTGCGCGGTCCGCTCGGCCATGACGTGGGAGCCGCACTGCGCGCAGAAGTGGCGGAACTTGCCGGGCGAGGATTCATAGGATCTGCGGACGTCGTCGCCCCGCACCCAGCGGAACCGGTCGCGCGGCACGGGCGCGACGCTGGAGAAGGCCGCGCCGTGCGCCTTCCGGCAGGTCTGGCAATGGCAATGGGCGATGCCTTCCAGCTCGGCGTCCGCCTCGTAGGCGAGCCGTCCGCAAAGGCAGCTTCCGCTCAGCATCCTCGCCTCCTGACGTGAAGTGACGTGACCGCTGACGGCCGTTCAGGCGCTGGCCGCGGGCCGGGGCGCCTCGTCGGCGGCGGAATGCGGCGTCAGCTCCTCGGCCATCCGCAGCCAGATCGAGGCCAGGTGGAGATAGGCCTCGGCCACCGCGGCGTCGCCGCAGCGCTGCGCCTGGGCGGCCGTTTCGGTCGCCATCTTCAGATAGCGCTCGGCTCTCTGATGATCCGTTTCTTCAGACAATTGTCGCCTGCCCGACAACACTCGTCTCCATGCAACCCCGCGGGACGGACGAAGTTCCCCGCAGCTTCTGCTAACCGCTTGAAAATTCGGCGAAGACCCCGATTGCCGATGCGTCAGCGGCTCGCCCTCGCGCCCGCGTCTTCCGCGCCGCGTGGTCGTCGGAGCTCGCCGCCGGAGACGCGGCCGTTCGGTAGAGCAGATAGAGCCGAAACGTCGCCATGTCGACATAATCCGACCCCCGCGCCGCGCGGATTCTGGCGGCCCGCGCCGCCTCGCAAGCGCCGCCATGGTTCAGGGGCCGTTCAGGGGCGGTTGGGGCAGCCTTTTCGCATGCGCAAGCCTGGGACTGCGGAGGCCATGCGGACCTCCAGCCTTGTCGTCGAGCCCTCGCCGGGAGCCTCGAAACTGCGCGATCGGCCCGGACTCGCGGCCGCCCTGGATGTGGTCCGGGCCGAGCTCGCCGATCGGCTGCCGCAGCCGCCCGGCCGTCCCGCGCCGCCCGCGCCCGCTCTGCGGCTGCGGCGCGCGGCGGGCGGAAAGCTCGGCCTGTTCGACGATCGCGGACGCGCCGTGCGCGGCAAGCTGCCGCGGGCTTCGCCGCCGCCGGCCGCCGCAGGCCCGCTCTACGCGATCGGCGACGTGCACGGCCGCTACGATCTGCTGGCCAGCCTGCTCCCGATGCTGGCGAACGACGCCGAGGGCGGCGGTCGTCGCCCGACCGTGGTGTTCCTCGGCGACTACATCGATCGCGCGGGCGATCCGGCGGCCGTGCTGGAGGCGCTCTGCTGGCTGAAGGAATGGGGCGGGGTCCACCTCCACCTGCTCAAGGGCAATCACGAGCAGGCGCTGCTTCGCTTCCTCGACAATCCCGACGAGGGCGCGGTGTGGTGCGGTTTCGGCGGCGCGGAGACCTTGCGCGCCTACGGGGTCAAGCCGCCCGACCTGGGCGAGCCGCCCAGCGCCTGGACCGCCGCCCGCGATCTGCTGCTCCGGCGGCTGCCGGCCGCCCACCTTCGGCTGCTGCAGGACCTTGACCTCATGGTGGTGATCGGCGGCTACGCCTTCGTCCACGCGGGGGTCGCGCCGGGCGCGCCGCTCGCCAGGCAGGACGAGGCCGACCTGCTGTGGATCCGCGACGAGTTCCTGGAAACCCGCCGGCTCTTCGAGCGAACCATCGTGCACGGCCACTCCTGGGTCGACGACCTGCCGGTGCTGAGCGCCGGCCGCATCGGTCTCGACACCGGCGCCTACGCCACCGGCGTGCTCACGGCCGCGCGGCTGGGGGCAGGGCGCATCGAGGTGCTGCAGGCGAAGGATCCAAGCCGCCCGGCCTGGCCGCGCACGCGCCGCAGCCCCGCGGCCGACCGCGTGATTCCGCGCCCGGCGGACTACGCCGTGCCGATGGAGCCTCTGCGGATCGACGAGACGGTCTCCGGGCCGGCGCTGTGGCGCCCCTCCGAGCGGGACGCGCCGGCGGCGCCCCGCTTCGAGACCGTCGAATGGTCGTGAGGCTCGATCCGTTTCCCGCGCCGGGCGCGGCGCCGACCTACCGGGGCTTCTCCGCCGCGGCCAAGGCGCCTCGCAGCCGGCCCGCCTCTGCGCAGGCCAGGACCAGGCGGCGCCGGCCAGGTCGGACGCTCGCCTTCCTCGCGCTGGCCGCTGCGGCGGGCCTCCTCGCCTGGTCGGCGACGCGCCTTGACGAGCCTCGGCAAGCCGAGCCGAGCGTGGGCCTTGCGGCGACGATCGCGCCGGCGCCCGGCCCGCTCGCCCCGCCGGCCGCTCGGCCGCTTCGCATCGCCCAGGCTGCGCCCTCGGCGGCTGTCCGCTCGGCGGCGCGGGTCCGTCGCGCGCGGCGCCGGCCGGAGCGCCTGGCTCGCGCTTCGCGACGCCGCCGCCCGCCGGTCCGGCGCGCTCACCGCCGCAAATAGAAAGCGGCCGCGCTCGGGAGGACGAGCGCGGCCGGACTGTCGCGAACCTTATCCGGGGGAGTGGAACGGTTCAGCGATATTGTTGCAGGCGCGTGGTGCGCAGCCCCGCCATGCCGTGACGATCGATGGAACGCTGCCAGGCCAGGAACTCCTCGGAGGTAAGCTGGTAACGCTCCAGCGCCGCCTCCAGCGAGAGGAGCCCACCGCGCACAGCCGCGACCACCTCCGCCTTGCGGCGGATCACCCAGCGGCCGGTATTGGCCGGGGGCAGGTCCTTGAGAGTCAAGGGCGCGCCGGTGGGGCCTATGACGTAGGCTTCTCCCCGGCTGTTCGTGCGCACCTGCTGTTGTTGCAACATGGCTATTAAGCTCTTCCCACCATCACAGTTGACGGCGACCATAGCCGCCGGTCGCTAACGCCGGCTGAATCGCTATAGTAAAGAAACGCCTAACCATTCTGTCCCTATGTAAACATTTGGTTTAGGTGTGACCTGACCCAGTTGTTAATCGATATTATCTTTCAGACCTATCTCTTCATGTCGATGAGTTCTTGCAACATCTCATCGGCTGTCGTGATGATCTTCGAAGATGCCGAGTAGGCTCTTTGAGTAGTGATCAGGCCGGTGAACTCGGCCGACAGGTCGACGGTCGAGGCCTCCAGGCTGGAGGGCGCAATCGTGCCTGCCCCGCCGTTGCCGGCCTCCTTCAGAACCATCGGACCGGCGGTGAGCGTCGCCTGATATGCGTTGCCGGTGATCGACTTCAGCCCGTCGGCGTTGGGGAAGGTGGCGATCGCCACCTGCGCGATCTTGCGGACCTGGCTGTTGTCGAAGATCGCCGAGACCACGCCGTGCTCGTCCACCTGGACGCCCACGATGTTGCCAACGCCCGCGCCGTCGTTGGAGATCGAGTTGACCGTCGAGGCTTCCGCCTGCTGGGTCACGTTGGTGAGGTCGAGGTTCACCGTCTGGGCGGCGATGCCGAGGCTGGCGGCCCAGGCGGGCTGCGCCCCGCCCGAGGCGGCGAGGTTGAGCACCGGCGGATTGCCGGCCCCGCCGAACAGGGTGGTGTTGGCGAGGTCGATGCTGCCGTCGGGGTTGAACGCGACGTCGCCGGCGGCGATCTGGCCGGAGGGTCCGGCCACGTCCACGTCGCTCGCCGGGATCGCATAGATCTCGGCGTGCCAGGTGTTGGGCGCCGCCGAGCTCTTCAGGAAGCCGATCTCGATCTTGTGCGAGGCGCCCAGGCTGTCGACCACGTTCAGGTCCATGGTGAAGTCGGGCTGGGTGCCGCCTGCGACGCCGGCGGCGAAGTCGGCCATGCTGTTGCCGGCCGCGCCGGTGTAGGTGGCCTCGGCGGGCGAAACGGTCTGGGTCGCGTCCAGGTTGGCGCTGATCCCGACGTTGCCGGTCGGCTGCACCGCCGTGCCCAGGTTCTTGACGTTGATCGAGCTGAGCTTGGTCAGGTCCGACGGGTCGACCGCGAAGGTCCCGGTCGGCGAGGCCGGCCAGCCCTGCAGGTACAGCCCGGCGTCGTTCACCAGGAATCCCGAGGCGTCGACGTTGAACTGCCCGGCGCGCGTGAACTCGCGCGCGTCGGCCGCGGTCAGGCCGGTCGGCTTCTGGGTGGTCACGAAGAAGCCGTCGCCGGAGATGGCGAGGTCCGTGGGCGAGGCCGCGGTCTGGATCAGGCCCTGCTGGGAAACGTAGGCGTGGGGAATGCCCTGGACGCCGCCGGCCGAGTAGAGGCCCTGCACCGACTGGGCGGTGACCACGTCGCCGAAATTCACCTGGTTGCGCTTGTAGGCGATGGTGTTGACGTTGGCGATGTTGTCCGAGATCGCCGCGAGCGCCGAGGAGTTGGCCACCAGGCCTGACACCCCGGCGAGCATGGCTGAGTTGATGCTCATGGGTCTTTCCGTTCTCTGAGGATGGGCCCGCCTGCTGCGGATCCCGAACGGCGGCTTGCGGCCGTCAGGGCGGACGGCCTTTTGCCGCCCGGGTGGAAGGGATGGCGTCGGCTCATGCGCCGCCGCCGGTGAGCGCCGAGACCACGGAGGTCACCGGCGAGGTGACCGCCGAGATCGCCGAGGTGACTGGCGAGGTGACGGTCGACAGAAGCGATGGGGCGGCCGCCGGGGCAGGGTTGCTGATGCTCGTGACCGTGTCCCAGCTCACCTGGCCGCCGTTGATGGTCAGCATGGTCTGGCCGTTCGTCTGCTCGACGCCGGTGACCACGCCGTCCACGTAGGTCGTGGTGGCGATGGCGGCGCCGTTCTGGTCGGTGGCGGTGACCCGCAGGGTGTAGTTCCCGTCGGGAAGCTGCGTGCCCGTCAGGTCCTTGCCGTTCCAGGAGAGCGTGTGGTCGCCCGCCTTCATGTCGGAAGGCGCCTCGGCGTGGACCACCTTGCCGGCGGAATCGACGATCTCCAGCTTCAGGTCGCTGGCGTCGGAGGGCAGGTTGTAGACCCAGTTCGCCTGGCCCTTGTTGAGCGCCGCCGTGTCGGTCACCGCGCGCACGTCCTTGCCGATCATGCTGACGGCCGTGGAGATGCCGGTGCCGGTGTTGCCGGCGATCTGCTTGAGCAGGGCGTTGCTCTGGATCTGCTGCTCGACGCCGCTCATCTGCACGAGCTGCTGGGTGAACTGGTTGGAATCCAGCGGCGACAGCGGGTCCTGGTTCTTGAGCTGCGTTGTCAGCAGCGACAGGAAGGTCTGGAAGTTGTCGGTCAGGCTGGCCAGGCTCGAGGCCGTGGAGTCGGCCGCGCTGGACGTGGTCCCGGTGACCGGCGCCGTCGGCGGTTGGGCGGTGGTGGGGGTGACGGTCATGAGCGCCCTCTAGATCCTGATGTCCACGCCGGAGGCGGCGCGGCCCGAGCGCCGGAGCGCTCCGGCCGCGATGTCGATCGCGTCGCCCGCGCCGGTCAGCGCCGCCTGGAAGGCGCGGCCGCGCATGGCGGCGCCGGGTTGGGCCTCGCCGTCCTCGTCCCCGGGATTGCGGCCCCGGTCGCCGGCCACGTCGAAGGACAGCCCGCCGGTGAGGTCGAAGCCCGCCTGCTGCAGCGCCTGGGCGAGTTCGTCGGCGCGCGCCGCGAGCTCGCGGGCCGCCTGCGGATTGTCGAACCAGAGCGCCGCGGTGATTCGCCCGTGGGCCCCGATCTCCACGCGGACGTCCACGTGACCGAGGCCCGCCGGGTCGAGCTGCACGTCGAACCGGGTCGTCCGCCCGTCCAGCTTGCGGATCATCTGGGCGGCGAGGGCGGCCACCGTCTGCGGCGCGGCGAGGCTCGCGGCCTCAGGGGGCGGCGCGTGCAGCGGGGCGGCGGCCTGGCCGCCGAGCGGCTGCGGCGCGCCGGGCTGAGCCGTATCCGGCGGCGCCGCATCCTCGGCGCTGTCGTCGTCCGCCGCGGGGGCGGCGGCGAGCGCCTCGGCGTCGCCTGCGGCGGACTCGGCGGCCGGCGCGCTGTGGGGCGCGGCCGCCGGAGGGGGCTTGGTCGGGACGGCGGGCGCGTCGCCCGCCTTCGCCGCAGCCGCGTCTGCGACCGGCGCCCGCGCCTGGGCGCGCTCGCGGGCGGTCACCGGCCGGGCCGGATCGGCCGCCAGCGCCGTGACCTGGGCGGTGGCCGCTGCGATGACCGGCGCCGCGGCTGCG
>NZ_JAICYI010000012.1 GCF_025934275.1 Phenylobacterium sp.
GGCCGAGGGGCAGATGGCGGCTTTGGAATTGGATGAGGTGGAGGCGCAAGCGATCGCGCTGCGCATCACCGGGCGTGTTAAGTGGTTCGACGCGGGCAAGGGCTACGGCTTCGTCATCCCGGACGATCCGAACCAGACGGACCTGAAGGATGTCCTCCTGCACGTCACCTCGCTGCGCAACAGCGGGCGTGAAAGCGCGCTCGAGGGCTCGATCATCACCTGCGACGTGGTCCGCCGGCCCAAAGGCTGGCAGGTCAGCGAGATCGTCGCCATCGACGAGAGCGTCGCCGCGCCGAGCGAGCGTCGGCCGCGGGAGATGCGCGACGGGGCGGGCCCGCGCCCGCAGCGCCGAGCGCTGCTGCCGGCGGGGCCGCGCGAACGGGCCAAGGTGAAGTGGTTCAACCGCACCAAGGGCTACGGTTTCGTGGTCCGCGACAGCGAGCCGGGCGACATCTTCGTCCACATCGAGACTCTCCGCCGCTCCGGCATGGAGGACCTGCAGCCGGGGGAGGACGTGGTGGTGCGGTTCGCCGAGGGGCCCAAGGGTCTTGTGGTCGCCGAGATCGAGGCGTCTGATCTCGGCTAGATTCGCCCTGGCCGGAGCTTCCCGTGGCCCTGCAGCTTCCTGAGCGGCGCAGCCGGATTGCGCTGGCCCTGGCGTTCGGCCTGGCCGCGGTCGCGGCGGTTCCAGCGGCGTGCGCGCAGGTCGACATTCCGCGCATGGATCCCCGCCAATGCCATGGCCAGGCGGTGATCACGCCCTTGCAGCCGCTCGCCATCCTGACCGCGCGCGGCGCCGCCCGCTTCCAGGTCGAGGTCGCCGAGACCGACCAGCAGCACGCCTACGGTCTGATGTGCCGCCGCCGCCTGGCGCCCGATCGTGGCATGCTGTTCGACTTCCACACGCCCACCGACGGCGTGAACTTCTGGATGCGTAACACGCTGATCGGGCTCGACATCGTCTACATCGCGCCGAACGGCACGGTGGTGTCGGTGGCGCGCAACGCCACGCCGATGGACGAGACGCCGATCCCCGCCGGAGGCACGATCCGCGCGGTGCTCGAGATCGCGGCCGGCCGCGCCGCCCAGCTCGGGGTCAGGCCCGGCGACAAGGTGGTCAACCGGATCTTCGGGCGGTGACGAACGCGCCGGAGGAGCCGATCCCGCCGCCGCCGGAGGGCTTCGTCGCCGCCGAAGGGCGCGGGCTCTTCTCGACCCGCAACGGCCCCTATTTCCACCGGCCGTCCTCGGGCGAGATGGTGGAGCAGGCCTTCTACGCCCTGCCGCGGCACTGCAACGGGGTCGGCATCGTCCACGGCGGCATGCTCTCGGCGTTCATGGACGGGGTGCTGGCCGGCGCGGTCTGGCGCGGCGCGCAGAAGCGCGCGGTCACCATCCACCTGTCGATCGACTTCCTGCACATGGCGCGGGCCGGCGAGTGGGTGCGCGGGGAGGCCCGGCTCACGCGGGCCACGCGCGAGGTCGCCTTCGCCGAGGGCCGCGCCTACGTGGGCGGCCACGACGTGGTCCGCTGCTCCGGCGTCTTCAAGCTGATGTCCCGGTGACCGGGGCCGCGCCCGAGGTTTGCGACGGCCCGAAAACGCCTATATCGCAAGGCTTCCGGCCAGTCGGGGCGTAGCGCAGCCTGGTAGCGCATCTGCTTTGGGAGCAGAGGGTCGCAGGTTCAAATCCTGCCGCCCCGACCATCTGCCGGCCAGGTTTCGCATTCGTCAGGGCGAAGCCGCCGCCGCGCCGGACGCTGGCGTCGCCGGCGGAGGCAGGATGGCCGGGTCTTCGCCCGGCGGGTGCAGCGCCAGATCGAGCGCGGCGGCGGCCTGGGCGGTCTGGAACAGCCAGCGGCTGTCGCCGCTGAAGCCGGCGATCGGCTTGTAGTCGGTGACCTCGTCGGCGGTGCGCATGCGCTCGGCTTCGCTGTCCAGCACCAGGAGCGTCCCGCCGTCGCGGACCAGCAGCACGGCGTGGTCGAGGCTCCGGCGCAGGTCGCGCACCAGCACCAGGTAGAGCAGCCGATCGGGCACGCCGGCCATTTTCAGCAGCTGCATCTTGGCGATCGCGAAGTCCTCGCAGTCGCCGCGGCCCGCGGCGATGGTCTCGGCGAGGCTCGCCCAGTGGTCGGCGACCCCATAGACTTCCTGGTCGGTGGCCACGGCCACGTGCCGGTTGACGAAGCCCTCGACGGCCTCGGCCTTGCTCCGCAACGGCAGGTCCCTGATGCGCGCCACCAGCGCCGCCCATTCGGCCGGCAACGGCGAGGCGGCGGGCGCCTGCGCGTCGCGCCAGGCCTGATCGAGCGCGGTCGGTCCGATGACGATCGCCTGGTAGCCGAACACGTCCGGATCGAGCGGCGGCCCGGGATCGGCCAGCAATCGGCCAAGCTGCTGATCGACGTCATCGGGCGGCGGCTGGGCCGGCGCCGCAGCGGGCGCAGGCCGGGGCGCGGGGGCCTGGGCGAGGGACGGACCCGAGGCCGAGCCGGCGAGGACGAGGCCCGCGATCGCGCTCCAGACGAGTCCCCTCAGCGCGCCGTCTCCCTGTCTCGCGCCGACTCCATGGCTCGGCGTGACCGAATCGGCGCCTCATCCTAACGCTCCGCAATCGTCCAGCGGCGCGGCGCGTCGCCACAAGGCGCAGCTCCGGCGTCGCCGCAAGGCTTTATGTTTTGCGATCGTCTGCTAAGGGGACGGCGCGGCGCGCGGACTCGAGGCGCCGGCGTTCCCGCAGCGGGAGAGGCCCCAGGTTCCGTCATGCTCGCGCGCATTTTCCGTCCTGCCAAGACCGCCATGCAGTCCGGCAAGGCCAACACCACGGATTGGGTGCTTGAGTTCGAGCCGAGAGACGCGCGCCGGCCCGATCCGCTGATGGGCTGGACCCAGACGGGCGACACCGCCTCCAGCCAGGTGCGCCTGTCGTTCGAGACCAAGGAGGAGGCCGTCCGCTACGCCGACCATCACGGCATCGCCTTCCAGCTGATCGATTCCAAACCCGCAAAACGAGTCATCAAGGCCTACGCCGACAACTTCGCGTTCAGCCGAAGAATTCCCTGGACTCACTGAAGGTTAGCGCCCGTAGCTCAACTGGATAGAGCACCTGCCTTCTAAGCTGGTGGTTGCAGGTTCGAGTCCTGCCGGGCGCGCCAGCAAGCCCTAGAGCGGCGTCCGGTCGCTCGCCAGGGGTACGACCCAGTCCGCGCGGCGCGGCATTTCCTCGGCCACCCAGCGGGTCAGGCGCTCGTAGTGGGCGACGAAGCGGGCGATTTCGCCCGGCGCCATGCCGCGCCCGGTCCGCTCGCGAAGCTTCGCCTCCTGCTCGGCCCGCCAGCCGGCCACCACCTCGAACCCGGGCGCCTGCAGCAGGATGAGCCGGTCGATCCGCGCGAACAGCGGCTGGTAGGCGCCGTCCAGCGCCACGTTGACGAACGTGCGCCAGCGGCCGTCGGGGTCCTCGTCGCGTTCCAGGGCGTTGACCGGCTCGATCAGGGCCTCCGGCGGCTGCGGCCGCGCCCCGACGCACCACCCTTCGAAAAGCACCACGTCCACGGGCGCCTGGACGAGCGGCCACTCCGCGCGGTCGCGCAACGTATCGGCGGCCTTGTCGAAGCGGGGCAAGGCGACCTCGCCCGGCTCGCCGAGCCTCGCCAGCACCTCGATGCCGAGCGCCGGGTGGTGCGTGCCTGGCGGCCCGCGCGTCGCGAGCAGCGGATGGACGGCGCGCGCCAGCCGCAGCCGCGCCGCATGCGACAGGTAGAGGTCGTCCAGCGACAGCACGACGCATCGCAACCCGCGCTCAGCAAGCATCCGGACGGCAGCCGCCGCGATGGTCGTCTTGCCCGAGCCCTGCGCGCCGCAGATCCCGAGGACGACCGTGCGGCCGGCCGTGCGCCGAGCCTCGGCGGCCATCTCGGCCAGCGGCGCGCAGACCATGGCGGCGGCGCGCCGGAAGCTCTCCGGGAGCCGTTCGGCGACGATGAAGGCCTCCAGCCAGTCCGCCGCCACTGACCCCGCCCGCCGGTTATTCCCCGCCGGTGATCGGCAGGATCAGGCCCGTGATGTAGCTGCCGGTCTGGGGCGAGGCCAGGAACACGTAGGCCGGCGCGATCTCCTCGGGCTGGGCCGGCCGCTTCATCGGCGTCCGGGCGCCGAACTCGGCGACCTGCTCTGCCTGCCGATCGGCTGGATTGAGCGGCGTCCATACCGGCCCAGGCGCCACGGCGTTCACCCGCACCCCTTTGTTGATCAGGTTCGAGGCGAGCGACATGGTGAAGGCATGGATGCCGCCCTTGGTCATCGAGTAGTCCAGCAGCGCCTTCGACCCCTGCAGCCCCGTGACCGAGCCGGTGTTGATGATCGCCGAGCCGGGCTTCAGGTGCGGGATCGCCGCCTTGGCCATGTGGAAATAGCCGTAGAGGTTGGTCTTCAGCGTGCGGTCGAAGTGCTCCTCCGAGATCTCCTCGATATCCTCGGCGTGCTCCTGGAAGGCGGCGTTGTTGACGAGGACGTCGAGCCTGCCGAGCTCCCTCACCGTCCGCTCCACCGCCTGCTTCGCGAACGTCGGGTCGGCGACGTCGCCGGAGAGGAGGATGGCGCGGCGGCCCTCCCTCTCGACCGCCGCCTGGGTCACCTTGGCGTCCTCCTCGCTGTCGAGGTAGGCGATCGCCACGTCGGCGCCTTCGCGTGCGAACAGCGCCGCCACCGCCCGGCCGATGCCGGAGTCCGCGCCGGTGATCAGGGCCACCTTGTCCTTCAGCTTGCCCGAGCCCTGGTAGTAGGGCGCGTCCCACATCGGCTGGAGCTGCATCTCGGCTTCCACGCCGGGCTTTTGCAGATGCTGCTTGGGAAGCGGCGGGACGGGGTATTCGCGCGCGCCGGTCTGCGGCGGCGCCTCGTCCTCTTGCTCGCCGCCGCCAGGCGCAAAGGACCGCTGCTCCTTCCGATCGATCTCGCGCTGGACGTCGCGCTCTTCGCGCGCGGCCTGTTCCGCGCCGGGGCTCACGCCGCCACGGGGTTCGCTCATGCTTGGGCCTCCGTCTCGTTTCGCCGGCGCAATCGCCGCGACCGGCGGAAGGTTCCGGCGCTCAGCGCGTGCGGCCCGCATAGACGGAAAGCGCGTTGGCGAGGTCGGCGATCAGGTCCTTCGGGTCCTCCAGGCCGATGTGCAGCCGGATCAGCGGCCCGCCGTAATCGCG
This sequence comes from Phenylobacterium sp., assembly GCF_025934275.1. Taxonomy (GTDB): domain Bacteria; phylum Pseudomonadota; class Alphaproteobacteria; order Caulobacterales; family Caulobacteraceae; genus Phenylobacterium. The sequence continues at coordinate 5,204 of NZ_JAICYI010000012.1, forward strand.
CCTGAACTTGCGGCTCCTGAGTTGGTGATCGCAGGAGATGGCGAGGCTCTCGAAGCCGCCCCAGGAGAAGCCGAGGCCGAACAGGGTGAGCTCGTCCAGGAAGGCGTTGACGGCGGCCGTCGGACCGGGCTTGAGGGCGAAGGCGAAGAGTCCGCACGCGCCGGTGAAGTCGCGCGCCCAGAGTTCGTGGTCCGAGGCTCCCGGCAAGGCTGGATGGATGACGGCCGCCACCTCCGGCCGCTCGGCCAGCCAGCGGGCCACCGCCAGCCCGCTTTCGCCGTGCTTCGCAAGCCGTGTGGGCAGCGTCCGCAGGCCCCGCAGCATCTGGTAGGCGTCCTCGGGCGAGACACTCCATCCCGTCTGCACCACGCCGTCGTCCAGGGCCCGGACGAGCCCAGGGTCGCGCGCCGCGGCCGAGCCCATGAAGATGTCGGAATGCCCGCCGACGTACTTGGTCAGCGCCTGGATCGAGAGGTCGACGCCGTGCTCCAGGGGTTTGTAGAGGTAGCCCGCCCCCCAGGTGTTGTCGGCGGCGGTCAGGATGTTCCGCGCCCGGGCGAGCTCGGCCGTGCGGGTCATGTCCTGCATCTCGAAGGAGAGCGAGCCGGGACTCTCCATCATGATCAGCCTCGTCGCCTCCGGCGCGCGGGCGACCAGCTCCTCCGGCGCTTGGCGAGGATCGAAGTAGGCGGTGCTGACCCCGAACCGCTTCAGCACCGTGTCGCAGAACCGGCGCGTGGGCCGGTAGACGGTGTCCGCCACCAGGATCTGGTCGCCCGCCTTCAGCACCGCCAGCAGGGCGCCGGTGACGGCGGCGAGCCCGGACGGGTAGAGCGCGACGCCCACCGCGCCTTCCATCTCCGCCAGCGCATCCGCCAGCGCCGCCTGCGCCGCCAGGCCCTGGCGGCCGTAGGTCACCTGGCTGTGGTCGTCGTAGAGCGCCTCGGCGTCGGGCAGCAGGACGGTCGAGCCCTTCTGGATCGGCGGGCCCACGGTCTTCGCCAGCTTGTCTGGGAGCGAGCCGGCGCGGATCAGGCGGGTTTCGTCGTCCATCCCGGCACTTAGAGCCGCAGGCGCAAGGCTTTCAAGGCGCGGCGGCGAGGTCGAGCCGCATGGCGCAGCGGGCGGAAACCTCCAGCCCCGCCTTCACCTCCCGCGTCCGGATCCAGGCCAGCCTGCCATTGAACGCCCACTCGGGAACTTCGACGAAGCCGCGGCGCGCATAGAACGGCGCATTCCAGGGAATCTCGCGGAAGGTGGTGAGGGTGACCGCGCGCGCGCCGCGCCGCCTGGCGTCTTCGATCGCCGCCATCACGAGCGCGCCGCCGGCGCCGAGCCCTTGCGCCTCTCGCCGCACCGCCAGCTCCCAGATGTGCAGGGCGTCCACGAACAGCTCGCAGGACGCGAAGCCGATCGCCTGCGGCCCCTCCTCAGCCAGCCAGACGAGCCCCTGCGCGGCGAGCGGCCGGTGGAACTCGGCCGGCGAGACGCCGCCGTCGGCCACCGCCGCCTGCGAAGAGCCGCGGAACAGCGCGGCCGCCGAACGCTCGATCGCCGGCAGCCGCCAGACCTCGTCGACGCGGGCGGGGCGGATCAGCACCGTCGGGATCAGGGACCGGTCACGACGGGCGTGTCGCCGCGCGCCCCCCATTCCGCCCAGGAGCCATCGTAGACCGCCACGTCCTCGCGGCCGAGCCGGGCGAGCGCCAGAGCCAGCACCGCAGCGCTCACGCCAGAGCCGCAGCTCGTCACGATCGGGCGTGCGAGATCGACGCCGGCGGCTGCGAACGCCGCGCGGAGCTGGTCGGCGCTCTTGAGCGTCCCGTCCGGGTTCGCCACTTCCGACCAGGGCAGGCTGCGCGCGCCCGGCATGTGGCCGGCTCTCAGACCCGGCCGGGGCTCCGGCGCCTCGCCGCGGAAGCGTGCGGCGGGGCGCGCATCGACGATCTGCGCCTCGCCGGTCTCGATCGTGCGGCGCAATGCGGGCATGTCGCGCACCAATTTCGCGTCGAACGCCGGCGTGAGCTCGGTGGGCGCGGGCGCGGCGGGCGCGACCTCCAGCGGCCGGCCCTCCGCCCGCCACTTGGGAAGCCCGCCGTCCAGCACCTTCGCGCGCGGAAACCCCATGACCCGCAGCGTCCACCAGACCCGCGGCGCGGAGAAGATCCCCTGGCCGTCGTAGACCACGATCTCGCCGTCGCGCCGGAGGCCGAGCTCGCCCGCCGCCCGGGCGAAGGCCTTCCCTGTGAGCAGCATGTGCGGCAGGTCGGTCGCGCGGTCCGCCACCGCGTCGATGTCGAAGAAGATCGCGCCCGGGACGTGGCCCTTGGCGTATTCCCCGATCCCCGTGCGCCCATCGGTCGGCAGGTACCAGGTGGCGTCCACGACCTGCAGGCCCGGGTCGCCCAGCCGCTTGGCCAACCATTCGGTGGAGACGAGGGGATCGCTCATGCGTCCATCCAGGCGGGGAAGGGGAGGCCCTTCTCCTTGAGGAATGCGGGATTGTAGATCTTCGACTGGTAACGCTGGCCGTGGTCGGCGAGCACGGTGACGATGGTGTGGCCGGGCCCGAGGTCGCGCGCCATGTGGATCGCCCCGGCGACGTTGATCCCGGTCGAGCCGCCCATCACCAGCCCCTCGTGCTCCACGAGGTCGAACAGAGCCAGCAACATCTCCTCGTCGGAGATCCGGTAGGCGCGGTCGATGGTGAGATCCGCGATGTTGGCGGTGACCCGCCCCTGGCCGATGCCCTCGCTGATCGAGGTCCCCTCCGCCTTCAGCTCGCCATCGGTGTAGTAGGAATAAAGCGCCGAGCCGTGCGGGTCGGCGAGCCCGATGGCCACGTTCGAATTTCTGGCCTGCAGCGCTTCGGCGACGCCCGCCAGCGTGCCGCCCGACCCGATCGCGCAGATGAAGCCGTCCACCTTTCCGTCCGTCTGCGCCCAGATCTCGGGGCCCGTCGTGCGCACGTGGGCCTCGCGGTTGGCGACATTGTCGAACTGGTTGGCCCAGACCGCACCGTTCGCTTCTTTTTCGTTAAGTTCCTGCGCCAGACGTCCGGAATATTTCACGTAATTCATCTCGTTGGCGTAGGGGACGGCGTCCACCTCAACGAGCTCGGCGCCGTAGAGCCGGATGGCGTCCTTCTTCTCCTGGCTCTGGGTGCGCGGGATCACGATCGTGCAGGCGTAGCCCAGCGCCTTGCCGACCATGGCCAGGCCGATGCCGGTGTTGCCGGCGGTGCCCTCGACGATCCGGCCGCCCGGCTTGAGGAGGCCTTTGCGCTCGGCGTCCTGGATGATGAACAGCGCCGCGCGGTCCTTCACCGACTGGCCCGGATTGCAGAACTCCGCCTTGCCGAGGATCTCGCAGCCGGTGATCTCGCTGGCGCGGCGCAGGCGGATGAGGGGGGTGTTTCCGATGGCGCCCAGGAGGCTCGCGGCGACTTGCATGGCCGCTACTTAAGGCGCGGCGCGGCTTCGGAACAGAGGCGGCGTTCGGGCAGGGAATCGGGACCGCCCGCGTGGCGTGAGCCTCTCCAAGCGCTGGGGGGCCCATGTCACGACCCTGGTCGCCTCGCCGCGCCTGCCTGCTTGTCTCCCCGGCGCGAGCCGCTGCGTCGGCCGGAAGCGTGGCGATCTGCTTCGACGCGCCCGCGCCTCCCGCGCGCCAAGCCGCTGGAAGCGCGCGGCGTCCGCCTCGTGGGGCCGCCTGAGGCCCTCCAGCGTCTCGCCGAGACCGACGTCCAGCTCCTGGAATTCACCGATCCGAACGGCAATGCGCCGGCCCTCGCTGGGCGCGCGCGACCCAGGAGGCCCGGGCGCAGGACGGCGGGTCGCACGATCGGCGCTTGTGAAGCGGCGCGGCTCGCGCCACTTAGCCCATGAGAGCCGTCGGAGCCGCCGTGACCGAGCCCAACGCCGTCGTCGAGATCACCGCCGCCAACGGCCCCGCCGTGCGGATCGGCAACCGTGAGCGGCTGTCGCTGATCGCCGGCCCCTGCCAGATGGAAAGCCGCCAGCACGCGCTCGAGACGGCGCACGCGCTGCGCGAGGCCGCCGAGCGGCTCGGGGTCGGGCTGATCTACAAGACGTCCTTCGACAAGGCGAACCGCACATCGGTCAACACGGCCCGCGGCGTCGGGCTGAAGGAGGCGCTGCCGATCTTCGCCGAGATCCGCGAGGCCACCGGCCTGCCGACGCTCACCGACGTGCACGAGCCGGAGCAGTGCGCGCGGGCCGCCGAGGCGGTCGACGTCCTGCAGATCCCCGCCTTCCTCTGCCGCCAGACGGACCTGCTGCTGGCCGCCGGGCGGACCGGCAAGGTGGTCAACGTCAAGAAGGGCCAGTTCCTCGCGCCCTGGGACATGAAGAACGTGGTCGAGAAGGTGCTCTCGGTCGGCAATCCGAACGTCATGGCCTGCGAGCGGGGCGTCTCGTTCGGCTACAACACCCTCGTCTCAGACATGCGGGCGCTGCCGATCATGCGCGAGATCGGCTGTCCGGTGGTGTTCGACGCCACCCACTCCGTGCAGCAGCCGGGCGGCCAGGGGGCGACCTCCGGCGGGCAGCGGGAGTTCGTGCCCGTGCTGGCCCGCGCCGCCGTCGCGATCGGCGTGGCGGCGGTGTTCATGGAGACCCATCCCGATCCGGATCATGCCCCGTCGGACGGGCCCAACATGGTGCCGCTGAAGGAATTCGAGCCGCTGGTGGCCGAGCTCCTGGAGTACGACGGTCTCGCCAAGCGGCGGGCGAACGCGCTCTGAGCCGCCGCGGCTTGACCGCGCCCGCCAGCCGCCGCACACCCTCTGGCCCTATGGACCTCTCCGAGCTCCAGCACCTGCTCAGCCAGTCCGCCGGCCGCCGGGTGGTCTGCGTCGGCGACCTGATGGTCGACCGCTTCGTTTATGGCGAGGTCAGCCGCGTCTCGCCCGAGGCGCCGATCCCGGTGCTGGCGCGCTCGCGCGAGCTGGTCATGCTGGGCGCCGCCGGCAATGTCGCCCGCAACGTCGCAGCCCTCGGCGGGGCTGTGGCGCTCATCGGCGTGATCGGCGACGACGCCGAGGGCCGGGAGGCGTTGCGCCTGGCCGGCGAGGAGGCGGGCGTCGAGGGCGACCTCATCGTCGATCCGGATCGTCCTTCAACGCTGAAGACCCGCTTCATCTCCGGCGGCCAGCAGCTGCTGCGCGTCGATCTGGAGGCGAGCCGGGCGGTCGCGGCCGAGGTCGAGCAGCGCCTGGTCCGCACCATCCGCGACGCCGCCGACGGCGCGGGTGTGATCCTGATCTCGGATTACGGCAAGGGCGCGGTGACCGACGCGGTGATCGCCGCCTGCCGGGGGGCCGCCGACTCCGCGGGCGGCCTGGTGGTGGTCGATTCCAAGGCGCGCTCCTTCGCCCGCTACGGCGCCGTCGACCTGATCAAGCCCAACGATCTCGAGCTGTCGCACGCCACCGGCCTGCCGGCCGAAACGGATGAGGAGGTGGAAGCCGCTCTCGGTCATGCGCTCCGGCTGTGGAACGCCAAGGCGATCCTGGTGACGCGGGCTTCGAAGGGCATGTCGCTGGCCGTGCGCGGCGCGCCGGTGCGCCACTTTCGCACGACGCCGCGCGAGGTGTTCGACGCATCGGGCGCCGGAGACACGACCCTGGCGGCGCTTGGCCTGGCGCTGGCGGCCGGCGCGGATTTGGCGACCGCGGTCGGCTTCGCCCAGTTGGCCGGCGGCGTCGCGGTGGGCAAGGCCGGCACCTCGACCGTCTCGCCGGAGGAGCTGATCGAGGCGGCGCTGGCCGCTCACATGGCGCCGGCGGAGGCCAAGGTCGCGACGCCGCAGCGGATGGCCGACGAGGTGGCCCGCTGGCGCGCGCGCGGCCTTCGGATCGGCTTCACCAACGGCTGCTTCGACATCCTGCACAAGGGCCACATCGCCTACCTCGCCCAGGCGAAGGGCTGGTGCGACCGACTGATCGTGGGCCTGAATGACGACGAATCCGTGCGCCGCCTGAAGGGCAAGGGCCGACCGGTCAACGACCTGGAGTCCCGCGCCATCGTCCTGGCCGGGCTGGGCTCGGTCGACCTGGTCGTCCCCTTCGAGGAGGACACGCCCGTGCGCCTGATCGAGGCGGCGCGTCCGGACGTGCTGGTCAAGGGCGCGGACTACACCGAGGACGAGGTGGTCGGCGGCGACCTGGTCAAGGGCTGGGGTGGGGAGGTGCGCCTGGCCGAGATCGTCGAAGGCTACTCCACGACCGCGGCGATCGCGCGGATGAGCCGGAAGGCCGGCCGATGACCCGGCGCATCGTGTTCGTGACCGGCGGGGCGGGATTCATCGGCTCCAACATCGCCGCCAGGCTCGCCGAGGACCGCTCGCTCGACATCGTCATCTGTGACCGGCTGCGCGAGGCGGAGCTCGGCAAGTGGCGCAACATCGCCAAGCACCCGATCGGCGACTTCGTGGCGCCGGAGGGCATGTTCGAATGGCTCGAGAAGCGCTGGCGCGACGTGGAGGTCGTCATCCACATGGCGGCGGTCTCCTCGACCACGGAGCCCGACGCCGACAAGATCGTCCACTCGAACTTCACCTTGAGCCGCGACCTGTTCCGCTGGTGCGCCGATCGCCAGCGGCGGCTGATCTACGCCTCCTCGGCCGCCACCTACGGCGCGGGAGCTCAAGGCTTCGTCGACGACAACGACTACGAGGCGCTCGTCGCGCTTCGGCCGCTGAACACCTACGGCTGGTCGAAGGCCCTCTTCGACGTCTTCGCCGTGCGCCAGGCGAGCCGCGATTACGCGCCGCCGCAGTGGGTCGGACTGAAGTTCTTCAACGTTTATGGGCCGAACGAGGAGCACAAGGGCGCGATGAAGTCGGTGGCGGCGCAGATCTGGCCCCACGTGCGCGACGGTCACTCGGTGCAGCTCTTCAAGAGCTATCGCAAGGACGTGCCGGACGGCGGCCAGAAGCGCGACTTCGTCTACGTCCGCGATGCGGCCGACGTGGTCGAGTGGCTGATGCTCAATCCCGGGCTCAACGGCATCTTCAACCTCGGCTCCGGCCAGGCGCGCAGCTTCGAAGACATGGCCAAGGCGGTCTTCAAGGCGGCGGGCCGGGAGCCCGCGATCGACTACACACCGATGCCGCCGGCGATCCGCGACAAGTACCAGTATTTCACGGAAGCCAAGATGGAGCGGCTGTTCCAGGCCGGCTACCCGAAGCCCATGACGCCGCTGGAGGAAGGGATCGGCGACTATGTCACGCATTACCTCTCGCAGCCGGACCCCTACCGCTAGGCCATGCCGGATCGGGTGAAGCGCCCGCCGCTCTGGCTGACCCTGGCGATCCTGGGGCTGATCCTGGTCCTCGGCCTGGCCACCGGGGTGTTCTGGGACGATCTGCAGCGCACCGCGCTCGATCCCAAGATCCCCTTCCAGACCTATCACCCCCCGAAGGCGCCCGACTACGCCTCGGAATCCGCCTGGTATCTGCTGCCCACCGATCCGGTCCATGCGCCGGCCGGCGCAGTCGACGTGTTCTTCCTCTCGCCTACGACCTATGACGGGGGCGAGCAGTGGAACGCCCCGATCGACGACCGCCGCGGCGACAAGCTGTTCCGCCGGGTCATGGCGCCCAACTATGCGGGGCCCTTCGTCCGTGTCGGTCGGCTCTACGCCCCGCGATACCGGCAGGCCAGCCTCTACAGCGAGCTCACCCTGCGCGAGGACGCCCAGGAAGCCCGGCGCTTCGCCTACGGCGATGTCGCCGAAGCCTTCCGGTTCTACCTGCAGCGCCAGAACCAGGGCCGGCCGTTCATCCTGGTCGGCGTGGAGCAGGGGGGTCTGCTGGCCGACCGGCTGCTCGCCGAGCAGGTGGCTCCCGATCCGGCGGTGCGCGCCCGGCTGGTCGCGGCCTATCTGATCCGCACCATCATCCCGGCCGACAACCCGCCGATCCCGCCGTGTGCGATGCGGGCCGAAGCCCATTGTCTGGCGGCGTGGATGACGCTGAGGGCCGATGAGTTCCCCCGCGCCCAGACCCTCCTCGACCGCGCGCTGGTCTGGGGCCCGCATGGCGAGCTCGTGGGACTCAATGGGCGCAAGACCCTCTGCTTCAACCCGCTGCTCGGCGCGACGACCGATGCGCCGGCATCGGCCCGGCTCAACCTGGGCTCCGCCAACGCCACCGGGCTGGAGTGGGACGCCCGGCCGGCCTTCCTGCCGCGCCAGGTCTCCGCCCAGTGCGTCGACGGCGTGCTCCGCATCTCGGCGCCGAAGTCGGGGGCCTTCAGCCGACAAGGCTCCTGGGCCGATCGCAAGAAAGTCCCCGGCTACAACCTGTTCTACGCCGACGTCGAGGCCGACGCGCTCGCCCGGGTCGCAGCCTTGACCGGCCGCGCGGCGGGTGCGCAACCCTGACGCTCCCCGAGCCGCCGGAGCGCGCCATGCCCGAGACCAACCGCCAGATCGTCCTGGACCAGATTCCGCAGGGCAGGCTCGGGCCGGAGCACTTCAGGCTGATCGAGACGGCCCCGCCGACGCCTGCCGACGGAGAAGCCCTGGTCCGAACGCGCTACATCTCGCTCGACGCCGCCAACCGCGCCTGGATGCAGGGCGCGACCTATCGCTCGGCGCTGTCCTCCGGGCAGGTCATGGCCGGCGGGGCGATCGGCGAGGTGGTGGAGAGCCGCGATCCATCCCTGGCGCCCGGCGACCTGGTGAGCGGCGACATCGGCTGGCAGGACTACGCCGCGGTTCCCGCAAGGCGCCTGCAGAAGCTGCCCCGGATGGAGCCCGTCACCCATCTGATGAGCGTCTTCGGCGTCGCCGGGCTCACCGCCTATTTCGGCCTCCTGGAGTGCGGCCAGCCGAAGCCCGGGGAGAGCGTCGTGGTCTCGGCTGCGGCCGGCTCGGTGGGCTCGCTCGTCGGCCAGATCGCGAAGATCAAGGGCTGTCGCGTCGTCGGGATCGCCGGCGGCAGGGCCAAGTGCGATTGGCTGAAGGCCGAGCTCGGCTTCGACGAGGCGCTGGACTACAAGTCCGGCGAGCTGAAGCGACTGATGCGCGAGGCGCTTCCAGGCGGGATCGACGTCTATTTCGACAACGTCGGCGGCGACATCTTCGAGGCCTGCCTGTTCGCGATGAACGTGCATGGCCGGATCGCCTGCTGCGGGGCGGTCTCGCAGTACGACGGCCCGGCGCCGGCGCACGGACCGCGCGGCATCCCCGGCCTGATCGTCACCAAGCGCCTGACGCTCAGAGGCTTCATCGTCTCCGATTTCAACGCGCAGCGGGACGCGGCGCTGAAGGACCTCGAGGGCTGGGTCGCCGAGGGCAGGCTCAAGGTCCAGGAGGACATCCTGGAGGGGCTGGAGAACACGCCCGCCGCGCTCATCGGCCTGCTCGCCGGCGAAAACCGCGGCAAGCGGATGGTGAAGGTCTGACCTTCAGACTCATCCGTCGTGGACCGCTTGATGCGGGCCATTCTCCGGCGCCGCGAACGGTCGCAGGCGGATTGTCCGGGGTGCGAAGACCAGGGGTCCCAGCGCTCACTTGGCGGCGTTCAAAGCGCCCGCAACCCTGCTGTTCGAGGAGTTGATCGCGGCCTGAAGGTTCCGCGGCCCCGAGAGCACCCCCGATGACCCGTTTGTGCTGGCCGAGGCCGGCGCTCGGTGGGCGAAAGTGGCGAGGTGCGGCAGGGGAAACGGCTGCGAGCCGGTCGCCCGCCACAGGAAGACGGCCGCGACAATGCACAATGCAGCGAGCCCGAGCGAAAGGAGTGAGTGACTGGTCATATTCCCACCTCCGGCCCGGCCATATGCCGACGAATGCTCCGCTGGGGCAACCCCAAGACCCCCCTTGGTCATCCGGCGTCCTTCAGCGCCATCCCGGCTTTCCAGTCGAACAGCTCCGAGAGCACCTGCAGGGCCTGACCACGGGGGCTCTTCAGCTCGGGATCGCGCGCCATGATCAGCCGCGCGTCGTCGCCGGCGGCGGCGATCAGGTCGCGGTGCGCGAAGGGGTCGGCGAAGACGTAGGCCGGGAAGCCCGATTGCCTAAGGCCGAGCGCGTCGCCGCCGCCGCGCAGCTCCAGGTCCTTCTCGGCGATCAGGAAGCCGTCGTCGGTGCGCCGCAGGATGTCCAGCCGCTGCTGGGCCGTCTCGCCGAGCGGCGGGTCGTAGAGCAGCACGCAGGCGCTCTCCTGCCGGCCGCGTCCCACCCGGCCGCGCAGCTGGTGCAGCTGCGCCAGGCCGAAGCGCTCCGCCTGCTCGATCACCATGATCGTCGCATTCGGCACGTTGACGCCGACCTCGACCACGGTCGTGGCGACCAGCACCGACAGCTTGCCGTCGGCGAAATCCGCCATCACCGCGTCCTTGGCGGCGGGCGGCAGCTTGCCGTGCACCAGCCCGACCGAGGGGCCGATGCGCCGGGTGAGATCGGCGGCGCGGCGTTCGGCGGCGGCGAGGTCGGAGGTCTCGGTCTCGCTGACCAGGGGGCAGATCCAGAAGGCCTGGGCGCCGTCCGCCACCGCCTGGCGAAGCCTCGCCTCCACCTCCGCGATGCGGATGATCGGGACCGCGCGGGTCGCCACCGGAGTGCGGCCGGGCGGCTTCTCGTCGATGCGCGAGACGTCGAGGTCGCCATAGACGGTGAGCTCGAGCGTGCGTGGGATCGGCGTCGCCGACATGGCCAGCAGATGCACCGCCTGGCCCTTCGCCTGCAGCCGCTGGCGCTCGGCCACCCCGAACCGATGCTGCTCGTCGACCACGGCCAGCTGCAGGCGGTCGAACAGCACCTCGTCCTGGAACAGGGCGTGCGTGCCCACCGCCACCTTGGCCGCGCCGGAGCGCAAGGCGGCGAGTTTTTCGGCGCGCGGCCTGCCCTTGTCGCGCCCGGTGAGCAGCACGACCGCGACCCCATGCTCGGCCAGCGGGGCCTCGATGGTCTCGTAGTGCTGGCGCGCCAGGATCTCCGTGGGCGCCATCAGCGCGCTCTGGCCGCCGCCGGCCGCCACGTCGGCCATGGCGCACATCGCGACCACGGTCTTCCCGGACCCGACGTCGCCTTGGATCAGCCGGCTCATCCGTTCGCCGGAGGCCAGGTCGGCGCGGATTTCGCCCAGCGCCCGGTCCTGCGCCCCGGTGAAGGCGAAGGGCAGGTCCGTCCGGATCCGTTCGGCGACCACGCTGGCCTCGATGCACGCGGCCGGCTCGCGCCGTCGCTCGGCCTTGCGCTGGGCCATCGCGAGCTGGTGCGCCAAGAGCTCGTCGTAAGCCAATCGGCGCAGGTGGTTCGCGCTGGGCTCGAGGTCGGACTCGCTCTCGGGTGTGTGCAGGCGCTCGAGCGCCGCGCGCCAGCCGGGAAACCGCTGCCGTGCGCGCCAGGCGGCGTCCTGCCACTCGGGCAGCTCGGGCGCCCTCTCCAGCGCCTCCAGCACGAAGGCGCGCACCCGGCGAGCCGGCAGCCCCTCGGTCGCGGGATAGATCGGCTCCAGCTCGGGAATCTCCTCGGCCTTGCCGGGGTCGGCCATATAGTCGGGATGGACCATCTGCCGGCCGAACTTGTCGTCGCCGACCCGCCCGGAGATGATCCGTTTCGCGCCGACCGGATGGCGCTTCTCCAGCTGGTCGGCGAAGCGGCCGAAGAAGACCAGCGCCATCCAGCCGGTCGGGTCCGACACGCGCATGCGCCAGGGCTGCTGATGGGTCCGCGGCCGCTGGTGCTCCTCGACCGTCACCTCGAAGGTCATCACCTCGCCATCCCTGGCTTCGGAGAGGCTGGCGGGCGTCCGCCGCACGATCGAGTGCGGCTTCAGGAACGCCACGTCGCGCACGATCGGCCCCGCCACCCGGGCGAGCAGCGGCGCCACGCGCGGGCCCACGCCCTTCAGCGTGGTCACGGGCGCGAAAAGCGGAAACAGAATCTCCGGCCGCATCACGTGAGGATAGCAGGCCTCGAGGCGGCTTGTGGCGAAGCCGTCGACGCGCTCTACTGGTGCGGCGAAGCCCGGAGATCGAGCATGTTCCTCGCGTTCATCGCCGCAGCGACCATCGCCGCCGGCGGATCGGTGACGCCCGCGTCGGGGGCGCAGACGGCGCCTGCGGCTCCGGCGCCCAAGGCGAAAGACGCTTCAACCGAGACCGTATGCTGGATGGAGGCCCCGGTCGGGAGCCACCTGCCGAAGCGCTATTGCGCGCCGCGCAGCTATCTGGAGGGGCGGACGGAACGCGACCAGGAGGCCCTGTCGCCCTTCTATCACGGCGGCCCGACCGGAGGCGGCGGGGCCGCCCTGGGCGCTAGCCCGGCGAGCGCCAGCTCACACTAAAGCGGCGCGCCGCTTCGCGCGGCTGGCGCTCGGGCTCCGGGCGCTCTATATCCGCCGCTCCTTCCGATGACTTCCGACAAGGACGCCCGGCTCAAGAAGCTGAGGTTCCGCGCGTGGCGGCGGGGCTTCAGGGAAGCGGACCTCATTCTGGGGCCGTTCGCGGACCGGCACGTCCCGGATTTCAGCGAAGCCGAGCTCGACTGGTTCGAGCGCCTGCTCGAGGTCCCCGACCAGGACCTCTATGCCTGGATCGTCGGCCGCGCCGAGCCGCCCGCTGAATTCTCTGGGCCGATAATGGATCGCATCAAGGCTTTCCGCCTTGAGGCTCACGCCTCGCGGGGAGACGACCATGGCGGATGACAGCTCCCGGCCGATCACGGCGGCCGGCCTGCGACGCGTGGCGGAGGATCCCGGCCGGCTGGAGCTGGTAGGCGCGCCGGAGGGCTTCGACGCCCTGGCCATGGTCGACATCGTCAAGGCCCGCAAGGGGCTCTCGATGTTCGTCGCCCGCGACGGCTCACGGCTCTCGGCCTTCGCCGACGCCTTCGCCTTCTTCGCGCCGCGCACGGAGGTGCTGCGGCTGCCCTCGTGGGACTGCCTGCCTTACGACCGGATCGGACCCTCTCTGGGGGTCGCCGCCCAGCGCATGGCGACGCTCTCCAGGCTCGCTGACGGCCTCGACGCCAGGCCGCGGCTGCTGCTGACCGCCGTGCCCGCGCTCCTGCAGCGGGTCCCGCCGCGCTCGGCGGTGACGCGGGCCGCCTATTCCGCCCATGTCGGCGACGCCGTCGAGATCGCCGATCTCGAGCACTATTTCGCGGTCAACGGCTACGCGCGCGCCTCGACCGTCTCGGAACACGGCGAATTCGCGATCCGCGGCGGCGTGATCGACGTCTTTCCGCCCTCCGCCGAGGAGCCGGTGCGGCTCGACCTGTTCGGCGACACCCTGGAATCCATCCGCGCCTTCGATCCCGAGACCCAACGTTCGACCCGGCAGCTGAAGGAGGTGTCGCTGCGGCCGGTCAGCGAGGCGCTCCTCGACAAGGAGGCGGTCGCGCGGTTCCGCAGCGGCTATCGGGAAGCCTTCGGATCGGCCGGGGACGATCCGCTCTACGCCACCGTCTCCGAGGGCGGCCGGCGCGCCGGGATGGAGCACTGGCTGCCGCTGTTCTATCCGCGGATGGAGAGCCTGTTCGACGACCTGCCGGACGGAAGCCTCGTGGCGCTCGATCACCTGGCCGGCGACGCACGGGACGAGCGCCTCGCGATGATCCGCGACGCCTACGAGGCCCGCAGCCAGACCGACCGGCGCACGCACTACCATCCGCTCGAGCCGGAGCGGCTGTATCTCGACGAGGACGAGTGGCGCGCGGCGCTGAACGTGCGGCCCACGCGCCGCTTCACGCCGTTCCTGGAAGCCGAGGGGGAGGCGGTCGTCGACATGGGGGCGAGGGCAGGGCGCAACTTCGCCCCCGAGCGCCAGCGCGACAGCGTCAACCTGTTCGAAGCCACCGCCGAGCACGCCCGCCGGCTGGCCGCCGGCGGCAAGCGCGTGCTGTTCGCCTCCTGGTCGGAGGGCTCGTCCGAGCGGCTGGGCTCGATGCTGGCCGACCATGGGCTGAAGAACATCCCCTTCGCGCCCTACTGGGACGCGGCCAAGGCGGCCGATCCGAAGACCCCGCAGCGGGTGGTACTGCCGCTCGACGCCGGCTTCGAGACCGAGAGCCTGGCGGTCATCTCCGAGACCGACATCCTGGGCGACCGGCTCGCCCGGCCGCGGCGGCGGCGGCGCGCCACCAACTTCCTGGCCGAGGCCTCGGCGCTGACGCCCGGCGACCTGGTGGTCCACATCGAGCACGGGATCGGCCGCTACGAGGGCCTGAAGACCCTCGACGTGCAGGGCGCGCCGCACGACTGCCTGGAGCTGCAGTACGGCGGCGAGGCCAAGCTCTACCTGCCGGTCGAGAACATCGACCTGCTCACCCGCTACGGCGCCGATTCCGAGGGCGTGCAGCTCGACCGGCTGGGCGGGGCGGCCTGGCAGGCGCGCAAGGCGCGGGCGAAGGAGCGGCTACGCGAAATGGCCGAGGGCCTGATCCGCATCGCCGCCGAGCGCGCCACCAAACACACCGAGGAGATGCTGCCGCCGCACGGCGTCTTCGAGGAGTTCTGCGCCCGCTTCTCCTATGAGGAGACCGAGGACCAGCTCACCGCGATCGGCGACGTGCTCGAGGACCTCTCGGCCGGCAAGCCCATGGACCGGCTGATCTGCGGCGACGTCGGCTTCGGCAAGACCGAGGTGGCGCTCCGCGCCGCCTTCGTGGTGGCGATGAGCGGCAAACAGGTGGCGGTCGTGGCTCCGACCACCCTGTTGGCGCGGCAGCACTACAAGACCTTCACCGAACGGTTCGAGGGCTGGCCGGTGCGCGTGCGCCGCCTGTCACGCCTGGTGCCCGCCAAGGAGGCCGCCGAAACGCGTGAGGCGCTGAAGGCCGGCGAGGTGGAGATCGTCATCGGCACCCACGCCATCCTCGGCAAGCAGGTCGCCTTCAAGGACCTCGGCCTGGTGATCGTCGACGAGGAGCAGCACTTCGGCGTCAAGCACAAGGAGAAGCTCAAGGAGCTGCGCGCCGACGTCCACGTGCTCACGCTCACCGCCACGCCCATCCCCAGGACCCTGCAGATGTCGCTCTCCGGCATCCGCGAGATGTCGATCATCGCCACCCCGCCGGTCGACCGGCTGACGGTCAGGACCTACATCACGCCCTGGGACCCGGTCGTGATCCGCGAGGCCCTGCTGCGCGAGAAGTACCGCGGCGGCCAGGCCTACTACGTCGCCCCGCGGATCGCCGACCTGCCGGCGCTGGAGCGGTTCCTGCGCGAGCAGGTCCCCGAGATCCGCTTCGTCGTCGGCCACGGCCAGATGGCCGCCACCCAGCTGGAAGACGTGATGAGCGCCTTCTACGACGGCAGGTACGACGTACTTCTGTCGACCAGCATCGTCGAGAGCGGGCTCGACATCCCGACGTCCAACACGCTCATCATCCACCGCGCGGACATGTTCGGCCTGGCTCAGCTCTACCAGCTGAGGGGGCGCGTGGGCCGCGCCAAGGCGCGCGCCTACGCCTATCTGACGACGCCGTCCGAGAAGCCGATCACGCTGTCGGCCGAGAAGCGGCTGAAGGTGCTGCAGTCGCTGGACAGCCTCGGCGCCGGCTTCCAGCTCGCCAGCCACGACCTCGACATCCGCGGCGGCGGCAACCTCCTGGGCGAGGAGCAATCCGGCCACATCCGCGAGATTGGCGTCGAGCTCTACCAGCAGATGCTGGAGGACGCGGTCAACGAGCTGAAGGCGCGCGCCGGAACGGAGGGACTCGTGGCGGACCGCGGCTGGTCGCCGCAGATCAACACCGGCGCGGCGGTGCTCATCCCCGAGGACTACGTTCCCGACCTCAACGTGCGGCTGTCGCTTTACCGGCGCCTGTCGGATGCGGAGATGGCCGCCGACCGCGAAGCGCTCGCCGCCGAGCTGATCGACCGCTTCGGCCCCTTGCCGCCCGAAGCCGGCCAGCTCCTCAAGGTCGTGGCGATCAAGGGGCTGTGCCGCGAGGCCAATGTCGCCAAGATCGACGTCGGACCCAAGGGCGCGGTCGTCAGCTTCCGCGACGATCAGTTCAAAAACCCGGCCGGCCTCATTCAATTCATTCAGAAAAACCAGATATCCTGGCGGATCCGGCCGGATCACAAGGTGGTTGTGAAGGGAGAGTGGGAGACACCGGAGCAGCGGCTGAACGCGGCCGAGAAGGTGCTGGCGGAAATGGCCAGGCTGGCCGCGTGAGGCCGGTTACGCGCCGCCGCCCCTGGCTTCCCTCACGAGGCGACTGGCGCGGAGCGCCATTTCCAGCCGCGTGGCGCAGACCAGCCCGACCGCCAGCAGCATGAAGGCGTCGGTGAGGTCGTTGAGCGACATGTGCAGGGCGCTTGCGTTCTGCATGGCGTAGGCGCGAACGCCGCTGCGAAGCGCGAAGATCGCCAGGATCAGCAGCATGCCGATCGGCGAGCTCTGGCTGGTCACCGCGTGCGTCGCGGGATCCACGGTGATCCGCGTGAAGCGGCCGCGGTGCCAGCCGAGGAAGCCGCCAAGCAACAGGGCTGCGAGGTCCAGGGCCACCCCGAGGCCCGCGGACGGCGGCTGCTGGACGAGCAGCATCCCGGTGAGCCCCAGGATCACAGCCGGTCCGATCCACATGCGCTCGACCTTGAGCTGCCGGGCGCGGGCGTTCCTCAGGATCACCAGCCCGATCACCACGAGCGGGATGAGGTAAGCCCAGGTCGGCAGGTTGGGCGGCGAGTTCGGGTTCATCAGCTGGCCTTCCGTCCAAATGCTTCCGCCGCCGCCGCTTCCAGGGCCCGCACGGCGCTCTCCTCGCCGGCGACTTCGGCGACCCCGAGGTCGAACTCGATGACGAACGGCGGCTTGCCGTCGCCCGCTTCGAAGGCGGTGCAGCCGATCACCGCGGCGATGCGCTCGCCGGCCGCGCGGGCCGCGCCCAGCGTCGTGGCCGGAAGCGCCAGCGCGAAGACCTCCGGCGCGAGCCTGGCGGCGGTGTCCTCCACGCGCACCAGCCGACCGATCATCGAGCCGATCTGCGGGATCGCGCGGGCGATCCAGCCCCCGGCCCGCGCCGCCACCGTCTCGGGCTTGTCGGCCACGCGCAGCACGCAGACCGACAGCGGGCGGTTGCGCTCCCTGGCGGCGCGGGCCAAGCGCGCCAGGTGGGCGGCGAACAGGTCGCGGGTGAACAGGCCGCTGGCGGCGTCCATCAGGCCGGAGGTGCGGGCCGCCTCCAGGGCCTGGCGCACGGCGGCCTGGCGGCGATAGCTGCGGGCGAGCTCGACGACGCGGCGGGCGGTTTCGGACTCGGGCGTGTCCGGCGTCGCCACGTCGCTGACCCCGCGGTGATAGGCCTCGGCCGCGGTGACATAGGATTGCGGCCGCATGTAGAGCAGCGCCGGGGTGTGGAACAGGCGGGTGTTGCGCCGCAGGCCCGCGGCGATCGAGAGCGCTTCCTGCGGGTTCTCTCCCGCCCACAGCACCACCGCGTCGAAGCGGCGTTCGTGCAGGTAGTCGAAGGCCGTGTAGGCGGTGAACGAGCCGACCACCTCGGCCCCATGCTCGGCGAGCGCGTTGGAAAGCGCCAGGAACTGCGGCGCGGGTTCGCCGATCGCCAGCACCTGGTGCGGCGTCGTCGGCGGCTCGATGACCTCCAGGCCGCGGCCCCGCTCGGCGAAGGTCTCCAGGCGCAGCTCGAATTCCTCTTCCGCCACCGCCGTGCGCACCAGGGTCTCCAGCCGCATGGCGACCTGCGCCGGATGCAGCGGCGGGGTGAGGGTGAGATCGAAGCCGCGGCGCTCGAGGGACGCATCCGGCTGGCCCACCGCCACAACCGGCAAGCGGCGCGGCGCGCAGGCTTCCTTCATCCGTTCGGCGAGGTCGAGCGCCTCAGGGCCGCCCGCCAGGTCGATCAGCGCCGCTTCGATCTGCAGATCGGCGAGCGCCGCCAGCGCCGCATAGCCGCCGCGAGCGGTCACGGTCCGCCAGCCCAGCCGGTCGAGGCCGTGGGACAACGGCCCCGCCAGGGCGTCGTCGCGCGCAACGATCACTACTCGCGCCTGGACGCCTGACGTCATGTCCCCCATCCCGAACGCCAACTTGCGCCCATGCGTCCTGACGAGAGATGAATCGCAGGGGCCGCGGCCAGCATAGACGGCGCGTTCCGGTTGTGACAGGCGCGGGCGTCGGGCGGCCCACAGGCCTTGGCTGACGAAGCGGCAGGGGCTCTAGTGAAGGACGCCACGGAGGAACACATGCGCCAGGGACCGCTCACCAGCCTCAAGATCATCGAATTCGCAGGCATCGGGCCGGGCCCGTTCTGCGGCATGCTGCTGTCGGATCTGGGCGCCGATGTGGTGCGCATCGATCGCAAGGGCGGCGGGCGGGGGGGCGCGCCGACCGACGTCACCTCGCGCGGGCGCCGCTCGGTGGCGCTCGATCTCAAGAGCCCGGCTGCGGTCGAGGCCTGCCTGAAGCTGATGGAACAGGCCGATGTCGTCTTCGAGGGCTTTCGCCCGGGGGTCATGGAGCGGCTGGGCCTGGGCCCGGAGGTGGCCCTGAAGCGCAATCCGAAGCTCGTCTACGGCCGGATGACCGGATGGGGCCAGACCGGCCCCTACGCCCAGGCCGCCGGCCACGACATGAACTACATCGCCATCACCGGCGCGCTGCACGCGATCGGCACGAAGGAGAAGCCCACGCCGCCCTTGAACCTGGTCGGCGACTTCGGCGGCGGCGCGCTCTACCTGGCGTTCGGCCTGCTCGCCGCGGTGACGCATGCCCGCCACACCGGCCAGGGGCAGGTGGTGGACTGCGCGATGAGCGACGGCGCAGCCTCGCTGATGGCCATGTTCTACGGCTTCAAGGCCTCCGGCATGTGGAAGGACGAGCGGCGCGCCAACATGCTCGACGGCGGGGCGCACTTCTACGACTCCTACCAATGCGCCGACGGTCGCTGGATCTCGATCGGCTCGATCGAGCCGCAGTTCTACGCCCTGCTGCTGGAGAAGACCGGGATCACGGATCCGGAGTTCGCCAAGCAGCACGACCGGGCGGCCTGGCCCGAGCTGCGCGAAAAGCTCGCCAAGGTGATCGCCGCCAAGACCCGCGACGAGTGGACCGAGATCATGGGCGGCAGCGACGTCTGTTTCGCCCCGGTGCTGACCCTGGAGGAGGCGCCGAAGCATCCGCACAACGCCGCGCGCCAGACCTTCGTCGAGGTGGCGGGCGTCACCCAGCCGGCGCCGGCGCCGCGTTTCTCCGCCACCCCAGGCGCGATCCAGGGGCCGCCGCCGCGCATCGGGGCGCATGACGAGGCGGCTCTGGCCGACTGGGGATTCTCCAGAAGCGAGATCGACAACCTCGCCAAGACGGGGGCGATCGACCTCGAGACCGTTTCCTGAAGGTCGCGTTCAGCCTGGGTTCAGCCGCGCGACCGCACTGTCGCCGTCGGTTGTTCGTCGCGCTCTCCCGTCCCTCGAAGCGGCGGATGACCTGGATGGCAAAGACACGCCCATCGGCGGCGCGTCACCCCTCAACCAGGTGGCGCGCCGTTCTGGCGTCGGGCGCACTCCGCATTGAGCTTGCACGCCGCGCCGTTCCTCCCCAGGCTCCGCGCCGATGACCCGCCGGCTGATGGCCCGACTGCGCCGCATGGATTGGGACCCCGCCCACTGGCTGCGCATGGGCCTGATCGTCACCGGCAAGGCGCTCGCCCGCATCTGGGGGCGCGATGTCATGCTCTACACCGGCGGGGTCTCGTTCTTCGCGCTCTTGGCCATTTTCCCGGCGCTGGCCATCATGGTCGGCCTCTACGGCCTCCTGGCCGATCCGGAGCAGGCGGCCCGGCTCGGACAGGCCCTCTCGGCGCTGGCTCC
Source organism: Phenylobacterium sp. (assembly GCF_025934275.1). GTDB lineage: Bacteria > Pseudomonadota > Alphaproteobacteria > Caulobacterales > Caulobacteraceae > Phenylobacterium. The sequence goes on from NZ_JAICYI010000012.1 coordinate 25,013, forward strand.
GCCCGGTGCGCGCACCCTGTTGCAAGGGGAGTTGGTGCGGCTGGTGGAAGCCTCGCACGTCGCGGTCTCCACCCAGAGCCTGCTCGCCCTCGTGGTCGGCGCCTACGCGGCCCACCGCGGCTTCAAGGCGCTGCTGGCCGGACTTTCCTTCGTGCATGACGAGGATGAGCCGCATGGCTTCGTGAGCTTCAACCTCCTGGCGCTGGCGGTGCTGGTGGCGAGCTTCGCGGCGATGGCGATCGTCTCATCGGTGTTCTTCGGCCTGCGGATCCTGGGCTCGGCCTTCGATCTGCGGCCGCTCCGCGGCGTCTCCTGGCTGTTCAGCGAGTGGACCTGGGCCAGCGCCAGCCTGAGCATCGGGCTCTCCTTCGTCTACCGTTTCGCCATGTCCCGGCGGCCGGTCGTCTGGCGCGCCTCGGTGCTCGGCGGCGTGGTGGCGGCGGGCCTGTGCCTCTTCATGTCCTGGGCGATCGCCTTCTACGTCGAGAACATCGCGCCCTTGGGAGCCACCTACGGCTCCATCGCGACGGTCGTGGCGTTTCTCATCTGGCTGTCGTGGAACGTGAACGCGATTTTCTTCGGCGGCGCGCTGGCGACCGAGGTGGAGCTCGCCATCGCCGCCAGCGCCCCCAGGCCGGCGCTCAAGGACCTCAGGGGCGCAAGGCCTATGGTTTCGCGACCAGGAAGCTGAACGCGCCGCCGCGCTCGTCGCGCGCGACGATCTCGGCCCCGATCTCGGCCGCGAAGTGGGGCACGTCGATACGCGCCATCGGATCGTCGGCCAGAAGGCGCACCCGCGCGCCGGGGCCGGCCGCCTCCAGGGCGCGGCGCAGGCGCAGCGTCGGCACCGGGCAGCGGTGGCCGCGGGCGTCCACCAGGATCTCGTCGTCCGCCATCGCGCACGCCATAGGGCGCCGCGACCTTGAACCCAAGCTCTGCCTTTGCGCGTTGAGGCGAGGCGTGAGGGGCTGAGGGGAGCGGCATGGCGTCCGAGGGGGAGGTCTTCGTCACCGACGTTCCGGCGCGGCTCGACCGGCTGCCGTGGAGTCACTTCCATTGGCTCGTGGTGGCGGCGCTCGGGATCACCTGGATCCTCGACGGACTGGAGGTGACGCTCGTCGGCTCGCTGTCCTCCGCGATCGCCAGTCCGCTGGCGCTCAATTTGACCGCCGCCCAGGTGGGCATGACCGGCAGCGCCTACATCCTGGGCGCGGTGATCGGGGCGGTGGTGTTCGGCCGCCTCACCGACCGGCTGGGGCGGCGGCGGCTCTTCACGGTGACGGTCGGCATCTACCTCCTGGCGACGATCGCGACGGGCCTGTCCTGGGGCTTCTGGTCGTTCGTGCTGTTCCGCTTCATCACCGGAGCGGGGATCGGCGGCGAGTACGGGGCGGTCAATTCGGCGATCCAGGAGCTGATTCCCGCACGCCGGCGCGGCTACACGGACCTGGCCGTCAACGGCACCTTCTGGGTCGGGGCCGCGATGGGCGCGCTGGGCTCGCTGGTGGTGCTCAATCCCGACCTGGTCCCCCAGGCCTGGGGCTGGCGGCTCGCCTTCCTGACCGGCGGCGTGCTGGCGGTGATCATCATCTTCGTGCGACGCTTCATCCCGGAGAGCCCCCGCTGGCTGATGACCCATGGGCGGCCGGAGGAAGCGGCCGCCGTGGTCAGCGACATCGAACGCCGGGTGGAGCGACGCACCGCCCTGCCGCCGCTCGTCGAGCCGATTCCGACGCTGCGCTTCACGCGCCGGGGCGAAACCAACTGGCTGGAGATCGCCGCGACCCTGTTCCGCACGCATCCGAGGCGGACCGTGCTGGGCGTGGTGCTGATGGCCACGCAGGCCTTTTGCTACAATGCGATCTTCTTCACCTATGCGCTGATCCTGACCAGGTTCTACGGGGTCCCCGACAAGAACATCGGCTACTTCATGCTGCCGTTTGCGCTCGGCAATGTGCTGGGGCCGCTGCTGCTCGGCCGGCTTTTCGACAGCCTCGGCCGCAAGCCGATGATCGCAGCGACCTACGGCGTCGCCGGAGCCCTCCTTTGCATCACGGGCTGGTTGTTCGCCCGCGGCGCGCTCACCGCCGAGAGCCAGACCATCGCCTGGAGCGTGATCTTCTTCTTCGCCTCGGCGGCGGCGAGCGCGGCCTATCTCACCGTCGGCGAGCTGTTCCCGCTGGAGACCCGGGCGATCACCATTTCCCTGTTCTACGCCTTTGGAACGCTGCTGGGCGGGGTGGGGGGCCCGGCGCTGTTCGGCGCGCTCATCGACACCGGCGAGCGCGGCCAGATCTTCAAGGGTTATCTGCTGGGCGGCGGGCTCATGCTGCTGGCCGCGGTCGTGCAGCTGTGGCTGGGGGTCTCGGCCGAGCGGCGATCGCTGGAGAGCGTGACGCCGCCGTTGTCGATGCTGCCCCGCGAGCGGTGAGGCTCAGCCTACCTGTCGCAGCGGACTGCGCCGCCGCTCCGCCTTCACCAGCCGCCACCCGTCGCGGGTGAGCACGAAGGCGTGCGGCGAGCCGTGCCAGCCGTTCGCCGCGGCGGCGCTGCCGGCCCGCTGCAGGAGCCTGCGCCCGCAGAGCCTGAGGCACAGGCCCAGTGAACCCGCGTCGCGGTCCACCAGCGGGCCGTCGAGGGCCGCCAGGAGCAGGGTGCGTTCGTCGGCTGACAGATCGTGGTCGCTCATGGCGGTCTAACGCCGCCGACCGAATCCCGTTTCCCCGGCGGAGCTTGTCAGGCGCAGGAACGCCGGCGGATCGTCATGAGGAGAGGCTGTCGGCGAAGCGGATCGCATAGGTGGACGCAAAGCCGCTTCACAACGGCCTGGGCTTACGAAAAGCTCGCGCGCCGCTGAGAGGGGGAGCCCATGAAGACCCGCGCCGCCGTCGCCTTCGCCGCCAAGCAGCCGCTGGAGATCGTGGAGGTCGAGCTGGAGGAGCCGCGGGCCGGCGAGGTGCTGGTCGAGATCAAGGCCACGGGGGTCTGCCACACCGACGCCTACACGCTCGACGGCTTCGATTCCGAGGGGATCTTCCCCTCCATCCTCGGCCACGAGGGCGCAGGCGTGGTGCTCGAGGTGGGGCCGGGGGTCGCCAGCGTCGCGCCGGGCGACCACGTGATACCGCTCTACACGCCCGAATGCCGCCAGTGCAAAAGCTGCCTGTCGCGCAGGACCAACCTCTGCACCGCCATCCGCGCCACGCAGGGCAGGGGCCTGATGCCCGACGGCACCAGCCGCTTCTCCTACAAGGGGGAGACGATCTTCCACTACATGGGCTGCTCGACCTTCGCGAACCACACGGTGCTGCCGGAGATCGCGGTCGCCAAGATCCGCACCGACGCGCCGTTCGACAAGGCCTGCTACATCGGCTGCGGCGTGACCACGGGCGTCGGCGCGGTGGTCAACACGGCGAAGGTCGAGCCGGGGTCGAACTGCGTGGTCTTCGGCTTGGGCGGCATCGGGCTGAACGTCGTGCAGGGCCTGAAGCTGGTCGGCGCCGCGATGATCGTCGGAGTCGACATCAACCCGGCGCGCGAGGCGTGGGGCCGTCGGTTCGGCATGACCCACTTCGTCAATCCGAAAGCTCTCGACGGGGACCTCGTGGCCCACCTGGTCCAGCTGACCGGCGGCGGGGCCGACTACACCTTCGACTGCACCGGCAATGTCGAGGTGATGCGCCAGGCGCTCGAGGCCTGCCACCGCGGCTGGGGCGAGAGCGTGATCATCGGCGTGGCGGAGGCCGGCAAGGAGATCGCCACGCGGCCGTTCCAGCTGGTCACCGGACGGGTTTGGCGCGGCACGGCTTTCGGCGGGGCGCGCGGCCGCACAGACGTGCCGAAGATCGTCGACTGGTACATGGACGGGAAGATCCAGATCGACCCGATGATCACCCACACCCTGCCGCTGGAGCGGATCAACGAGACCTTCGACCTCATGCGCCGCGGCGAGAGCATCCGCTCTGTGGTGCTCTACTAGAGCGTCAGCATCCCGCCTTCCGGGGCCGGGCGGGCGCGCTGGTTGTAGAGCAGCTTGCGGCGGCGATCCTGCTCCTCGGGCGGCAGCTTGGTCGGATCCTCCGGCGTCACGCCGGCGGTCACCGCCATGCCCTTCTGCACCGCCGGCCGGGCGGACAGCTCCTCGTACCAGCGCTTGAAGTACTTGAACTCCTCGAGGTCGACGCCGCGCATCTGGAAGTTCACGCTCCAGGGATAGCAGATCATGTCGGCGATCGTGTAGTCGTCGCCCGCCAGGTAGCGGCGATCATAGAGGCGGATGTTCATCACCCCGTAGAGCCGGTGCACCTCGTCGGCGAAGCGCTTCCTGGCGTACGACTGGTCGCCGGCGCTTTCCGGCGTGCGGCCGAAGTGGCCCTGCTCGCCGAACTTCGGACCCTGGTTGGCCATCTGCCACATGACCCACTGGGCGACCTCGTACTTGCCGCGAACATCCTGCGGCCAGAAGCGGCCCTCCTTCTCGGCGAGGTACATCATGATCGCGCCGCTCTCGAAGATGCTGATCGGGGCGCCGCCGCCCTTGGGCTCGGTGTCGACCATCGCCGGCATGCGGTTGTTCGGGCTGATCTTCAGGAACTCCGCCTCGAACTGATCGCCGCGGCCGATCTGCACCGGGACGATCCGGTAAGGGACGCCCAGTTCCTCCAGCAGGATCGTCACCTTCTTGCCGTTTGGCGTGGGCCAGTAGTGCAGCTCGATCATCGCAGGCGTCTCCGAACGACCAGGGAAAATGCGGCGCAACCCTAGGCCGCGGAGGGGGGCTCGCAAGCGGACAAAAGCTGATGCCCCCTTGAGCCTCGGCTGAAACGGCGTGGTCAACAGAAAATACACCAAGGAATTCAGCGCAATATTAAACGCGACCTAAGAGCCTGCCCGTCTCACGCGAAATTGGGCGCTCGACAGATGTTCAGCCTTCGCCATGCTTTTCAGATCCCTGCCGCGGTTGCGGCGCGCTTGCGGCGCGACCGGCGCGGCAACGTCGCGATCGTCTTCGCGCTCGGCATGCCGATGGTGGCGGCCGGCGCCGCGTTCAGCGTCGAGACCAGCTACGACTACTACCAGCACCAGCGCCTGCAGGCCGCCGCCGACGCCGCGGCGTTCTCGGGCGCGCTCGAGGTGGTCAACGGCTCGGACTCCACCACCGTCACGGCTGCGGCCAACAAGGCGGCGACCGACAACGGCTGGGACAGCTCCGCAGGCACGATCACCGTCAACACCCCGCCGCTCAGCGGCCCCAACCAGGTCCCGCAGGCCGTCGAGGTGATCCTCACCCGCAACCAGCCTCGCTACTTCACGGCCTTGTTCGTGGGCCAGCCGATCGCCCTGAAGCGGCGCGCGGTCGCCAAGTACCAGACCGCCGCCAACGCCTGCGTCGTGGCGCTCAGCCGCTCCGCCAGCCGCGCCATCGACGTGACCGGCAACGCGACCATGACGCTCGCCGGCTGCGACGTGGCCTCCGACTCCACCGCCAGTGATGCGATCCACACCTGGGGCTCCGCCACGGCGGTCGCCGATTGCGCGTTCTCGGTCGGCGGCATCGCCAACAACGGCGCCTTGACGCTCGCGGAATGCCCCGGCGGCATTAGCGGCGCCCAGAATGTCCCCGATCCGTTCAGCGCCTTGCCCACCCCCGCCGTCCCCGGAAGCTGCATCGCCACCTCCAGCTACAACGGCGCGTCGCTCAGCCCGGGCTACTATTGCAATGGGCTGACTCTCAAGGGGACGGACACGCTCGCGCCGGGCGTCTACTACATCTCCGGCGGTGGCTTCTCGGTCAACGCCAACGCCAACGTCAGCGGCTCCGGCGTGACCATCTACCTGAGCGGGACCGCCCGGGTGAGCATGCAGGGCACCGCCGACGTCCAGCTGCGCGCGCCGACCACCGGAACCTACTCGGGGATCCTGTTCTTCGGCGATCGCGCCAACTCGGCGACGACCTCCAACATCTTCAACGGCGACTCCGCCTCGCGGCTGACCGGCGACCTCTATTTCCCGACCCAGGCGGTCAGCTACAACGGCAACTTCTCCGGCATCAACGGCTGCACCTACGTGGTCGCCAACACGATCAGCTGGTCCGGCAGCAGCACGTTCAGCGTCGATTGCACGACGCAGGGCATGCAGAAGATCCCGGCCCGCGACCTCGTCAAGCTGGTGGAATGACCATGCGGCGCTTCCTGTCCTTCTTCACCGACCGGCGCGGTGTCTCGGCCCTCGAGTTCGCGCTGATCGCGCCCATCCTGTCGAGCGTGCTGATCCTCGGCTGGGATGGCTGGATGATGATCAACCAGACGACCGACATGCGCACGGCCGTGCAGACCGGCGCGCGCTACTACCAGATCGGCGGCAGCGACGACGCCGCCGCCAAGACCGCCGCGCTCGCCGCCTGGGTCCACAAGCCGGCCGACGGCGCGCTCACCGTGGCCCGCGTCTGCTACTGCGGGACCGCGGCCAACGACTGCAGTTCAACGTGCGCGAGCGGCACGCCCAGCACCTATCTCACGCTGACCGCCACCAGCACCTTCTCGGGGGCCATCGAACACAAGGCGCTCACCCAGTCGGAGGTGATCCGTGTCCGCTGAGCGGAACCGCCTGGCCGACGACCGAGGCGCCTCGGCGGTGGAGTTCGCGCTCCTCGCGCCCATGCTGCTGATCTTCCTGTTCGGCATCTTTCAGCTGGGCCTGGCGCTGCACTACGGCGCGAATGTGCGCTGGGCGCTGGAAAACAACGCCCGCACCCTGCTGCTGACGCCGGACACCACGCAGACCCAGCTCAAGACCGCGATGCTGGCCAATCTTTCGGACGTGCCCAACACCGGCTCGCTGGCCGTGACCCTGACGACCGATAACACCGACCCGAGCGCCAAGATGCTGAAGGCGACCTCGGCCTACACCTATCCGCTGTCGATCCCCATGCTGCCGAGCGTCGATCTGACGTTCAACGCCAACGTGACGGTGCCCGCGCCCTAGCGGACGGCGCCCACCAGCATCAGCAGGACCACCAGCCCCAGGCCCAGGCCCGCCGCGCCGGCCTTCAGCGCGAACATCTCCTCGGGGTTGTAGTCGGCCCACAGCTTCGCCTGGCGGCGCCACTCGCGCGCGATGGAGCCGGCGTCGGTGTCGTCGACCTCCGTGTCGCGGCCGAACTCCGTCGGGACCAGGTCGAAGCGGTCGGCTAGCCGGTGCAGCCAGAGCACCGTCGCGTCGCCGGCCCGCCGGAGCCGCGAACGGGCGCCTCGCGGCGCCGGCGGCGTGTCCGCGATGTCCTGCGAGGGGGCTTCGAGCTCGGGTCGCGGCGGCGGATTCATGGTCGGCGCTCCCACCTGCGGTGATCAACTGCGCAGCTTCGCCATGGTTCCGCGGCGGCGCCGCCGGCTCCGCGCAGCGCGTTCGCGGGAACCTACGAACGGCGGAGCTTCTTTCATCCCACCGGAGATGGACATGCCGCTGGTTCCCACCTGGCCGGATATCCTGCTGCGCCTGGGCCTGGCCGTCGCCGCCGGCGCGGCGGTCGGCTTCAATCGCGAGGAGCGGAGCCAAGCCGCGGGGCTGCGCACGACGATGCTCGTCTGCCTCGCCGCCGCCCTGATGATGGTGCTGGCGAACGAGCTCCTCGACACCACGGGCAAGGATGCGTCCAAGTTCGCGCAGATCGACGTGCTGCGCCTGCCGCTGGGCGTGCTGTCCGGCATTGGGTTCATCGGCGGCGGCGCCATCGTCAGGCGCGGCGACATCGTCACCGGCGTCACGACCGCGGCCACCATCTGGTTCATGACCTGCGTCGGGTTGTGCTTCGGAGCCGGCCGGCTGGGCCTCGGCGTCGGCGCGACCGTGACGGCGCTCTTCGTGCTGTGGGTGCTGAAGTGGGCCGACCTGAGGATCCCGCGAAAATTCCACGCCACGTTCAGCGTGCGCGCCCAGCGAAGCGGGCTCGCCGAGGGCGATCTGCGCCGGGAGCTGGCCGAGGCCGGCAACCGCATCATCGCCTGGGGCGTCACCTACGAGGACGGAGGCCGCAGCTACGAGGCCCGCGCCGAGGTGGAATGGCGGGGCCGCCAGGAGGAGCGCGGCCGCGAGCCCGCATTCGTCAAGGCGATCGCCGAGCGCCCCGCCGTGCTCCGCGCCGAGTGGGCCCCGAAGCCGACGGACGGGTGAACCGCCCGCCCATCCCGCTCGGGCGCCGCCCCGAGACATCCCGCATCGGACCTCGTCAATGCGCAATGGGGATGGCGGACGGGGTGGGATTCGAACCCACGGTGGACTTTCACCCACGGCGGTTTTCAAGACCGCTGCCTTAAACCACTCGGCCACCCGTCCGGCGAGCGCCTATAGCAGCGTGCGGGGCGGCGGCGCATCCGCAACGGACGGTTAACCGCGCCGCAAGCTTCGCCGGTCAAGCTCGGGCCATGCAAAGCTTTCCCCAAGGTCCGCAACCCGCCGCGCGGCGGGCCTGGCGCATGGGCGCCGTGCTCCTGGCGGGCGCCTCGCTGGCCGCCTGCGCCAGCGTGACGCCAAGGTACGCGGTCCGCGAACCTGCGGCCGGGCCGCCGGTCGGCGGCGGGCAGGGGTACAAGACCGGCGCGCCCTATCAGGTGGGCGGCATCTGGTACTTCCCGCACGAACAGCCGGATTACGACCAGACCGGGGTCGCTTCCTGGTACGGCGACGCCTTCAACCTGAGGCCCACGGCGGACGGCGAGATCTTCGACAAGGACCTGCCGAGCGCCGCCCACACGACCCTGCCGCTGCCCTCGCTGGTGGAAGTGACCAACCTCGACAACGGCCGCAAGCTGGTGGTGCGGGTGAACGACCGCGGCCCGTTCGTCGGCGGCCGGATCATCGACCTCTCCCACGAGGCGGCCCGGCAGCTGGGCTACGATCGCGCGGGGCTGGCGCGCGTGCGCGTCCGCTATGTGGGGCCTGCGCCGCTGAGGGGCGAGGAGACGCTGCGCTACGCCCGCGCCCGGATCCCGGCCAGGGCCGCGCCCGCGCAGGAGCCGCAGGCCGCCCCCGCCTCGACGCCGCTCGTCAAGCCGCCGGCGCCGGTGATGGTGGCCGAGCTGAAGCCGCTGCCGGCGCCGATCCCCGCTCCGCCTCCCGCCGACGCTCCGCCGGCGGCCGCCCCGGGCGGGTTCAAGGTGCAGGCCGGCGCCTTTGCGAGCGCCGAGAACGCTCAGCGCGCCGCCGACCGGCTGGCCGTCGCCGGCCACGCCGCGGTCGAGCCGATCTCGCGCGGCGGGGTCACGTTGTGGCGGGTGGTGCTGGACGGCGCCGCCGACGAGGATGCGGCCGAGGTCCTGCGCGAGAAGGCGGCCGGAATCGGCTTCGCCGACGCCCGGGTGATCGGTCCCTGAGCGTCCTGAGCCGGCTGGACTTCCGCTGCGAAGCGGCCATCTTGGACTCGTGGCGCGCGGGCGGTTCATCACATTCGAAGGCGGCGAGGGGGCGGGCAAGTCGACCCAGCTCAAGCGGCTCGCAGCGCGGCTGGAGGCGCAGGGCCTGAGCGTCGTCGCCACCCGCGAGCCGGGCGGCTCGCCGGGCGCGGAGGCGATCCGCGACCTCGTCCTGAACGGCGCCGCCGACCGCTGGTCGCCGGTCACCGAGACGCTGCTGATGTACGCCGCCCGCCGCGACCATGTGGAGCGGGTGATCCGCCCGGCGCTGGAGCGCGGCGCCTGGGTGGTCTGCGACCGTTTCGCCGATTCCACCCGCGCCTACCAGGGGGCCGGCGGCGGCGTCGATCCCGGCCTGATCGCGGCGCTGGAGCAGTTCATCCTGCCCGACGTCCGGCCGGACCTGACGCTGATCTTCGACCTGCCGCCGGACGTGGGGCTGCAGCGCGCCGCCGGGCGGGGCGGCGAGATGCGCTTCGAATCCAAGGGCATGGACTTCCACCGCCGGCTGCGCGCCGGGTTCCTGGCGATCGCCAAGGCCGAGCCCGGCCGCTGCGCAGTCATCGACGCCGCCGGCGGCATGGAGGCGGTGGAGGCGGCGGTCTGGGCCGCCGTCCAGGCGCGGCTGGCGGTTCATGGCTGAGGCGGCGATCGCCCATCCGCGCGAGGTGTTCGAGCTCGTCGGCCACGAGCCGGCCGAGGCCGCTTTCGACGCCAGCCGCAGCCGCGGACGGCTGCATCACGCGTGGTTGCTGACCGGGCCGGAAGGGGTGGGCAAGGCGACCTTCGCCTACCGCGCCGCCCGCCGGCTGCTCGGCGTGCCCGCGGAGCCGTCCCTGGGCCTGCTGGGCGCGCGCCCGGAGCATCCGGTGAGCCGCCAGGTGGCGGCGCGGGCGCATCCGGACCTGCTGGTGGTCGAACGCCTCGGCGACGACGGCAAGCCGCGCAGGGTGATCCCCGTCGACGAGGTGCGCCGGCTGTCGGAATTCTTCTCCAAGTCGCCGGCCAGCGCTCCGCACCGGGTGGCGATCGTCGACGCCGCCGACGACCTCAACCTGAACGCCGCGAACGCGCTGCTCAAGACGCTGGAGGAGCCGCCCACCCGGGGCGTCCTGCTGGTGGTGAGCCATGCGCCCGGCCGCCTCCTGGCCACCATCCGCTCGCGCTGCCGGCGGCTGGCGTTCGCGCCGCTGCCGATCGAGGCGGCCGCCGCCTTCGTGCGCGCCCGCAGCGAGGTCAACGCCGAGGAGGCGCTGCGGCTGGCGGCGATGGCGGGCGGCGCGCCGGGCCGGGCGCTGGCGCTCGCGGCGGGCCACGCCCTGGCGCTCGACGATGCGGCGCGGGCGATCGTCGCCGAGCTGCCGCGGCTGGACGAGGGGCTGGCGCTGTCGCTCGCCGACAGGTTCCGCGGCGGGGAGGGGATGGTCCAGTTCACCCTGCTGTTCGAGCGCCTCGCCGAGCGGGTGCATGCGCTGGCGGCCGCGCGGGCCGCCGAGGGCCAGGCGGCGCTTGATCGCTGGGCCGCGGCGTGGGAGACGCTCTCGCGCCTGCCGCGCGAGGTCGAGACCCTCAACCTCGACCGGACCGACGCCCTGTTCGCGGCCTTGACCGAACTGCGCCAGGCCGCCCAGGCCTGAGCCCGCCCAGAGCCGATGCTGATCGACAGCCACGTCAACCTGCACGCGCCGCAATTCGACGAAGACCGCGAGGCCGTCATCGCCCGCGCGCTCGCCTCCGGCGTGCGGCTGATGGTGGAGATCAGCGATCGGGTCGCCAGCTTCAAGAAGACCCGGCTGGTGGCGCAACATCCGGACATCTGGTGCACCGCCGGGACCCATCCGCACGAGGCCAAGGAGGACCCTGAACTGTCGCCGCAGACGCTGATCGACCTCGCCGCCGATCCGCGCGTGGTCGGCATCGGCGAGTGCGGCCTCGACTTCCACTACGACCTCAGCCCCCGCGACATCCAGGCCAAGGTGTTCCGCGCCCACATCGCCGCCGCGCGGCAGACCGGCCTGCCGCTGGTGGTGCACGCCCGCGAGGCCGACCAGGCTATGGGCGACATCCTGGAGGAAGAGCACGCCAGGGGCGCCTTCCGCATCCTGATGCACTGCTACACCTCGGGCGCCGAGCTGGCGGCCCGCGCGGCGGCGCTGGGGGCCTGGTTCTCGGTCTCCGGGATCGCGACCTTCCGGGCGGCTGAAGAGGTGCGCGCCGTGATCCGCGATATGCCGCAGGCGCGCATCATGGTGGAGACGGACTGTCCCTACCTGGCGCCCGTCCCGTACCGCGGCCGCCGCAATGAGCCGGCCTTCCTGCCGCACGTGCTGGCGAAGCTCGCCGAGATCCGCGGCTGGTCGCTGCGAGAGGCGGAGGCTCGCACCGAGGACGCCTTCTTCGCCCTGTTCGACCGGATTCCGCGCCCGTGAGCGCCGCCCTCGAGGTCACCATCCTGGGCTGCGGCTCCTCCGGCGGCGTGCCGCGGGCGGATGGCGAATGGGGCGCCTGCGATCCGGCCGATCCGAGGAACCTGCGCACCCGCTGCTCGCTGCTGGTCCGGCGCAGGGGGACGGGCCCCGAGGCGGAGACCACGGTGCTCGTGGACGCCGCGCCGGACCTCCGGCTGCAGACCGCCCAGGCCGGCGCCAAGCGGCTCGATGCGGTCCTGCTCACCCACGACCACGCCGACCAGGTGCACGGCATAGATGACGTCCGCGCCTTCTTCCTGCGCCAGCGGACGCGCATCCCGTGCTTCATGGATGCGGCCACCGAGCGCTCCATGATCCGGCGGTTCGACTACATCTTCCAGGGCGAGGCGGGCTATCCGGCGATCTGCGACGTCCGGCCGCTGCCGGCCCATGGCGTGCGCTGGACGGTGGAGGGACCATCCGGGGCCATTCCGGTGGTCAGCTTCGACCAGGATCATGGCGGCATACGCTCGGTGGGCTACCGGTTCGGCGGGGTGGCCTATTCCAGCGATGTGGTGAACCTCGATGCGGCGGCCTTCGAGGCGCTGGCCGACCTGGACGTCTGGATCGTCGACGCGCTGCGCTGGCGACCGCACCCGACGCACGCCCATGTGGAGCGCACCCTGGAGTGGATCGCGCAGGTCAGGCCACGGCGGGCCATCCTGACCAATCTGCACATCGACCTCGATTACGAGGACCTCGCACGCCAGCTCCCGGAGGGCGTCGAGCCGGCCTTCGACGGACTTCGCGTGTCACATGAACTCGCGTCGGAATTCGTCCAATGAACCCGCCGCTTAAGCTGGGCTTCCTGGCGTCAGGAACAGGCTCGAGCGCCCAGGCGATTGTGCGCGCGATCCGCAGGCGCGAGCTTGCCGCCGAGGCGCGGCTGCTGGTCAGCAATAACCGCGGCGCCGCGGCGCTGGATTTCGCACGCGCCGAGGGCGTGCCGAGCCTCTGCATTCCGACCCAGGCCGAGCCGGAGGCCGCCGACGTGCGGCTGGCCGAGGCGATGGCGGCCCACCGCGTCGAACTGATTGTTCTTTCTGGCTATCTTCGCCGGCTGGGGGCGCAGACGCTGGCGCTCTACGCGGGCCGGGTGCTGAACATCCATCCGGGGCCGCTGCCGGAGTTCGGCGGCCACGGGATGTACGGCCGGCGCGTGCACGAGGCCGTGCTGGCGGCCAGGTCGCCGGCCAGCGCCGTCGTGATCCATCTGGTCGACGAGGAGTATGACCATGGGCCCGAGGTGGCGCGGCGAGCGGTCGAGGTGCGTCCCGACGACACGCCGGAGACGCTGGAAGCCCGTGTACGGGAGCTGGAGCCGGCGTTCTTCGTCGAGACGCTGGAGCGGATCGCGCGAGGGGATCTGGCGCTGCCTCGAGAAGCCCATCGATAATTTCCGATAATCTACCTTAGGCGCAATTCGGACCGATGCTCCGGCGTGGCGATCCGTCTCCCCTCGTGCTCATCCACAACCGAATTCCGGGCCCTCTTGCGCCGCGGATGCGGTGCAGCGCTAGGATGGCGCCATGACCCGACCCGCGCCGCCGGCCGAGCTCCGGCCGATCGACCGGCTCCTCGCCATCATGGCGCGCCTGCGCGACCCCAAGGACGGCTGTCCGTGGGATATCGAGCAGACCTTCGCGACCATCGCGCTCTACACCGTCGAAGAGGCCTATGAGGTCGCCGACGCGATCGAACGCGGCGATCTCAAGGACCTCAGGGACGAGCTCGGCGACCTTTTGCTGCAGGTCGTCTTCCACGCCCGCATGGCTGAAGAGGACGGGGCTTTCGACTTCGACGACGTCGCGCGCGCCATCAACGACAAGATGGTCCGCCGCCACCCGCATGTGTTCGCCGATGAATCCTACGGCTCGCTCGCCGAGCAGAAGCAAGGCTGGGAGCAGCTGAAGGCCGCCGAGCGTCAGGAAAAGGGCCGCACGGGGAGCCTGCTGGACGACGTGCCCGTGGGCCTGCCCGCGCTCACCCGCGCGGTGAAGCTGTCCCGGCGCGCAGCCGGCGTCGGCTTCGTCTGGCCTTCGGCCAAGGAGGTGCTGGAAAAGCTCGACGAGGAAGTCGCCGAGCTGAAGGTGGAGGTCGCCGCCGGCGATATCGAGAAGGCCCGCCAGGAAATGGGCGACGTGCTGTTCGTGGTCGCCAACCTCGCCCGCGCCCTGGATGTCGACCCGGAGGATGCGCTGCGCGCCACGAACGCCAAGTTCGTCCGCCGTTTCCGCTACATCGAGCAGAAACTTGCGGAAGATGGCAAGTCGCCCGAAAGCTCCGACCTGCCGGAGATGGACGCGCTGTGGAACGAGGCCAAGGCTGCGGAGGCGGGTCGGGTCGAAGGGGACCGTGCCGCCTCAGCGCGCCCTCACCTGCGTCGCGGGGAATAGCTGCTCGAACTGGCCGAGCGCCTGGGCGGTCAGGCTGACCTGCAGGCGCACCGCCCCGTCGTCGGCGGTGTCGCGCTCGATCACCCGGCCGTTGCGGTAGAGCCAGGCGATCGCCGCGCCCTCGCCCGCCGGCGCGACGACCTCGACCGGCGGCGCCTCGTCGACCAGCCCCGAGACGGCGCGCAACAGGGCCTCGCACCCCTCCCCGGTCACGGCTGAGACCAGGATCGCCGGCGGGTGCGCCCGGCGGGCGTCGCCTCCCGCGGTTCGCCGCGCCTCCTCGTCCAGCAGGTCGAGCTTGTTCCATACCTCCAGGATCCGGCGCTCGTCGGTGTCGATCTCGAGCCGCGCCAGCACCTCGCGCACGTCCTGCGCCTGGGCCGCGCTCTCCTCGCTTGCGATATCGCGCACGTGAAGGATGACGTCGGCCTCCCGCACCTCCTCAAGCGTCGCGCGGAACGCCTCCACCAGTTCGTGCGGCAGGTCGGAGATGAAGCCCACGGTGTCCGAGAGGATGGCCGGGCGGCCGTCCGGCAGCTTCAGTGTCCGCAGCGTCGGATCGAGGGTGGCGAACAGCATGTCCTCGGCCACGACCTCGGCTTCCGTCAGGCGGTTGAACAGCGTCGACTTGCCGGCGTTGGTGTAGCCGACCAGCGCCACCGACGGGAACGGCACGCGCCGGCGCGCCGAGCGCTGCAGGGTGCGCGTGCGGCGCACTTCGACCAGCTCCCGCTTCAGCTTGGCGATCCGCTCGGCGATCAGCCGCCGGTCGGTCTCGATCTGGGTCTCGCCGGGACCGCCCATCACCCCGAAGCCGCCGCGCTGCCGCTCCAGGTGGGTCCAGGTCCTGACCAGGCGCGAGCGCTCGTAGCTGAGCCGGGCGAGCTCGACCTGCAGGCGCCCCTCCCGCGTGCGGGCCCGACGCGCGAAGATCTCCAGGATCAGCCCGGTGCGATCGATCACCTTGCAGTCCCAGGCCCGCTCCAGGTTGCGCTGCTGCACCGGGGTGAGCGCGTCATCGACCACGGCCACGTCGGCCGAGACGGCCACGACCAGCCGGCCGATCTCCTCAACCTTGCCCTTGCCGAACAGGGTGGCGGGCGTCAGCCGGCGGAGCGGCGCGATGATCCCGTCGCGCACCTCCAGGTCGAGCGCCTCCGAGAGCCCGACCGCCTCCTCCAGGCGCGCCTCGGGATCGCGGGAGCGGCTGCGGCCCTCCCGATCGGGGTGGATGACGACGGCGCCTTGGATCGGCGCCCGTCGATCGATGGATTTCGAACTCAATCGGTCTCGTCTTCGGCCGGCTCATAGAGCTGCACGGGCTGCGCCGGCATGATGGTGGAGATCGCGTGCTTGTAGACGAGCTGGGACTGCCCGTCTCTGCGCAGCAGAACGCAGAAGTTGTCGAACCAGCTCACCACGCCCTGAAGCTTGACGCCGTTCACCAGGAAGATGGTGAGCGGCGTCTTGGACTTGCGCACGCTGTTCAGGAAGGTGTCCTGGAGGTTCTGTTTTTTGTCGCTCACGGCTTGACCGCCTCTTTTCGTTGTCACGGGCGGCCAGCCGCCGCCCACACACGCGACGGCCACGCTAGACCGGGATTTGCGATGGGCGCAATTGCGCACGCCCCCCGACTCGGGCCGGAGGCTCGGCGTGTGCGGGCTCGGCCCCGGCGGCGGGTCAGAGCGTCTTCAGGTACTCGACGAGATCGTGCTTGTCCCTGGCGCTCAGCTGCAGGTGGCGGACCCGGTCGTAGTGGTCGACCACGTTGCTCAGGGTGGCCGCGCTCCCGTCATGGAAATAGGGCGCGTGGAAGCGCAGGCCGCGCAGCGGCGTGGTGCGATAGGCCTTCACGGCGGTCCGCGCCGCATAGGCGCCATCCATCCCGGTCTCCGAAGGCTGGTGCAGGATTCCGGCGTTGTTGTCGGTGCCGTTTCCGCCCACGTGACAGCTCTGGCAGTCGGTGGCGAACACCGCCTGCCCGTGGGCGGCGGCTGCGCTGGCGGACGCACGTCCGGCGACGGGCGCGGGGATGCCATGCTGGTAGGCCCTCAGCGGCGCCAGCTTGGCGGTGACGAGGTCCGGCGTCTGGTGGATGTCGATGCCGAGCCTCGGGTCGGAGAAGTCGCCGTGACCGCCCATCTGGGTCACCGCCACATAGGCGTTCCAATAGGAGATCGGGCCTTCCGCCGTGTAGGTCTCATTCTTGACGTCGGCCAGGCCATAGGCCGGCGGGATCTCGAGGGGCGTGTTCTTGCCGTCGAAGTTGTAGCGCGGGTCGTAGCGGCCCTTGCCCCACGAATTGTAGACCGCCCGCTGCTGGGGCGTGAGGACCGGCGACAGCGCGATGACCGCGCCGACATTCAGGGTGTGGTTGGGCCAGCCATCCAGCCGATGCCCGATTCCTGGGAGCATCGCGTCGTCGACGGTGGAATGACAGAGCGCGCAGGTGACCCCGATGCGCTGGACGCGACCTTCGTTGTCGAATGTCGCCTTGAGGCCCACCACCGCGTCCTCGCGCAACAGCTCCCGGGTGCCGCTCGCGCCCAGGGGGTTGTGCAGGATGAAGCTGCCGAAGTTGAGCTTGTCCATGTCGACCTTGAGGCCGAGCCCCAGGGCCTGCAGCGGCGTCACCTTGCGGTCCACGATCTCGGCCATGCGCAGCTTGTCGGTCCACAGCTGCTCGTCGCCGAACGTGTCGTAGCGGAAGATCTGCCGGCCCTCCGCCTCGGCCGCAGTCTGCGGCGCCGGGGGACGGTTGGCTGACATCAGCGTGCTGCAGCCGACCAGGGTGAGCACAGCGCCCGCCGCCAGCGACGCCAATAGGACAGGGCTCTGGATGATTTTGCTGGCCATCTGCGTCTCGCCCATCGCGGCTTGCGATAACGACGTTAGATAGGCCGGTCCGGCAAAGGTTCCCTCCGGCGCGGCGAGCCCTTTGCGAGAGCGGTATGGGCCGACCGACGGAGGCGCTCGAGCGCCGCCCTGGTCAGACCGACGTCGCCTGGGCGCGCTCGATGTAGAGGCGCCGAAGCTTCAGGGCGAGCGGACCGGGCCGTCCCTCGCCCACCGGGGTTCCGTCGACCGAGATCACCGGCAGCACCAGCGCGCCCGCACCGGTGACGAAGGCCTCCTGCGCATGCTTGGCCTCGTCCGGCGTGAACGGCCGTTCGTCGAGCGCGAGCCCCTCCTCGGCGATCACGTCCATCAGCGTGCGCCGGGTGATGCCGCGCAGGATGTTGGCGTTGGTGTCGCGGGTGCGCAGCCGCCCGTCGCGGTCGACGATCCAGGCGTTGGACGATGCGCCCTCGGTGACAAACCCCAGCTCGTCGACGAACCAGGCCTCGTAGGCGCCGGCCGCCCTCGCCTTCTGCTTGGCGAGCACGTTCGGCAGCAGCCCCACGGTCTTGATGTCGCAACGCCCCCAGCGGCTCTCCGGCGTGGTGACGACGCCGATCCCCTTGGCGGCCTTGGCCTCGGTTGCGGCCCGGTCGACGGCGTTCACAGTGATCACCATCGAGGGCGGGACGTGCCTTGCGGGGAAGGCGTGCTCGCGCGGGGCGACGCCGCGGCTGACCTGCAGATAGGCCAGCCCCTCGCGCACGCGGTTGCGCCTGACCGCCTCCTTCAGCACCAGCGTCAGCGCCTTGCGGCTCATCGGCATGGCGATCGAGAGCTCCGAAAGGCTGCGCTCCAGGCGGGCGAAGTGTCCCTCGGCGTCCGAAAGCTTGCCGTCGAACAGCGCCCAGACCTCATAGACCGCGTCAGCCAGCTGGTAGCCGCGATCCTCGATGTGGACCATGGCTTCGCCGTGCGGCACGAAGCGGCCGTTCACATAGGCGACCCGCCCCATCACTCCCCCCGCCTTCGCCGGGATGCCCGGTAGGGGCCCATCAGCCGACTTCCTCCTCGAGCTGGCGCGCGCCGGAGAGGCCCAGCGACTTCAGCTTCCGGTGCAGCGCCGAGCGCTCCATGCCGATGAAGGCCGCTGTGCGCGAGATGTTGCCGGAGAAGCGCAGCATCTGGGCGTTCAGGTACTCCCGCTCGAAGACCTCGCGCGCCTCGCGAAGCGGCAGCGAGATGATCCGCTCGGCGCCCAGGCTGGTCGCCTGGTCGCTGACCGTCGCCTCGGCCGGCAGCATGTCGGCGGTGATCGGATCGCCGGCGAGGCCCGGCGCGAGGATCAGGATGCGTTCCACATTGTTGCGCAGCTGGCGCAGGTTGCCCGGCCAGGCGCGCACCTGCAGGGCGGCGACCGCATCGTCGGCCAGCCGCCGCCGGGCCAGCCCCGAGGCCTCGCAGATCCGGCCGATGAAATAGTCCACCAGCTCGGGGATGTCCTCGCGCCGCTCGGCGAGGCCCGGCACGTTCACCGGCACCACGTTCAGCCGGTGGAACAGGTCCTCGCGGAACCGACCGGCGGCGATCTCCTCGCGCAGGTCGCGCGAGGTCGAGGAGATGACGCGGACATCGACCTGGACGTCCGAGGCGCCTCCCACCCGCCGGAACCGCTGCTCGACCAGCACGCGCAGGATCCGGCTCTGCGTCTCGCGCGGCATGTCGGCCACCTTGTCGAGGTAGAGCGTGCCGCCGTGGGCCTGCTCGAAGACCCCGATCTTGGCCGGCCGGCCGCCCTCTCCTTCCTCGCCGAACAGCTCGATGTCGATCCGCTCCGGCGTCATGCCGGCGGCCGAGAGCACCACGAACTCGCTGCGGGCGCGGGGCCCCGCCGCGTGGATCATCCGCGCCACCGTCTCCTTGCCGGCCCCGGCCGGCCCGGAGATCAGCACGCGGCTGTTCGCCGAGGCGAGCTTGGCCACGATGTTGCGCAGGTGCTGGGCCGCCATCGAGCGGCCGATCAGCCCCTCCGGCGTCAGCGCCTGGGCGCGCAGCCGGCGGTTCTCGCGGCGCAGGCTGGTGGCCTCCAGCGCGCGCTCCACCACCAGCAGCAGGCGGTCCGACTTGAACGGCTTCTCCAGGAAGTCGTAGGCGCCGCGCTTGATGGCGCTCACGGCGGTCTCGATGTTGCCGTGGCCGGAGATCATGATCACCGGCAGGTCCGGATCCAGCGCCTTCACGAGGTCCAGCAGCTCGAGCCCGTCCATGCCGCCGCCGGCCATCCAGATGTCGAGCACCAGCAGCGCCGGCTTGCGGGCCCTGACGGCGGCGAGCGCCGATTCCGAATCCGTCGCGGTGCGCACGGCGTAACCCTCGTCGGAGAGGATGCCGGCCACGAGGTCGCGGATATCGGCCTCGTCATCGACCACCAGAACGTCAGACGCCATCACCCACCCTCACGCCGTGGCCTTTGCCGAGACGGTCTGCGGACGAACCCGCGCCGCCGGAGGAAGTCTCAGGATCGCCAGGGCGCCGCGCTCCTCGCGCGCGTCGGCGAGCTCCAGCTCGCCCCCGTGGTCTTCCAGGATTCGCTTGACGATGGCGAGCCCGAGGCCGGTGCCCTTCTCGCGCGTCGTCACATAGGGCTCGGTCAGCCGGTCGCGATCCTTCGACGGCAGGCCCACGCCGTTGTCCTCGACCTCGAACACCACGCCGCTGTCGTCGGCGTTGAGTCGTGCGCGAATGCGGCCCTCGAGCCGCGGCTCGGCGGCCTGCCGCGCGCCCACCGCCTCGGCGGCGTTCTTCAGCACGTTGCCCAGCGCCTGGGCGAGCATCCGCTCGTCGGCCAGCACCGGCACGCGCGGCGGCGGCTCCTCCAGCTCGACGTCGATGTCGGGGCTCGCCACCCGCTGCGCGAACACCGCCTGGCGGAGCAGCTCGGCCGCGTCGTGCTCGGCGAACTTCGGAGCGGGCATGCGCGCGAAGGCGGAGAACTCGTCGACCATCCGGCCTATGTCGCCCACCTGGCGCACGATCGTGTCGGTGCAGCGGTCGAAGGTCTCCACCTCGCCCTGCGGCACGTTGCGGCGGAACTTCTTGCGCAGCCGCTCGGCGGAGAGCTGGATCGGGGTGAGCGGGTTCTTGATCTCGTGGGCGATGCGGCGGGCGACATCGCGCCAGGCGGCGTTGCGCTGCGCGGCGACCAGCCGGGTGATGTCGTCGAAGGTCAGCACCAGGCCCCCTTCGATGCGGCTCGCCCGCAGCCGCAGCCGGCGCGTCTCGCGGCCGCGCACGACGTCGACCTCCGCCTCGCCCGCGCCCGCCCTGCCGGCGGTCTCCAGCACCTCGGCGAATTCCGGCGCCACCTCGGAGAGCCTGCGGCCGCGGCCGTGATCGCCCGGCAGCGCCAGCAGGTTCACGGCCTGGCGGTTGGCCGCCGAGATGCGGCCGCGGGCGTCGAGGCCGATCACCCCGGCGCTGACGCCGGCGAGGACGGTCTCGATGAACTGGCGACGCTCCTCGGCCTCCAGGCTGGCCCGCCGAAGCGCCTCCTGCTGCACCTGAAGATCATTCGTCATACTGTTGAATGCACGCGATAATACCGCAATCTCTTCTGGATCGTTGTCGGCGTCGACGCGGGCGCTGAGGTCGCCGCCCGCGATCCGCCCCGCCGCCTGCACCAGCCTGGCCACCGGCCCGGAGATGGCGTTGGCGGACCACAGGCCGAGCCACACGGCCGCCACCAGCACCAGGAGCGCGGTCTCGGCATAGGACAGCGCGAAGATCGTCTGGATGCGTTCGCGGTTCTGCGCCGCCTCGCGGTAGGAGACCAGCGCGCCCTCGGCGTCGCGCAGGTGGTTCAGGATGCCCTTCTCCAGCGGCCGGACCACGTAGAGGTAGGCGTCGGGAAAACCGCGCAGTCGATAGACGGCCCGCATCAGGTCGGTGGAATCGAAGGCGGGAACGGAGATGTCGCCCTCGTCGGCGGCCTTGAAGCTGGACTCCGGCGGCATCACGAAGGGCGGCGCATCGGCCGTCTCGGCGCGGGCTAGCACGCGCCCCTGGCGGTCGATCAGGTAGGCGGCCGGGAAGGCGTGGTAGGAGGCCAGCACCGCGAGGTAGTGGCTGAACGCGATCGGGCTGGTCTGCAGGCTCGAAGCCTCGCGGTTCAGGTCCGCGGACATCAGCGTGACGTGGTCGCCGATGTAGCGCTTCTGGTCCCCCACGTAGGACCGGGCCACGGTCGCCGAGTTCTCCACCACCGTCTGAACGCGCTGGCTGAACCAGTTCTCGACCCCGCGGCTGACCAGCACGCCGTAGAACAGCGCCACCACGATCGCCGGCGCGAGCGCCGCAAACGCGAACAAGGTGACGAATCGCAGGTGCAGCCGCGCGCCCGGATCGCGGTCGCGGGCGCGAAGCAGGGCGGCGAACCTCAGCGTCACAACCGTGGTCAGCCCGAGGATCAGGACGAGGTTGACGCTCAACACCGTCAGGATCGGCTGGCTGGCCGGCCCCAGCGGCCCCGTCTCGGGCGGCGAGGCGGCGAGCAGGATGGCGAGCCCCGTCAGCCCGGCCGCCAGCCCGTAGCTGCAGGCCAGCAGGAGGCGCGATTGGATCAGGCGCTGCAGGCGCTCCACGACGGACGCGCCGCCGGGAATGGGCTGGGTGAGCAGGGCCATGAGGGCCGGAGCCTAAGCAACTGTGCTCCAAACTCAACAGCGATGTTGCACTATGGTGTCAGCGACGCCCGCGACTGATTTCCACGCCCAGGTCCTGGATCTTCTTGCGAAGCGTGTTGCGGTTGAGGCCCAGGATCTCGGCCGCGCGCACCTGGTTGCCGCGGGTGGCCGACAGCGTGAGCTGGATCAGCGGCCGCTCCACCTCCTCCAGCACCCGGTCGTAGAGTCCCGGCGGCGGCACGCCCTCGGGCTGGTCGGCAAAGTAGCTGGAGAGCTTGCGCTCCACGAGTTCCGAGAGCGTCGCCGGCCGATCCTCGCCGTGGTTCGCCGGCTGCAGGTCCTCCAGCTCGCGCTCGACGATGCGCGCGCTTATCAGGTCCTCGGCATAGAGGGCGCAGATCCGGCGGACCAGGTTCTCGAGCTCGCGCACGTTGCCGGGCCAGGGATGCAGCTTGAGCCGCTCCAGGGCGCCGCCGTCGATGGTCTTCGCGGGAAGCCCCTCGCGGTTGGCCCGCAGCAGGAAGGCGCGGGCGAGGTCCGGGATGTCCTCCACCCGGTCGCGCAGCGGCGGCAGCCGCAGCGGCGCGACGTTCAGGCGGAAGAACAGGTCCTCGCGGAACAGCCCCTGCCGGATCAGGCCCCGGAGGTCGCGGTTGGTGGCCGCGATGATGCGCACGTTCGGCCGGCGGCCGGTCTTGGGATTGATCGCCGGCTCGGAGCCGTCGATGACCCGGAGCAGCCGCGTCTGGGCGTCGAGCGGCATGTCGCCGATCTCGTCCAGGAACAGGGTCCCGCCGTCGGCCTCCACCAGCTTGCCGGCCGCCCCGTCCTCCTTGCCGAACAGCTCCGCCTCCACCCGCTCGCGCGGCACGGCGGCCAGGTTGATCACCACGAAGCGGCCGTCGCGGCGGCGGCCCATGTCATGCAACGCGCGGGCGACCAGCTCCTTGCCGGTCCCGGACTCGCCGGTGATCAGCACGGTCAGGTCGGCGCCGACCAGGCGGGCGACGGTGCGATAGACCTCCTGCATGGGCGCCGAGCGGCCGATCAGCGGCAGGCGATCGTCGCGGATGGCGCGGGCCTGCGCCTTGGCGGCCTCCGCATCGGCCGGCTTCGAGAGCGCGCGTCTCGCCGCCGAGGTCATGTCGTCGAGGTCGAACGGCTTGGGCACGTACTCGAAGGCGCCCACCTCCGCGGCGTTCACCGCCGTGACCAGGTTGTTCTGGGCGCTCATCACGATCACCGGCAGCTTCGGCCGCTGCTTGCGGATGCGCGGCAGGACGTTGAACACGTTCTCGTCGGGCATCACCACGTCGGTGACCACGAGGTCCCCCTCCCCGTCCGAGACCCACTTCAGCAGGGTCGCGGCGTTGCCGGTGGCCCGCACCTGGTAGCCGAGCCGGGTGAACGCCTGCGAGAGCACGAGCCGGATCGAGGCGTCGTCGTCGGCGATCAGGATCTTCTTGGCGGCGGCGTTCATGGGCTCAGGCGTCCTCTTCGGCGGCGATCGGCAGGAGCACCCGGAAGACTGTCCGTCCGGCTTCGGATTCGAAATCGATCAGCCCGCCGTGCGCCGCGGCGAGCTTGGCGACCAGCGCCAGGCCGAGGCCTGCGCCGTTCGGCTTGGAGGTGACGAACGGCTGGAACAGGTGCTCGCGCAGGTGCGCCGGCACGCCGGGCCCATTGTCCTGGATGCGGACCTCGAGCGGGGCGCCGCGCAGCGACTGCCCGCGCGTGGAGCGCACGCGCACGCCATGCCGGTAGGCGGTGTGGATGGTGATCTCGCCACGCCCGTCGCCGCGGGCATGGGCGGCCTCGGCGGCGTTCTTCACCAGGTTGAGGAAGATCTGGATCAGCTGGTCCTCGTCGCCCAGCACCGGCGGCAGCGACGGGTCGTACTGCTCGCGAAGCGCCAGTCCGTCGGCTACGCCGTTGGCGGCCAGCGCCCGCACGCGGTCCAGCACCTGGTGGATGTTGATCGGCGCCAGCGCCGGCAGCACGTCCTCGGAGAAAGCCTCCATCCGGTCGACCAGGCGGGCGACGCGGTCGGTCTCGTCGACGATCAGCTGGGCGAGCGGGGCGTCCTCGGCCTTCGCGCCCGACTTGAGGAGCTGCGCCGCGCCGCGGATGCCGGCCAGCGGGTTCTTGATCTCGTGCGCCAGCATGCGCCCGAGCCCCGAGATCGCCGGCAGGCCCGCGGCCTCCGCCCCGCCCCGCTCGACCCCCAGGCCGGTGCGCACCGTCAGCGTCAGCAGCAGCGAGCCGTCGCCCAGCGGGGCGGCCGCCCCGTCCGCCTCGAACGGCGGCAGGCCGAAGAGGTTGATCTCCAGGCCGCGCTCGCGCACCCGCACGCCCTCCGCGCGGGCCCGCTCCAGCAGCGCCGCCAGCGCCGAGCCGGGCGGCAGGGCCGAGAGGAAGCGCCCGCGCGCCAGCAGGCTCAGGCCATGGCCGAACAGCGCCTCGGCCGCCTCGTTCACCGCGGCCAGCGCGCCGGCGGCGTCGACCACCATCGAGGGATCGGGGCTGAGGTCGAAGGCCGCCGCCTTCAGCGCCTCCGCGTCGGGCGCGCGGGCCGGATTCAGGGTCTGGGGGCTCATGCGGCGAGCCGCCGTTCCGGACCGGTCCACAAAGCGCTCAGCGCGCGCACTACGGCGCGCGGCTCCTCCAACCGGCAAAGCTCGGCGCGGGCCGCGCGGCGGGCCTGCGGATCGGCCGGCCACGGCGCCTGGTCCACATAGGAGGCCAGGTGCTTGCGGAAGATGCGCAGCCCGAGCCGGTCGCCATAGAAGCGCAGGCTGTCCTCGAAGTGATCCAGCGCGATGGCGAGCCGCGCCTCCGCGCCGGGCGCGGCGAACCCGCCCCCCGCGAGCTCCGCCTCCAGCTGGGCGGCGATCCACGGCCGCCCATAGACGCCGCGGCCGACCATCACCGCATTGGCGCCCGAGGCCCGCAGGGCCGCCCGGGCGCTCTCGCCATCTGCGATGTCGCCGTTGACGATCACCGGGATCGCGACGGCGGCCTTCACGTCGCGCACCGCCCCCCAGTCCGCCGAGCCCTTGTAGAACTGGCGCCGCGTCCGGCCGTGGACCGTGACCGCCTGCGCGCCCAGCGCCTCCGCCCGGGCCGCGAGCTCCGGCGCCGTCTTCGAGAGCTCGTCCCAGCCGAGCCGCATCTTCACCGTCACGGGCACGTCCACGGCGTCCACGGCCGCGGCGATCAGCCGCTCGGCGAGCGCCGGCTCCCGCATCAGCGCCGAACCGCAGAGCGCCCCCGTCACCTCCTTGGCCGGGCAGCCGAAATTCAGGTCGATCACCTGGGCGCCCGCAGCGGCGGCGAGCTTCGCGCCTTCGGCGATATGCGTCGGATCGCGTCCGACCAGCTGCACCACCATCAGCGGCAGGCCCTCGCCCACCGCCGCCCGGCGGACCACGTCGGGGCGGCCCTTGGCGAACTCGGCGCAGGCCACCATCTCGGTCGCCACATAGGCCGCACCCAGCCGGCTGGCGGCCCGGCGGAACGGCAGGTCGGACACGCCGGTCATCGGCGCGATCCAGCATCGCCCGCCGATCGCCACCGCCCCGATCTTGACCGTGCTGCTCATTTTCTAGTCATCCGCGCCGCCGGCTTTTTAGGCAAGCTGCACGACGCCGTAAAGCTGGAACAGGCGTCGCAGGAGCCCTAAGAACGTCGCCATGAGCTTCGCGGCGGTGGTGGTCGCAGCGGGCGCGGGCCTGCGGGCCGGCCCGGGCGAGCCGAAGGTCTGGCGCACCCTCGGGGAACGGCCGATCATCCGGTGGTCGGTCGAGGGCCTGTTGTCGGCTGGCGCGGCGGAGGTCGTCGTCGTGGTCGCGCGCGAGCGGCTTGGCCAGGTGGACGAGGCGCTGGCGGGGCTCGAAGGTTGGCGCGCCGTCACCGGCGGCCGCACCCGCGCGGACTCGGTGCAGGCGGGTCTCGCGGCCATCACCGCTGCGCGCACCCAGCCGGTGCTGGTGCACGACGCGGCCCGCCCGTTCGTCGCCCGGGCGCACGTGGACCGGCTCCTGGCGGCCCTCGACGTCGCCGACGGCGCCGTGCCCGCCCTGCCCGTCCCCGACACCCTGAAGCGCGGCGAAGGCCTGGTGGACGAGACCGTCCCGCGCGAGGGCCTCTACCGGGCGCAGACGCCGCAGGCGTTCCGATTCGGGCGCCTGAAGGCCGCCTATCGTCGCTGGCCGACCGGCGAGGAACCCACCGACGATTCGTCGGTCATGGAGCGCGCCGGCGGGCGCGTCGCCATGGTCCCGGGCGATCCGATGCTGATGAAGCTCACCTATCCGGAGGACTTCCTGCTGGCCGAGCAGCTCGCGGCCTCGCGACGCATCGTGCGCACCGGCCTCGGCGTCGATGCGCACCGGTTCGGGCCGGGCAACGTGGTCTGGCTCTGCGGCATCCGCATCGAGCACGAGCTGGGGCTGGTCGGCCATTCCGACGCCGACGTCGGCCTGCACGCCCTGACCGACGCGGTTCTTGGGGCGATCGGCGAGGGCGACATCGGCGAGCATTTCCCGCCCAGCGACCCGCGCTGGAAGGGCGCCTCCTCGGACCAGTTCCTGCGCCACGCGGTCTCGCTGCTGGCGCGGCAGGGCGGCCGCATCCTCAACGCCGACCTGACGCTGGTCTGCGAACGACCCAAGGTCCGGCCGCATCGGCAGGCCATGCGCCAGCGGATCGCCGATCTGCTGGGCGTCGGGGTCGAGCGGGTGAGCGTCAAGGCCACCACGACCGAAGGCATGGGCTTCACCGGCCGCGAGGAGGGCCTGATGGCGCAGGCGGTGGTCTCGGTGGAGACGCCGCCCTGAGCCGGCCCGAGAGCCTGACCCTCTTCTATGCGCCGGGCGCGAGCTCCATGGCGCCGCACATCGCGCTGCACGAGATCGGCGTCCCGTTCGAGGCTCGGCCCGTCTCGTTCCGCAGGGACGAGAACCACACCGCCGAGTTCCTGGCGCTCAACCCGGAAGGCAAGGTGCCGCTGCTGCTGATCGACGGGAGCCCGCTCACCGAGGTCGCGGCGATCCTGTTCTACCTGGGCGGCCGCTTTCCCGAGGCCGGGCTCTGGCCGCAGGATCTGGAGGCGCAGGCCCGGGCGGTCTCCTGGATGTCGTTCATCGCTTCGGCCGTGCATCCGGCGCGGCGCCAGGGCCTGGAGCACGCCCGCAAGATCTACGCGATCGCCGACGCGAAGCTCGGCGCCGGCTGGGCGGTTGACGCGTACGGCATGGCCGACATCCACCTGTTCCGGCTGTTCTGGCGGTTCCGCAACTCGCTGCGCCCCCCGCCCGGCGAGTTCCCGAACCTCGAGGCGCACTACCACCGGATGATGGCCCGCCCGGCCGTTCAGAAGACCATCGAGGTCGAGACCGCTGCGGGCTACGAGCTGCCGGCCTAGCTAGGGCAGCCAGGTGATCCGCTCCTTCAGTCGGCGGTAAAGCGCGCCCGGCACGTTGGTGTAGTCGTCGGTCCACGCGCGGGCCAGCAGGGGATCGATCGGCTTCCAGCGCTTGTCGGCGCGGAATCCGGCCAGCGCCTCGCGCGACTTGGCGAGCACCAGGGCGTCCTCGCTGGACTCCCAGGCCGCCCGATCTCGCGGCGCCGCGACGTGCTCCTGCAGCAGGGCCGCGGCGCCCGCCATCCTGGCCACCGCCATGGCCGGCGCCTTCAGGTCGAGGTTGCGGTTCGAGAGATGCAGGATGACGACGCCGTCCGGCTTCAGGTGCGACAGGTAGCCCCGTACGGCCTCGACCGTGAGCAGGTGGGCGGGCACCGCGTCGGAGGAGAAGGCGTCGATCAGCAGGATGTCGAAGACGCCGGGCGGCTGTTTGGCGAGCGTCAGGCGCGCATCGCCCACGACGTAGTCGATCGGCCCCTTGGCGCACTCGGTGGTGTAGCTGAAGTACCTCGGGTCGCTGGAGATGCGGATCACCAGCGGATCGATCTCGAAGAACGTCAGGTGGTCGCGCGGCCGGACGTAGGCCGCGACCGAGCCGGTCCCCAGGCCAACCGCGCCGATCCGCAGGTTCGGCTTGGCCGCCGCCTTGGCCAGGAACACCTGCCCGATCGGCGTGCCGGGCGCGTAGTAGACCAGCGGCCGGCAGCGGTACCTCGGATCCACGGCCTGCGCACCGTGCAGGGTGCTGCCGTGCGTCAGCATCCTCACCCGACCGCCGAGCGCCGCCACCTGGAAATCCGACTCGCGGACCACGCCGAAGAAGCTGCGCCAGGTGTGCTCGGTGTCGACCCGGTCGGCGGCGGCCTGCGCCCCTAGCGAGAGCACCGCGATCGCCGCGCAGAACAGCAGCACCCGGTCGCGGATCAGGAACGCCGAGATCGCCGCCGCGCCCAGCGCCACGCGCGCGGCCACGACCACGAGGTCGAAGCTGCTCAGCTGGCCGATCGCCAGGCGGGCCGAGGGGTGGGCGCTCGCCAGGGTCACCAGCACCGGGGCGGCGACGCCCGAGACGGCGCTCAGCACCAGCAGCGCCCAGTGACCGAGCCGGACCTCGCCTTCGCCCGGCCGCGCCAGGCAGGAGAGCGTCAGCACCAGCGGGTATTCCCAGACGTTGTCGAAGATCGCCGGCGCGACGAACGCGTTGAAGGCGCCGCCCACCACGCCGCCGATCGAGAGCCACAGGTAGAACTCGGTCAGTCGCGCCGGCGGCGGCCGGCGGGCGACCAGCCCCTGGTGGCAGACGAGCGCGGTGAAGAAGAAGGCGGACAGGTGCACGCCGAGCTGCAGCAGGAAACCGTTCGCCTTGAACGGCAACAGGGCCGCGCAGCCCGCCACCGCCGCCGCCTGGACCACCAGCGCGATGTGCTGCGGGATCGCGGGCTTCGCCTGGAAGGCGATGATGAAGGTGAGCAGGTAGAGCGCGAGCGGCCCCACCCACAGGAACGGCGCGGAGGCGACGTCGGTCGTCAGATGCGTCGTCACCCCCAGCATCAGGCTGGACGGGATGGCGGCGAGCGCGAGCCAGATCAGCCGCTCGCGCCAGGTGATGGCGGGCGTCTGGGCCGCCGCGCCGACGCTCGGCTCGGGCCCGTCAACGGCCGGGGCGCGGGCGCAGACCACGGCGAGCGCCGCAAGCAGCAGGGCGAAGGCCACGTAGCCCGTGCTCCAGCCGAGCGTCTGCCCGCGCACCGTGAACACCGGCTCGACGACGATCGGGTAGGCCAGGAGCGCGATCAGGCTGCCCAGGTTGCTGGCGGCATAGAGCACGTAGGGCTCCTTGCCCGGCTCTTCCGCGCCCACGGTCTGGGCGTACCACGCCTGGGTCAGCGGGGCGGTGGCCGAGAGGATGGCGAACGGCGGCCCGATCGAGACGGCGAGCACGCCCAGCAGCCACAGCGCCGGATGCGTCCACGACGGCGAACCGAACAGCTCGTGCACCTTGAGCGGCAGCACCAGGGCGGCGATGGCGACCAGGGCCAGATGGATCACCGCCTGGGTCCGCACGCGACGGATCCGCTGCAGCAGGTGGGCGTAGGCGTAGCCTGCCAGGAGCGCCGCCTGGAAGAACGCCAGGCTGGTGTTCCAGACCGACGGGCTGCCGCCCAGCAGCGGCAGCACCAGCTTGGCCACCATCGGCTCGACCATGAACACCAGGGCGGCGCTGGCGAACACCGTCACCGCGAACAGCGCGGGCGGGGCGCGCAGGGCGCGGGTTTCGACGGCGATGGTGGTCATGGCGCGAATCGCCTTGATGCAGGTGCGGGAGCGATGTTCTGTCTCGCCGAACCCGAGCTTATGAGCCGTTAAGAGGGCGCCGAAACATGTTCTCGCTGGAGATCGTCACCCTGGCCCGTCTGCTGGTGGACGAGGCGCGGGAGCGCTCCTTGCGCATCGTCACCGCCGAGAGCTGCACGGGCGGGCTGGTGGCCGGCGCGATCTGCCAGGTGTCCGGCGCCTCCGACGTCTTCGAGCGCGGCTTCGTCACCTATTCCAACCGCGCCAAGCAGGAGCTGCTGGGCGTCCCCGGCGACCTCATCGCCGACCTTGGCGCGGTCTCCGAGCCGGTGGCCCGGATGATGGCCGAGGGCGCGCTCGAGAACTCCAACGCCCACGTCGCGGTCGCCGTCACCGGCGTCGCGGGCCCGGGCGGCGGCACGCCCATGAAGCCGGTCGGCACCGTCCACATCGCCACCGCCCGCTCCAACCAGGCCCTGATGCACCGCGAGGAGTTCTTCGAGGAGGAGACCCGCGAGGCCATCCAGCTCGCCGCCGTCCAGTCGGCCCTGCAGGCGCTGCGCGACCGGGTGGCCTGAACGCGCGATCGGGGCGTGGGGAGTCGCTGAACGAAGCTCTTCCTGGGCTCGCCCTTCTGGTCGGAGGCCGGCGGCCCAGCTAAGCCTTGGAGCGGCCGATACAACGATACTCAGCAAACGATGGTCCTTCATGACCTCCTGACCGTCCTTTCGGGCGTCGTCGTGGGATTCGCCCTCGGCCTGATCGGCGGCGGCGGCTCGATCCTGGCCGTTCCGCTGCTGCTCTACGTCGTGGGCGTGAGCGATCCGCACGTAGCGATCGGCACGAGCGCGCTCGCCGTGGCGGTCAGCGCCTTCGCCAACTTCGCCCAGCACGCGCGCGCAGGAAACGTGAAATGGCCCTGCGCCTTGACGTTCGCCGGCGCAGGCGTGGTCGGCGCCTTCATCGGCTCGACGGCCGGCAAGCTGACGAACGGACAGCACCTGCTGGCGCTCTTCGCCCTCGTGATGATCGCGGTCGGCGTCTCCATGCTCGTGCGCCGCGGGCCCGATGGGGACCCGCACGTGCGCCTGACGCCCCGCATCGCCCTCAAGCTGGCGGTTATCGGCTTCAGCGCGGGCATGCTCTCGGGGTTCTTCGGGATCGGCGGCGGATTCCTCATCGTTCCCGGGATCATGCTCGGCAGCGGCATGCCGATGATCTACGCGGTGGGCTCGTCGCTCTTCTCGGTCGGGGTGTTCGGGCTCTCGACCGCCGCCAATTACGCGCTCTCCGGGCTGGTGGACTGGCGGATCGCCGCGATCTTCATCGGCGGCGGGATCGTGGGCGGCTTCCTCGGCATGCGCCTGGCCATCCGGATCGCGAGCCGGCGCGGCGCCCTGGCCCGGATCTTTGCTTTCGTCCTGTTCGCGGTCGCGGCATACATGCTCTATCGCAGCGTGGGACCGCTTCTCGCCGCCCGCGCCTGAGCCGATCAAAGGGGTGGGGCGGAACTGGGTGTGCGCATGAAGGGGATCATCGTCATCGCCGCGGCGGCGGCCGCCATCTGCACGACGGCCACGCGGGCCGAGACCCGCGCCATTCCGGACTACGGCCGCTTTGCGCCCGTGCCCGAGGGCAAGGAGCGTCCCGACCCCACGCGCGACTACAAGGTGATCTTCGAGGTGTCGCAAGGACCGCTCGATGCGACGAAGCCGCTCGAGGGGCTGGAGAGGGTCGCCCGGCTTGTGAATCTCCTTGCCGCCAACGGGGTGGGCGCGGACCACCGGCACATCGCGGCCGTGCTCGACGGCGACGCCACCGAGGCCGTCATGACCGACAAGGCCTTCGCCGCGCGCCACTCCGGCGCGACCAATCCCAACGTCCGGCTGATCGACGAGCTGCGCGCCGCAGGCGTCAGCGTGCGCGTCTGCGGCCAGGCCATGGCGGGACACAAGATCACGCCGCCGGAGGTTGTTCCGGGCGTCGAGATCGACCTCTCGGCCCTGACCACGGTGGCCAACAAGCAACTCGAAGGCTACGCCCTCATCGAGGAGTAGCTGGCGATGAGCGGTCGACGGTTCGCCGCGGCCGGCCTGGCGCTGCTGGCGTGCCTAGGCGCGGGCGCGACAGCCGCCCGGGGGGCTGCCGCCGCCGATTCCGGTCGCCAGATCGCCGCGCGGGGCCTCGCGAGCGGCGTCCCCGCCTGCGGCTCGTGCCACGGCGCGGCCGGCGAGGGTCTGGCCGTCCAGCAGGCTCCCCGGCTCGCCGGCCTGGACGCAGGCTATCTCGCCGAGCAGCTCGACCGCTTCGCATCCGGGGCTCGGAAGAACGACGTCATGGCGTCAGTGGCCAAGGCGCTGACGCTCGATGAGCGGCGCGCCGTCGCCGCCTATTTCGCACGCCTGCCGACGCCGTCTCTGACGCCCCATCCTGCGGCGCAGAGCGACCTGGCTCGCGGTCAGGCGCTGGCCGAGCGCGGCGATTGGGCGGCGAATGTCCCCGCCTGCGGGGCCTGCCACGGACCTGAAGGCCGGGGCGTCGGTGCGGTGACGCCGCCGCTGTCCGGCCAATCCCAGGCCTACCTCTCCGCCCAGCTCGCCGCCTTCCGGACCGGCGCGCGCCGAAGCGACACGCTGGGGCTCATGAACGGCATCGCCGCGCGACTGTCGCCGGCGGACCTCCAGGCGGCCGCCGCCTACTACGCCAGCCTGCCGGCCGGCGCGCCGGCCCGGACCGGGGCGGGTCGATGAGCGGCTGGAGCGTCAGGACCGCCGCCATCGCCGGGCTCGTGGGCGTGGCGGTCTTCGGCGCCGGGCTTCTGGCCGGCCGCCTCGGCCAGCACCGGCCGGCGCCTTCGACGCCGTCCGTCGCGTCGGGGAAGAAGCCGTTCAGCCCGCCGCCCGACGGCGCCTTCCCGCACACCCCCTTCGGCCGGGAGGCTGCGCTCGGGCGCGAGATCTTCGTCGATACCGGCCGCGCGGCCCCGCAGTTCGTCGGCAACGACCTCAAGTGCGTCAACTGCCACCTGGACGCCGGCCGGCTGCCCAACTCCGCGCCGATGTGGGCGGCCTACGTGATGTTTCCGCAGTACCGGGCCAAGAACGGACACGTGAATACTTTCGCCGAGCGGATCCAGGGCTGCTTCCGATACAGCATGAACGGCAGGGCCCCGCCGCTGGGCGACAAGGTCCTCGTGGCGCTCGAGAGCTATGCGGCGTACCTGGCGACCGGCGCGCCGCATGGGGCCAGCTTGCCGGGCCAGGGCTATCCGAAGCTCAAGCCCGCTCCCTTGCCGCCGGACTCCGGCCGCGGGCGCGGCGTGTACACGATGTACTGCGCGATGTGCCATGGTCCGGACGGCGCGGGACAGAGCTCGGGCGCCGCGGTTGTGTTCCCGCCGCTGTGGGGTCCCCGGTCCTACAACTGGGGCGCAGGCATCGCGCAGATCGACACCGCCGCCGCCTTCATCAAGGCCAATATGCCCTACAGCCAGGGCGGGCGGCTCTCCGATCAGCAGGCGTGGGACGTCGCCGCCTACATCGACAGCCGGCCCCGCCCGCAGGATCCGCGCTATACCGGCTCGGTCGCCGAGACGCGCGCCCGTTTTCATAATTCGGCGCAGTCGATGTACGGCAAGGCGGCAAGCGGCGTGCTCCTGGGCGGCGACGGTCCGCCGAAGCCGTTCGCGCCGCGCGCCCGGTAAGCGCCCCGGCGGCGTCGGCTAAGGTTGCTGCTCCCTACCGGAGGTTGCGCGCGGCCGGTTGCCGGGCGCCCAGCCTCGCCTGCGCTTCGGGCTGCGTCTCGACCGCGGGCGGGGCCTCGCCGTAGAGCGACCTGGCGCGGGCCTCGAAGCAGCCCATCAGCTTGTCCACGGCGTGCGCGAAGTTGGCGGTCAGCACGGCGCCGAGCAGACGCGACTTGAACTCGAAGTCGATGTCGAACTCCACGCGCGTGCAGCCGTGGCCGGCCTCGAGGAACCGCCAGCGGTTCTCCAGCTTGCGGAACGGCCCGGAGAGCAGCGTCACGTCGATCTGCCGGTTGATCGCGTCGCGGCGCACGCGGGTCGAGAACCGCTCCTTCAGGAAGGCGAAGCCGACGCCCGCCTCGGCGTCGACGGCGTCCACGCCCTCGCTAAGGTGGCGCGCGTTCCAGGTGCGCATGCCGTTGATCCACGGCACGAACTCCGGATAGGCGGCCACGTCGCCCACCAGCTGGAACAGCTCGTCGGGGCCGTAGGGCAGGAGCTTGGAGACGTGGTGCCGCAAGCGCGCGCGCCTTAGGCCGCTGCGTGCCTTGCGGCGCGCGCCGCCCGCAGGCGGGCGAAGTCCTCGCCGGCATGATGCGAGGAGCGGGTGAGCGGGCTCGCCGCGGCCATCAGGAATCCCTTGGCCCTGGCGATCTCGGCCAGCGCGGCGAACTCGTCCGGATGGACGAAGCGGTCGATGGCCGCGTGCTTGCGGCTCGGCTGCAGGTACTGACCGATGGTGATGAAGTCGACGCCGGCGGATCGCATGTCGTCCATCACCTGCATGACCTCCTCCTTGCTCTCGCCGAGACCCACCATAACGCCGGACTTGGTGAACTGGCTCGGATCGCGCTCCTTCACGCGCTCCAGCAGCCGCAGCGAGTGGTAGTAGCGCGCGCCCGGCCGGATCGAGAGGTAGAGCCGCGGCACGGTCTCCAGGTTGTGGTTGAAGACGTCGGGCCGGGCCGCGATCACGCTCTCCACCGCCGCGACCGGCTTGCGCGCGAAGTCCGGCGTCAGGATCTCGATCGTCGTCTCGGGCGCGGCGGCCCGGATCGCCAGGATCACCGCCACAAACTGCCCCGCCACGCCGTCAGGCAGGTCGACGCGGTCCACCGCGGTGATCACGACGAGCAGA
>NZ_JAICYI010000076.1 GCF_025934275.1 Phenylobacterium sp.
ATCGGAGGCGTAGAATTGGCGAAGCTCGATGACGTCGCGGCGCATTCAGGTCCAGCTGTCGTCTCGACGAAAGTCTCGCGCCAACCTAAATGGCGTCTGGCGCATTGTCGCGCGAGGAGGGCCCGTCATGCCGCTCACGGTCCACCAGTTCCCCTGCCTCTCCGACAACTACGGCTTCCTCGCCCGCGACGAGGCGAGCGGGCTGGCCGCCTGCATCGACACCCCCGAATCCGGCGCCATCCTGCGCGAGCTGCGGGAGCTCGGCTGGACGCTCGCCCTGATCCTCAACACCCACTGGCATCCGGACCACGCGGGCGGCAACGCCGAGGTCAAGGCGGCGACGGGAGCGACCATAGTCGGGCCGAAGGAGGTGACCCGCATCGCGCCGCTGGACCGCGAGGTGAGCGGCGGCGATGTGGTCGAGCTCGGCGAGACCGGATTCCAGGTGATCGAGTCCGGCGGCCACACCCTGGGGCACATCACCTACTACGATGCGGCCGACCGCATCGCCTTCGTCGGAGACACGCTGTTCGCCATGGGCTGCGGACGGCTGTTCGAAGGCGACGCAGCCCAGATGTGGGCGAGCC
This sequence comes from Phenylobacterium sp., assembly GCF_025934275.1. Taxonomy (GTDB): domain Bacteria; phylum Pseudomonadota; class Alphaproteobacteria; order Caulobacterales; family Caulobacteraceae; genus Phenylobacterium. The sequence goes on from NZ_JAICYI010000076.1 coordinate 588, forward strand.
TTCAGCGGCTCGCCGCCCTGCCCGACGACACGCGCGTCTACTGCGCGCACGAGTACACGGCGTCCAACGCCCGCTTCGCGCTGTCGGTGGACGACGATCCGGCGCTGAAGCGCCGCGCCGAGGCGGTGTTCGCCGCCCGCGAGCGCGGAGAGCCGACGGTGCCGACCACCATCGGCCTGGAGAAGGCGACCAATCCGTTCCTCCGGGCTCCGGCGCTGGCGGGGCGGGTCGGCGCGCAGGGCAAGGCCGACCACGAGGCCTTCGGCGCCGTGCGCGCCGCCAAGGATGCCTTCAGGGGCTGAGCCGGCGCACCGACCCTCACCGGCCGCCGGCCGCCACCATCACGATGCGTTCCGAGGAGGGACGGCCCGCCAGGCCCAGGCTCGGGACCACGGTCACCTGCAGGGCGCCGCGGCTGAGGCTGGCGGTCGGCCTGCGGCCCTCGATCAGCTTCACCTCGCGAAACTTCGCCAGCAGGCGCGACGCGTCGGCCCGGCGGCTGATCCGGATGATCGCTTCGCTCACCACCAGGGCCGCATCGGCGATCAGCCCGGAGGAGCGCGGCGTCGCCTCGACATCGAAGGGGATCAGCCGCCGTGCGGCGTGGCTCGCCCGGCCGCTTGCCGCGACCACCCGCTCGGCGAGCGCCTGAGGCCCAAGCACGGGCAGCCGCAAGGGGCTGCCGCCGCCGGCCAGGGCCACCGCCTCGCCGCTCGGTCGATGCGGCGTGAACACCGTCAGGCCGCCCAGGCGCGTGGCGCGCAGCACCGGCTCGCCCTGGTCGTTCTTGTAGATCACGTCGCCGCGCGGGGCGGGCTGCGGGTTGAGGACCCAGACCTCGGGGCTGTCGTCGAACTTGAGGAGCGGGCGGTCCTGGGTCCGGTCCAGGATGAAGCTGTCGCCATCCTCGGACACGTAGCGGGCCACCGTCGGCGGCCCGAGCTCGCGGCCGGTCAGCGCCTGGCGGCCGAACAGGCCTTGGCGCAGGGTCTCCTGGGCCGCCGCAGCGCTTGCGAATCCCAGGCCTGCACAGATCGCCGCTGCGCAGATCGACCTCGAAACCGCAGACGGCCGTCCCATCATCGTCCGCCAAACGATGTCGCCCGACTGGGGCGCTTTTTGGACCTGGGCGCGGCGCGGGAGAGACACCCGGCGACCCCGCATCGCACCAAAATCGCGGCCGCAATTGCTTATCGCCTCGCATCCGCGATACTGCGGTGCAGAAACGCGGCGCCGGAACGGGCGTCCGGCGCAAGGGATTGGGATGGCTGACACCCCGGGTAAAGACGCTCCCCAGGGCGAGCGCGTGGTCATCAAGAAGTACGCCAACCGGCGGCTCTACAACACCGCCTCCTCCTCCTACGTTACCCTCGAGCATCTCGCCGACATGGTGAAGCGCGGCGTCGACTTCGTGGTCTACGACGCCAAGACCAACGAGGACATCACCCGCTCGGTGCTGACGCAGATCATCTTCGAGGAGGAGAGCCAGGGGCAGTCGCTGCTGCCGATCCAGTTCCTGCGGCAGCTGATCAGCTTCTACGGCAACTCCCTGCAGGCCTTCCTGCCGAGCTACCTCGAGATGTCGCTGGCGGCGTTCACCCAGCAGCAGGAGCGGATGCGCAGCCAGCTCTCGACGCTGGGAGCCGGCGGCGGCATGGGCGTCTACGAGGAGCAGATCCGCCAGAACCTCGCGCTGTTCGACCGCGCCATGAAGATGTTCTCGCCGTTCGCCTATGCGAAAGGCGAGGAGCCGGCGCCGACGGCCTCCAAGGCCGAACCGCCGCCGGCGGACGACGCGCTGGCCCAACTGCGCAGGCAGATGGAGGAGATGCAGGCGCAGATCGACAAGCTGGCCACCAAGCGCTGAGCTCAGGCGTTCGTCTGGCTTAGGGCTTGCAGCCGCTTAAGCATGATGTCCCGAATTGAGCCGATCCGCCGCTCGGACCTTCCCCGACGCGCCCAGCGCGCCGACCCGGGCGCGCCGGAGGCGGAGGCTGCGATCGAGCCCGCGCGGCTGCCGGTTCCGCTGACCCGCGCGCCGCGCATCGAGCCGCGTTCGGGACGCGCCGGCGGGCGCGCCGAGCTCGCCGCCCAGCTCATCGGGCAGGACGGCGCCAAGCGTGGGCTGCGCGCCGGTCCGGAGGCCTTCGAGGCGGCCAACAGCCTCTACAACCGCACCGAATGGTCCGGCGCCAGGGACCGTCGCTTGCGCAAGGGTGCGATCACCCGGACCGAGGTCTAGCCGCCGCGGGCGAGACGAGCGATTTCGGCCTCGAGGGCGGCCACCCGGCGTTCCAGGGCCGCAATCCTGGCCTCCGCGAGCCCGGCGGCCGGGCCAGGAACCGGCGTGGAGACGCCCGCGCGGCGCGCGACTTCCTCGGCAGGCTCGCCCAAGAGCACGGCGAAACGCGCCACGTCCTCGGCGGAAAGTTCCCGCTGGTCCTTGAAGACGAGGGCGAGGTCGGCCTCGGATAGCCCGCTCGCCGCCGCCATCACCGGCCGCGACAGGCCGCGCTCGGCGAGGCGCGCCTCGAACCAGTCGACGTCGAAGAACAGGGCCATGGAGCTCTCGGCCTTGGTGGCGCCGGTCTTGCTTAACCGTCTTCGATCTCCCCCACCACGGGCCTTGCCATGATCCAGCTCGCCTCGCGCGTCTTCGACCTCGCCCTCGTGGCGCTGATCTTCAGCGCGCTCACCTGAGCCGCCGACCTCGTCCGAAATCCGCCAGCGCCGAGCGGCGGGGCCTGCCAAGCTCCTTCGGAAATCGGGAGATGGATCATGGCTTCGATCATCAGGGACATTGAAATCGACGCGCCTGCGCCGGCGGTGTGGGACGCGATCGCCGACTTCGGCGCGGTGCATCGGCGCTTTGCGCCGGGATTCGTCAGCAACGTCGAACTCGTGCCGGGCGGCCGCCTGGTGACTTTCGCCGACGGGCTCACCGTCAAGGAGCTGTTCCTCGGGCGTGACGACGAACGCCGCCGGCTCGCCTATTCCGTCCAGAGCGAAAGGATGAGCCATCACTCGGCCTCGTTCGAGGTCGTCGAAGCGCCCGGCGGAAAGGCTCGCCTCGTCTGGACCGCCGACGTCCTGCCGGACGAGATCGCCGGCTGGCTCGCCGGCCGCATGGAGGAGGGCCTTAAGGTCGCCGCTCCGGTCGTGGGTCGGGTTCGCGCCTAGACTTCTTCAACGCCGGCGGGATTGCGGGCCCGCGACTGCAGCCACATCACGCCCATCAGGTCGGACAACGACACCCACAGCCGGCCGAGGTTGGTGTACTTCGAGCGGCCGGTGGTGCGATGCCGATGGTTCACCGGCAAGAACGCCGTCCGATAACCCTCGCGGACCATTAGCGCCGGCAGGTAGCGGTGGATGTGGTCGAAGTAGGGAAGCCGCAGGAAGGCCTCGCGGCGGAAGGCCTTCAGCCCGCAGCCGGTGTCGTTGGCGGTGTCGCGGAGCAGACGCTTGCGGACCCCGTTGCCGATCCGCGAGGCGATCTTCTTGGCCCGGCTGTCCTGGCGCTTCACGCGCTCGCCGCCGACCATGGCGAGGTCGGGCCCGCCGGCGAGGAGCGCGTCCACCAGCTTCGGTCCGTCCGCCGGATCGTTCTGGCCGTCCCCATCGAGGGTGACGATGATCTCGCCACGCGCGCCCAGCACGCCCGTGCGGATGGCCCGGCTCTGGCCGGCGTTCTTGCGATGCGCCAGCACCCGCAGCTCGGGGATCTCGCGCTCCAGCGCCTTCAGCGCCGCGCGGGTGCCGTCCCGGCTGGCGTCGTCGACGAAGACGATCTCGAAGCTGCGGCCGCGGAACGCGCCGGCGATCTCGCGGGCGAGCGCGGGGGCGGCGCCCTCCTCGTCGAACACGGGCGTCACCACGGAGATCTGCGGGGCGGCGGCGGACGCGCGTCGGGCCATGGCGCCTGCATAGCTGAAAACCTTGCGCGGGGAAGGATCGTGTTATCAGGGCCAAATGACGCTTCAGGGCGAACTGGCGCGCTGGAGCCGGGGCTGGCGGGGACCCGCGGTCGCGGCCTTCATCGCCTTACTGGCCGGGCTGCCGGGCCTGATCGCCGTGCCGCCGCTTGACCGCGACGAGTCCCGCTTCGCCCAGGCCACCGCCCAGATGCTGGAAACCCGCGATTTCGTGGTGATCCGCTATCAGGAGGAGCCGCGGTTCAAGAAGCCGGTCGGCATCCACTGGCTGCAGGCGGCCAGCGTCAGCCTGTTCTCCAGTCCCGAGGCGCGGCAGATCTGGGCCTACCGGATCCCGTCCCTGATCGGCGCCATGCTGGCGGCGGGCGCCTGCGCCTGGGGGGCCGCTGCCTTCTTCGGACCCGAGGCCGGGCTGCTGGCCGGGGCCATGCTCGGAACCACCTTCCTGCTCTCGACCGAGGCGTTCATCGCCAAGACCGACGCGGTGCTGTGCGGCGCGACGACCCTGGCCATGGCGGCGCTGGCGCGGATCTACGCTTCGGCGCGCGACGGACCCCCGGTGGGCCGCGCCGCGGCGATGGTGTTCTGGGCCGCGCTCGGGGTCGCAACCCTGGTCAAGGGGCCGGTCGGGCCGATGGTGGCCGCCCTCGCCATCCTGGCGCTGGTGATCGTCGAGCGTCGGGCCGGCTGGCTCGTCAAGCTCGACGCCTACTGGGGCTTGATCCTGTTCCTGATCATCGTCGGACCGTGGGCCGGCGCGGTGACGGTGGCGACCGACGGCGGCTTCTGGTCGAGCGCCCTGGCCGGCGACCTGGCCCCGAAGCTCGCCGGCGGCCAGGAAACCCACGGCGCGCCGCCTGGCTACCACACCCTGCTCGCACCGATCCTCGCCTTCCCGATGACCCTGATGCTGCCGGCCGCCGCCGTCGCCGCCTGGCGCCGTCGCAGCGAGACCGGCGTCCGCTTTGCGCTGGCCTGGCTGATCCCGACCTGGCTCGTCTTCGAGGCGCTGCCGACCAAGCTCGTGCACTACACCCTGCCGGCCTATGGCGCGCTCGCCTGGCTCGCCGCCGCAGCGCTCATCCAGCCGCTCGGCGCGCGCGTCAAATGGGCGGGCGCAGCGCTGCAGGCGCTGATCGGCCTGGCCCTCGCCGCCGGGGTCTTCTATCTGCAGTCGCGCTACGGAGCGGGCCGCGACGCGCCTGAGGCGGGCCTCGCCGCGGCTCTGCTCGCCGCGGCCGGGCTGGTCGCCGCCTACCTGTTGGCGCGCAAGACGCCGCTTGCCGCCCTGGCCTCAGGACTGGGCCTGGGGCTTCTCGGCCATGCCGCGCTGGCCGCCGGGTTCGCGCCCAGGCTCTCGCCGCTTTGGCTCTCCGCCCGGGTGGAGCAGGCGCTGGGCAAGGCCCAGCTGCTGCCGAGCCAGGGTCTCGCCGACGCGCCGGTGACCGTCGTGGGCTACGCCGAGCCGAGCCTCGTCTTCGAGCTCGGCACAGACACCGAACTGGGCGACGCCGAGGACGCCGCCGAGGCCATGGTCGAGCATCGGCCGGCGGTGGTGGAAGCGAGGGAAGAGGCCGCCTTCGAGACGGCGCTCGCGGCCGACCACGCAACGGCCGTCCGGGTGGCCGAGGTGGACGGCGTCGACTATTCCACCGGCCACAAGCTCGCCCTGCGCGTTTACAAGGCGCCCGACACGCCGAACGGATCGAGCCCGGGAGAGATGCCATGAGCCGTCGCATTGAGATCGTCGAAGTCGGTCCCAGGGACGGGCTGCAGAACGAGAAGGCGTTGCTGGAGATCGATCAGAAGATCGAGTTCATCGAAAGGCTCGAGACGGCGGGCGCGCGGCGGATGGAGACCGTGTCGTTCGTCAATCCCAAGCGCGTGCCGCAGATGGCGGGCGCGGAGGAGATCTCGGCGGCGCTGCCGCATGCCGAGGGCCGCTCGCGCATCGGCCTTGTTCTGAACGAGCGCGGCTGGGACCGTTGCCTGGCGGCCGGCTGCGACGAGGCCAACGTGGTGGTCTGCGCCACCGACGGCTTCGGCATCCGTAATCAGGGCGCCAGCGTCGACGAGCAGCTCGCCGCCATGCAGCGGATCGCCGCGCGCAAGCACGCCGAGGGCGGCCCGCCGATCACGGTCACCATCTCCGTCGCGTTCGGCTGCCCGTTCGAGGGCGAGGTCTCCGAGGAGCAGGTGCTGCGGATCGTGCGGGCGGCGGCGGAGGCGGAGGTCGACGAGCTGGCGCTGGCCGACACCATCGGCGTCGCCGACCCCTGGCTGGTGCGCCGGCGGATCGAGGCGGCGCGGACCGCCGCCCCCGGCTTGCGGCTGCGGATGCACTTCCACGACACCCGCAACACCGGCCTCGCCAACGCCTTCGCCAGCGTCGAGGCTGGCGTCGAGGTGCTGGACGCCAGCTGCGGCGGCCTGGGCGGCTGCCCGTTCGCCCCCGACGCAACCGGCAACATCGGCACCGAGGACCTGGTCTACATGCTCGAGCGGGCGGGCTATGCCACGGGCTACGACCTCGACGCCCTGATCGAGACGGCCGATTGGGTCACCGGCCTTCTCGGCAAGCAACCGACCGCATCGGTGAGCAGGGCCGGGGGCTTCCCTTTACGTCGCGCGGCCGGTTAGTCGCCAGAGCAGAGGCCGGGCGAGCGCCGCGCCGACCACCAGCGGGGACAGCAAGCATGCCGCCAGGCGTTGCGGGAGCGTCTCCGCGCGCTTGCGGAAGTAGCGGGCCAGCCCGACGCCCTTGTGGAATTCCACACGCAGCGGGCTGGTCTGACTGGTGTGGCCCAGGTGGATCACCTCGGCCTTCGGGTGGAACAGCACCTGGCCGCCCTGGCGGCGGACCCGCCAGCAGAGGTCGACGTCCTCGACGTGCAGGAAATAGCCCTCGTCGAAACCCTCGACGGCGTCGAAGTCCTCGCGGCGCATGCAGAAGCAGGCGCCGGAGATGGTCGGGACCGCCGCTGCGGCCTCAGGCTCGGCCTCGCTCTCCCAGTGCACCTCGAAGCGGCGCCAGCCCGGCACGCGCTGGGCGAGGCGGCTGAACGAGAGCAGCGCGCTCATCGGGGTGATGTCGCCGCGCCGGCCGCCGCGCTGCTCGGAGCGGTCGGCGTTCAGCACCCGGCCGCCCACCACGCAGGGGGCCGGCCGGCTCTCGATCTCGCGGACCAGCTCGGCCACGCAACCCGGCTGCAGGAAGGCGTCGGGGTTCAGGAACACGAGCAGGTCGCCGCGCGCCTTGCGGGCGCCGAGATTCGCGCCACGCGCGAATCCGACATTGCCGTGGCCGCTCAGCAACACCACCCGTGGATCGCGCGCGGCGAGGCTGCGCAGCACATGGGCTTCGGCTTCGCTCGAGCCATTGTCCACGACCACCAACTCGTCGACCAGCGGGTCGCGCAGCACGCAGGCGAGGCTCTCCTCGAGCGCCTCGCCCGTCATGTAGACGACCATGACCACCGAGACGCCGCGGCGCGGCTTGAGGAACTCGGCGAGCTCCGCAGGTTCCGCGGCGACGATGGGTGCGGCGACGCCGTTCATCCAGCCTCCCTGACCACCGCCGTGCGAGGCGCGAGCGCGCCCGCCGCCTGCCTCGCAAGATCAGGCGGACTCGCCTCAGAGGCAAGCGCATTTGCGGCGTCATCCAGTCCCATCAGCTGCTGGCGGTCCGAGCCCAGGCGGCGCAGGGCGACCTGCCGCTGCTCGGCCTCGCGGCGGCCGACGACGGCGATCACGGGCGTCTTCGCGAGGCTGTGCTCGCGGACCTTGTAACCCACCTTCTCGTTGCGGAGATCGAGCTCCACCCTCAGCCCCTTCGCCTGCAGCGCCGCCGCCGCTTCGCGCGCGTAGTCGTCAGCGTCGGAGGTGATTGTGGCCACAACAAGCTGAACAGGAGCCAACCAGAGCGGAAAAGCCCCGGCATAGTGCTCGATGAGCACACCCAGGAATCGCTCGATGGAGCCGAAGATGGCCCGGTGCAGCATCACCGGCCGATGCTTCAGGCCGTCCTCGCCGATATAGCTGGCGTCGAGCCGCTCGGGCATGACCATGTCGAGCTGCAGCGTGCCGCACTGCCAGGTGCGCCCGATGGCGTCCCTCAGGTGGAACTCCAGCTTCGGCGCATAGAATCCTCCCTCGCCGGGCAGGATCTCGAATTCGAGGCCCACATCGCGCGCCGCCCGCTCGAGCATCGCCTCGGCCCGGTCCCACATCTCGTCGGAGCCCGCGCGCACCTCCGGGCGCAAGGCGAGCTTGACGGCGTGCAGCTCAACGCCCAGGTCGGCGTATACGAGGTTCAGCAGGCGGACGAAGTCGCGCGTCTCGCTCTCCACCTGGTCCTCGCGACAGAAGACGTGCGCATCGTCCTGAGCCAGCTGGCGCACGCGAAGCAGTCCGTGCAGCGAGCCGGAGCTCTCGTAGCGGTGCAGGCCCTCGAACTCGGCCAACCGGATCGGCAGTTCGCGGTAGCTACGCTGGCCATGGTTGAAGATTTGGACGTGGCCGGGGCAGTTCATCGGCTTGACGGCGAGCACCTCGCCCTCGTCCGTCTCGCAGACGAACATGTCGGAGTGGAACTTGTCCCAGTGGCCGGATCGCTCCCAAAGGGATCGGTCAAGCAGCTGGGGCGTCTTCACTTCCTGATAGCCGGCGGCCTCCATCCGACGTCGCATGTAGGCCACGAGCGTACGGTACAGGGTCCAGCCCTTGGGATGCCAGAACGCCATCCCGCGTCCCTCTTCCTGGAAATGGAAGAGATCCATGGCCTGGCCGATCTTGCGGTGGTCGCGCTTCTCGGCCTCCTCGAGGCGATGCAGGTAGGCGTCCAGCTCCGCCTCGCTGGCCCAGGCGGTGCCGTAGATCCGCTGCAGTTGCGGATTGCGGTGGTCGCCCCGCCAGTAGGCGCCGGCCAGCTTGGTCAGCTTGAACGCCTTGCCGGCGGCCCTCGTCGAGGGCAGGTGCGGGCCCAGGCACAGGTCCTTCCAGCTCCCCTGGCGGTAGACGCTGATCTCCTCGTCCTCAGGCAGGTCGCGGATGATCTCGGCCTTGTAGCGTTCGCCGATCGACTCGAAGTGGCGAATCGCCTCGTCGCGGTCCCACACCTCGCGCTTGATCGGCTCGTCCCGCTCGACGATCTCCTTCATGCGCTGCTCGATCTTCGGCAGGTCGTCGAGGCTGAACGGCTCGTCGCGGGCGAAGTCGTAGTAGAAGCCGTCCTCGATCGCCGGGCCGATGGTCACCTGCGTGCCGGGGAACAGCTCCTGCACGGCCTCGGCCATGATGTGGCTGACGTCGTGGCGGATGGTCTCAAGCGCCTCGGGGGACTCGCGCGTCAGGATCTCGAAGCGGCCGCCCCTGGCGAGCGGCCGGTCGAGGTCGAGCAGCTCGCCGTCGAGCTTCACGAGCACGGCCTTCTTCTCCAGCGACTTGGAGATGGAGCCCGCGATGGCGCGGCCCGTGACGCCGTCGTCGAACTGGCGCTGGGAGCCGTCGGGAAAAATCAGGTCGATCATGTCTTTCAGGTCCGGGTTCGCGCCGGGGGTCCGGAAACCTCTCGCGGGGCCTTGCGGCGCGGGGGCGGGACCGGGTCATAGCCCGAGCCGCCCCAGGGATGGCAACGACACAGCCGGCGGACCGCGAGACCGCTCCCGCGCCACAGGCCGTGGCCGATCAGGGCTTCAGCGGCATATTCCGAGCAGGTCGGAAGGTACCGGCACTGCCGCCCGATCAGCGGCGAAAGCGTCAGCTTGTAGGCGCGAAGCGCGCCCCTGACGCAGCTCTCGTAAAGGGTCATGCCGGTGAGCGGATATGTGGAACGGTCCCAGCGCTTACGCCGGGGCTACGAGAGGATCAAGCCGCGCCGGCGGGGCTAGTTCGCGCCACGGCCTTGCGCACGGCTTCGCACACCGCCTCGAACGCCAGCAACGTCGAGGCGTGACGGGCCGGATAATCTCTCACAGGCGCAAGCATCGCCAGATCCGCAAATCGTCCTTCGGGCGGGGAGCCGCCCTCCTTCAACATCGCCCGAAGCTGATCGCGCGCAGTTTCCAGTTCGTCAACGGAGGCGCCGATCACATGTCCGCCCAGCACCGAGGCCGAGGCCTGGCCCAGCGCGCACGCCTTCACTTCCTGGGCGAAATCCGACACCCGGTCGCCCTCGACGGCGACGTCGACCAGCACGCGGCTGCCGCAGAGCTTGGAGACCTTCTCGGCCGAGCCCTGGGCGTGCGCCAGCCGCCCGAGCCGCGGGAGGTTAGCCGCCAGCGCCAGCACCTTCGCCGAATAGAGGTCGTCGATCATCGCATGGCATGTAGGGCGCGCGGCCGATCCGGGCAATCGCCGACCACGGCGGCGATGGCGGAAGCGGGAGATGGCGCAAAGATGCCGGCGCATGCCAAGCTTCGCCCATGCATCTCCGTCTCGCCCTGACCCTCGTGCTCATCGCGATCGCTCCGGCGGCGCTGGCGCGGGGCGACACGATGCAGACCATCATGGCGACGCACGTGAACCCGGCGGCGCTCGCCTTCTGGGCGGCGGGCAACGATCCGCCGGACGGCGAGACGCCGGCCCAGGCCAGCCTGCGCTGGGCGGCCGCCCTGAAGGGCGCGGAGGCGATGCAGGCCTGGGGCAAGGTTCTCCAGCAGCCGCCGTTCACGCGCTCCGGGCGCTGGAACGACGACGCCCGGCTGATGATCGAGGTCGCCCGCCTGGGCGAGCCCGTGATCCGCGCGCATGACGCGGCCAAGGCGTTCGAGATGGGCGGACGGCTCTACGACGCCTGCAACGAGTGCCACAAGCTCTACGTGCCGCGCCGCGGCGCCACCATCCCGCGCGAATCGCCGCTCAATCCGCCGTGAGCGGAGGCTAGCCTTTCTGCGCCTGCCAGCGCGCCTCGGCGCGGGTCTTGAGCGCCTCGCCCATGGCCTGGAAGCCGCGATGGATGGCGCGGCCGGACTGCTTGACGACGGAAGCGCCCATCAGCCCGCCGAAGATCTCGCCGTTGTTGATGATGCAGCTTTCCTCGGCGAGGCTGTCGATCTCTATGTAGCGCACGGTCCTGACCAGGCCGCCCATCAGCGACAGCCGCCAGTGCAGCTGCTCGTTCGGAACCCATTCCAGCACCGTAGGCTGGATGACGCGCTGCGGCTGGCCGGGCAACGCCAGCGTCAGCGTGAGCGGCGCGCCGATGCGGATCGCCCCGGACGCCTTCGGGTAGAGCGGGTTCCAGGTCTGCCAACCCTCCAGGTCGTAGAGCACGTCCCAGATCGCCTCGGCGGGGGCCTGGACGCCGATGCGGTGCTCGATGCGGATGCCGCGCGGGCCGCTGGGCTTGGCCGGGCCGCCGCCGCCCTTCGGCTTGGGCGGACCCATGCGGCCGAAGGGGTTGACCTTCAACGGGGGCGGCGGGGCGATCGGCATAACCCCGCGACGAGGCCTGAGGAGTTGGGCGATTGCAAGGCCTTAGACGGCGTAGGGGGGCTCAGGCCGGCGCCTTCAGCCGCCAGGTCGCGCCTGAGGGGCCGTCCATCACCTCGACGTTGAGCGCCGTGAGCTCGGCCCGCAGGCGGTCGGCCTCGGGCCAGTCCTTCGCGCGCCGCGCCGTGTCGCGGGCGGCGACCAGCGCCTCAATCCGCGCCCTGAGGGCAGCATCCGCCCCGCCCTGGAACCAATGCTCCGGATCGGCGGCGAGGAAGCCCATCAGCCCTGCGGAGCCCAGGAGCTCGCCCTTGGCGCGGGCCTTCTCCGCGGCCGTCCCGGTCTCCAGCGCCGCAGCGAGCGCGAAGAGCTCGGCCATGGCGGCGGCGGTGTTGAGGTCATCGTCCAGCGCCGCCAGGAAGCCGGCCGACGGCCGCTTAGCGCCGGGCGGGACCTCGGCGGCGCGGCGCAGCGCGCCATAGAGCCGGTCCAGCGAGCGCCGGGCCTGCTCGATCAGCTCGACGTTCCACTCGAGGGGCGCACGGTAGTGGCCGACCAGCAGCGCCCAGCGGATCGCCTCGCCCGGGTAGCGCTGCAAGAGGTCGTGGGCGAGCGCCACATTGCCGAGCGACTTCGACATCTTCTCGTCGCCGAAGTTCAGGAAGCCGTTGTGCAGCCAATAGGCGGCATAGGTCGGCTCGTGGGTGGCGCAGACGCCCTGGGCGCGCTCGTTCTCGTGGTGCGGAAAGATCAGGTCGACGCCGCCGCCGTGGATGTCGATCGGCAAGCCCAGCGTCTGCTCGATCATCGCCGAGCACTCGATGTGCCAGCCGGGCCGGCCGGGCCCCCAGGGGCTCTCCCACACCGGCTCGCCGGGCTTCGATGGCTTCCAGAGCACGAAGTCGGCCGGGTTCTGCTTGTAAGGGGCGACCTCCACGCGGGCGCCGGCGATCATCTCCTCCAGCGGCCGGCCGGAGAGCTGGCCGTACTCGGAATAGGCGGAAGTGTTGAACACGACGTGGCCTTGGGCGGCGTAGGCGGCGTTGCTGCGCATGAGCCGGCCGATCATATCGATGATCGCATCCATCGTCCGCGTGGCGCGCGGCTGGAAGCTCGGCGCCAGCGCGCCGAGCCGGGCGGCGTCGGCGTTGTAGGCGGCGAGGTAGCGCTCGGCGACCACCTCGATCGGCACGCCTTCTTCGGCGGCCTTGGCGTTGATCTTGTCGTCGACGTCGGTGACGTTGGCGGCGTAGAGCACCGCGTCGTCGCCATAGGCGTGGCGCAGCAGCCGGAACAGCACGTCGAACACCACCACCGGGCGGAAGTTGCCGACGTGGGCGAAGTTGTAGACCGTCGGCCCGCAGACATACATCGTCACCCGCTTCGGATCGCGCGGGACGAACGGGCGCTTGGCGCGCGCCATGGTGTCGTAGAGGGCCAGGCTCATCGATTCGGTGACGTTGCGGAACGGTTGCCCCGGAACCGGGGTCGCCCATATACAGGCAGCCTGGATGGGACGCCACGGGAACCCCGGCGGCCCTTTCCCATCCAAGTGAAAGGGGTGGCCACGCGTCAATTTCCGGGACCTTCGTCCCGGCGCAACTCAGCCCCGGAAAGACCCGCACTCAGACATGGACGCCATCCGCGACCGAACCCTGGTCGGATCCGACGCCGACCTTGATCTTGAAGCCGTGAAGCGCCCCACCCGCGAAGAAGCGATGGCGGCCGTTCGCACCCTGATCGCCTGGGCGGGCGACGACCCGCGTCGCGAAGGCGTGATCGACACCCCCAAGCGCGTCGTCGACGCCTTCGGCGAGTGGTTCGAGGGCTACAACCTCGATCCCGCCGTCGAGCTTTCCCGCACCTTCGAGGACGTGCAGGGCTACGACGACATCGTGATGCTGCGCGACATCGAGGTGGAGAGCCACTGCGAGCACCACATGGCTCCGTTCCTCGGCAAGGCGTTCGTGGCCTACATGCCGACCAACCGGGTCGTGGGCATCTCCAAGCTGGCCAAGGTGGTCGAGATCTTCGCCCGCCGTCTGCAGACCCAGGAGACGATGACGCAGCAGATCGCCGATGCGATCACCGACAGCCTCCGGCCCGCCGGCGTCGCCGTGCTGGTCGATGCGGTCCACCAGTGCATGACCACCCGCGGCGTGCACCACCGCCACGTCTCGACGATCACGACCCAGTTCACCGGGGTCTTCAAGACCGACGCGACGCTGCGGCAACGGTTCCTGGATTTCGTGAACAAGCGCTGAGGCGCTAAGAGGGGAAATGGCCGAAACGTCGTTTCCCCACGCTTCATCGCAAGACGCTCTCGAGCACGGCGAGACGCTGGCGCCCCGCTTCGACGTCGACGGGCTGATCGCGGCGATCGCCACGCACGCCGACACCGGCGAGGTGCTGATGCTCGCCTGGATGAACGCCGAGGCGCTGGCGAAGACGCTCGCGACCGGCGAGGCGCACTACTTCAGCCGCTCGCGGAACGAGCTCTGGCGCAAGGGCGCGACCAGCGGCCAGATCCAGCTGGTCGCGGAAGCGCGCATCGACTGCGACCAGGACGCGGTCTGGCTGAAGGTGAGGCCGCAGGGCGACGGCGGCGCCTGCCACACCGGGGCGCGCTCCTGCTTCTACCGGCTGATCGAGGAAGACGGCCGCCTGAAGGAAGCGCGATGACGGTTCCCGAGGCGCTGATCGCCTTCTGCCTCGCCGCGGGCCTGCTCACCATCACCCCGGGGCTCGACACCGCGCTGGTGCTGCGGACCGCCGCCGTCGAGGGCCCGAGGAAGGCGGCCATGGCCGGCGCGGGCGTCTGCCTGGGCACCATCATCTGGGCGGCCGCCGTGGCGTTCGGCCTGGGGGCCCTGCTCGAAACCTCGAAGCTCGCCTTCGACGTCTTGAAGTGGGCGGGGGCGGCCTACCTGCTCTGGCTCGGGCTGAACCTGATCGTGCGGCCGCGCGAGCGGTTCGAGGTGGCTGCGGCGGGCCCGGTCGCCCGCGGCGTCAGCGCCTGGGACTGGTTTGGCCGCGGGGTGCTCAACAACCTGCTGAACCCGAAGGCCGGGGTGTTCTACGTGTCCTTCCTGCCGCAGTTCGTGCCGGCCGGCGTGCCGGCGGCGCCGTTCATGCTGCTGCTCGGCTGCCTGCATGCGGCGATGGCCGTCCCGTGGTTCGGGACGATCATCGGGGCCACGCGGCCGATCGCCGGCGCGTTGCAGAAGAGCGCCGTCGTCCGCTGGCTCGACCGGTTGACCGGCGGCGTCTTCGTGGGTTTCGGCGTGCGGCTCGCCCTGGAGCGTCGCTAGGCGTGCCCGATCCGGACGAGGCGGAGGAGCCGCTCGAGGCGG
>NZ_JAICYI010000011.1 GCF_025934275.1 Phenylobacterium sp.
AGGTCGTGCTGCAGGTGATCGATCCGGCGCGGCCGCAGGCGTTCGGGCCCGACCTCGTGCTGATCGTGGCGCTGGTCAAGCGCGCCCGGCTGGAGACCATCGTCGAGAAGGCGGCCGAGCTGGGCGCCGCGCGCGTGCGCCTGGTCATCACCGAACGCACCAACGCCGACCACACCCGCATCGAGCGCCTCGCCGCCATCGCCGCGGAAGCCGCCGAGCAGACCGGACGGCTGGACGTGCCGGAGATCGCAGCCCCCGTGAAGCTCGACCGCCTGATCGCCGACTGGCCCGCCGAGCGCCGCCGCCTGCTGTTCTGCGACGAAGCCGGCGACGCCCAACCGATCCTTGCGGCGCTCCGCGACCTGCCGCCGGGCCCTTGGGCTATTCTCATAGGTCCGGAAGGCGGCTTCTCGCCGAAGGAGCGCGAGCTCCTCCGCGCGCAGCCGTTCACGATCGCTGCGAGCCTGGGCCCGCGCATCCTGCGCGCCGACACGGCCGCCATCGCGGCGCTCGCGCTCTGGCAGGCGGCGCTCGGCGACTGGCGCTCTTGAGCTTCTCCGATTTGCGCCCACCTATCTTGGCAGCGTAAGGATTTCGGCCGGACCTCGCGGGTTGGGCTGGGGAGGTGATGGATGGCCGAGGTCGCCTGCGACGATCGTCCGCTGGTGTTTGCGGACCTGGTCAGCTGGTTCGAGGCGGGGGCCAAGCCGAAGGCCGACTGGCGCGTCGGCGCCGAGCACGAGAAGTTCGTCTTCCGCCTGGGCTCGCACGCCCCCGTCCCCTATGAGCCGCAGGGCATCAAGGCGTTGCTGGAAGGCCTCGGGCGCTACGGCTGGGCGCCGGTCTACGAGGGGGACAACGTCATCGCCCTGGAGCGCGGCGCCGCCAGCGTGAGCCTCGAGCCAGGCGGCCAGTTCGAGCTCTCCGGCGCCCCCTTGGAGACCATCCACGACATCTGCGAGGAGACCGGCGGCCATCTGCAGGAGGTGAAGGTCGTCGCCGACGAGCTGGGCTTGGGTTTCCTCGGCCTCGGCTACACCCCGATCTGGACGCGCGAGCAGGTCCCGGTCATGCCCAAGGGCCGTTACAAGATCATGCGCGGCTACATGCCCAAAGTCGGCGGCCAGGGCCTCGACATGATGTTCCGCACCTGCACGGTGCAGGCCAACCTCGACTTCGGCTCGGAAGCCGACATGGTGGCCAAGTTCCGCACCTCGCTGGCGCTGCAGCCGATCGCCACCGCGCTGTTCGCCAACTCGCCGTTCCGGGAGGGCCGGCCCACCGGGCTGGTGTCCACGCGCGCGGTGGTCTGGACGGACACCGATCCCGACCGCACCGGGATGCTGGATTTCGTGTTCGCCGACGGCTTCGGCTTCGAGACCTACGCCAACTACGCCCTCGACGTGCCGATGTATTTCGTCAAGCGCGACGGCCGCTACATCGACGTGGCCGGCCGCTCGTTCCGCGCCTTCATGAAGGGCGAGCTGCCGGAGCTGCCCGGCGAGAAACCGACCCTGAAGGACTGGGCCGACCACACCACGACGCTGTTCCCGGAGGTGCGGCTGAAGCAGTACCTGGAGATGCGCGGCGCCGACTCCGGACCCTGGAGCCGGCTCTGCGCCCTGCCGGCGCTCTGGACCGGCGTGCTCTACGACGCCGCTGCGCTATCGGCGGCCTGGGATCTCTGCAAGGGCTGGGAGATCGCCGACCACGAGCGGCTGCGCGAGGACGTGGCGCGCATCGGGTTGAAAGCCGAGGTGGCGGGCCGCACCGTCCAGGACGTAGCCCAGGACATGCTGGCCATCGCCCGCGAAGGCCTGAAGCGGCGCAACCGACTGTCGGGCGGCCTCGTCGACGAGAGCGGCTACCTGGCCGAGCTCGACACCATCGCCGAGACCGGCGTCACGCCCGCCGAGCGCCTTCTTGAGCTCTACAGCGGCCCCTGGGCTGGCGACGTCAGCAAGGTCTTCGAGGCTTTCGCCTACTAGCCGCCGCCGGCGCGGGTGTCGATGCCGTGGCGCTTGGCCGTGGCCGGCAGATTCGGGGCGATCTGCGTCGCGGCCTGCAGATCGGCCTCGCCCTCGGCCTTGAGGCCCTTGCCGATCCTGGCCAGCCCGCGCCCGTAGAGGGACCAGGCGAGCTTCGGCTGCAGCTTCAGCGCCTCGTCATAGTCGGCGATCGCCAGATCGAGCTCACCGCGGCGCAGATGCGCCAGCCCGCGGCTGTCGAACAGCGCCGCTATGTGCGGGCCGCGACGCACCGCGGCTTCGCAATCGGCCAGGGCCTTGTCGAGCTCATGTCCCCACAGCGAGCGCGCCCAGCAGCGGCCGTTGAGCGCGTCGACCATGCGCTCGCTCTTCGGATGCGCCGCGATCCAGGTGTCGTAGTGGACGACGGCCGGCTCGAAGCGGCTGCTCGCCGAATAGAGCCCGGCGACCGCAAGCTCGCGGTCGGGATCGGCCCGGATCACGGTCTCGAAGTCGCTGCTCGCCCGATGCTCGTCGCCCGAGGCGAGATAAAGATTGCCGCGCTCGATGAGCGCGTTCATGTCGTCGGGCTTGAGCTTCAGCACCTCATCGAGGTCGGCCATGGCCAGCACGGGGCGCCGCTCGCCGATATGAGCCTCGGCGCGATGGCGGAAATACTCGGGATTCTTCGGATCCAGTTCGCTCGCTTTGGTGAAGTCAGCGACCGCAGCCGCGAAGTCGCGGCGCGACATCGAGGCCTGGCCGCGTCGGGCGAAGCCGGCGGCGTCGCTGGGCGTATCGGCATACTGCTCGGTGGGCGCGGGCAGGGTCGCGCCGGGCGCTCCGGCTGGCGCGCCGGCGCTCGCGACGGTCGACGGACGGCCCAACTGGAACACGGGACCGCCGTTGTAGGTGAAGAAAATCTTGTGCTGCTGCTTGGAGACATAGATGCGGTGCGACAGGAAGAAGTCCGCGCCGAGCAGCATGTCCTCGCCGTCGAGGCTCAGGGCGGCGACGCGCAGGCGCGTGTGCTTGATCTGCTCGCCGCCGATATCGAGGCTGTCAAATGGCGCGATCCAGCTTTCGAAGACGCGGCCGCCGATTCCACCTGAGATGCCCGAGGCCTGGACGCCCGGACCGTCGGCGCGGAATCCCAGCCGTTCGGCGGTGGCGCGCTTGAGATAGGAGACCGGCGAGCCGGTGTCGAAGGTGACGCGGATCGTCTGACCGTTGATCTTGGCTTCGCCGCGGAGGTGCGGCGTCTCCGGCCTGATCGGCTCCAGGTCCACCTCGCTCACCGTCTGCGAGCCCGCCCAGTAGGCGGGAATCGCGTGCTGGCAATCGGGCGACGGATGCATCAACCGGATCACCCCGTTGCCAAGATCGTATTCGGTGTCCATGGCCGACATGACGTTCTGACCGAGGACGCCGGCGGTCGGGGAGCCGATCGAGGGCAGGACAAGGAAGGGAACCCGTGGAATGTCGAGACCCTCGCCGAGGCCGAGCTTGTCGACCAGAGCGATGTCGACCCGGGCGTCGGTGCCGCCGGTTCCCTTGACGTAGTAGCCGATGGGCGCGGGATGGCTATCCAGTTTGAGCCGCTTCACGGCCTCGCGGTTCATGAAGCTGTAGAAGGCTCCGCTGTCGACCATGAAGGTGGTGTCCTGGCCGTCCACCTTCACAGTCACATGGGCCCTCAGCCCGACCATGGTGACCGGGAACTCGGCCACCTTGCCGATGTCGCACCTTGGCGCGGCCAGGGCGGCTGCGCCTTGCGTGGCGAGCGCCGCGAGAACCGACGCGAAGAGGATCGCTTTCCCACCCATAGGTGGAAGCCTAGGACGGCCAAGCTCGCCTGCGAAGGCGAAAACTGACGCGGCGGCGCCGAGACGAGCGCCGACGCCTTAGCGAACTCCGCCCTCCTCCTGGCCGGGCGTGCCGGCGTCGGGTTCCCAGCGTTCGGCCTGGCTGCGGCCGTCGCCGGAGTCGGTGTGCCGGACCACCTCGTCCACGCTCGCAGGCTCGCTGCGGTGATGCGGGTTCACCGCCGCATCGTCCACCGGATAAACCTCGACCCCCTTGGCGCGGTCGAAGGCCAGCCGGCCGGTGATCGGCTCCATAGCCTCGTAGGGAGCCTCGTAAGACCACACCGCGTTCTCGGCGAACTCCCCGTCCATCAGGATCGTGTAGTAGCTGGCGTCGCCCTTGTAGGGGCAGTGGGTGACCTTGTCCTGACGCGACATGTATTCCATGCCCACGTCCTCGCGCGGGAAATAGACGACCGGGTCATGGCCGGCTTCGCTAAGGATCAGGGCGTCGTCGCTGTCGGCGATGACGTGACCGGCGAAGAACGCCCGCCAGCGGCTCCGGGCGGGCTCGAGCGTGATCGGATGATCGGGGCCGGGCTTCAGCATGCGGGGTCCTCCTGTCGCCTTCTCAAACGCGCGGGCCGCAAGGCGGGCTCCGCCGGGGCAGGCCCTTGCTTGTGCCTCGGCGCCTCGCATGATCTTCTCCCACGAAATCGCCGAAGCGCGCGCGAAAAAGACCCCTCCGAGGCGTCGCGGCGCCTAACTCAGGACGCTTCATGGACATCGTCTTCGTAGCCGGGGTCGTGGTCAGCCTGGCGACCGCCATCCCCGTGCTCATCCAGCTGCGCCACCACCCCCGCGGGCTGACCATCCTGTTCTTCGCCGAGATGTGGGAGCGCTTCTCCTACTACGGCATGCGCGGCCTGCTGATCTTCTTCCTGACCCAGCACTTCCTGTTCGACGACACGGTGGCCAACGGCCAGTACGGCGCCTACACCTCGCTGGTCTACCTGATGCCGCTGGTCGGCGGCTTCCTGGCCGATCGCTTCCTCGGAGCGCGCAAGGCGGTGGCGTTCGGCGCCCTGCTGCTGGTGCTCGGCCACACCACCATGGCGTTCGAAGGCAAGCCTGCCGTGCAGGTGATGACCTACCACGGCGCGCGCTACGAATTTCAGGTCACCGGGCGGGCCGACAGCCGGCAGGTGCATCTGCTCGTGGCCGGGAAGCCCTACGCTTACGGCCCGGCTTCGGACGGCGGCCTCGACATCAAGGGCCTGCCCGCCGGCGCGCCGCTGCCGCCCCATCTGGTCAAGGGCGACTACCAGCTGTCGGTCGAAGACCCGAACCCGATGTTCAAGAACGTCGTCTACCTGGCGCTCGCCCTGATCATCATGGGGGTCGGCTTCCTGAAGGCCAACATCTCCTCGATCGTGGGCCAGCTCTATCCGCAAGGCGATCCGCGGCGCGACCCGGGCTTCACCCTCTACTACTTCGGCATCAACCTGGGCTCGTTCTGGGCCGCCATCGCCTGCGGCTGGCTCGGCCAGACGATCGGCTGGTGGGCGGGCTTCGGCGCCGCCGGGGTCGGTATGCTCGTGGGCTGGATCGTCTTCGTCCTCGGCAAGCCCCTGCTCGAAGGCAAGGGCGAGCCGCCCGACCCTGCCGCGCTGCGCAAGCCGGTGCTGGGTCCGCTGAACGGCGAATGGAGCATCTATCTGCTCGGCCTGGTCGGCGTGGGCCTGATCTTCGTCGTCGTGCAGAGCTACGCGATCGTCGGTTGGCTGCTTGGCCTGGGAACCATCGCGACGCTCGCCTATCTCGGCTGGTACATGGCGGCCAAATGCGGCAAGGCCGAGCGCGAGCGGCTGATGCTGGCCATCGTCCTGATCCTCGGCTCGGTGGTCTTCTGGGCGCTTTACGAGCAAGGCGGCTCTTCGCTCAACCAGTTCGCCGAGCGCAACGTCGACCTGCGGCTCTGGGCGGGACAATCGATGACGCCGGCCCAGACGCAATCGTTCCAGGCGAGCTGGATTCTGATCTTCGCGCCGGTGTTCTCGGCGCTTTGGGCCTGGCTCGGGCGCCGCGGGCGCGACCCGAATCCCGTGTTCAAGTTCGCGCTTGGGCTGCTGCTCGTGGGAGCCAGCTACTTCGTGATCGTCGGCGCCGCGGCGGCGTTCGTCGGGCCCGGCTACAAGATCCCGCTGTTGATGCTGGCGCTGGCCTACCTCGCCCAGACCACCGGCGAGCTCTGCCTGTCGCCGGTCGGGCTGTCGCAGATGACCAAGCTCGCCCCGCCGATGCTGATTTCCACCCTGATGGCGACGTGGTTTCTCGGCACCTCCGGCGCCCAGTGGCTGGCCGCCAAGATCGCCCAGCTCACGGCCGCCGACTCCATCGCCGGCCAGGTGCTCGATCCCGGCAAGGCGCTCGCCACCTACGTCCATGTGTTCAGCATGATCGGTGCGTGGGGCCTCGGCGCGGGCGTGCTGTTCGTGGTCCTCGCGCCGTTCCTCAAGCACTTGGCGCACGGCGCCAGCGACACCCGCCCGCAGCAGCCGGAGCCGACCGCGCCGACGCTCGACGGGGAGCGGCAGGCGGTGAACCCCCAGGCCGCCCGCGCCGACCGCCGCGTCTAGCCGATTTCCTTGCGGATGCGGAAATACCAGCTGTAGGGGAAGGTGAAGGTCCGCTCCTGCACGTCGGGCGTGCCGCCCCGCGACCGCGGCCCGGGGAAGACCAGGAACTCGTCGCGCAGCCGCACATGCGGGTGGTTGATCAGCGGCAGCTCGGCCCTGAGGCTGAGATCGGGCCTGGGCCGCCACTCCGCGAACGGGTGCGCGAAGGTCTGAAGCTTGAAATTCTCGATGAGGTTGAAGCGGTAGGACCGTTGCTGGAAGCCGCCGAACAGGTCGAAGCCGACGCTCGCGTTGTACCTGGGCAGGTCCTGGTTGAAGTTCACGCTCCAATCCAGCGGATGCAGATTGGAGATCGCCCGGAGCTGGTGGGTGGTCGGGTCGGTGACGTGCGACCAGCGCTCGACGACGTCGAACTTCAGCAGCGCGCCCTTCCAGCCGAAGCTGTCGAACCGCAGGGTCCCGGTGGCCTCGACCTCGTCCTTCGTGCCTGAGCCGATATTGGTCGGCTGATCGAAGACCGAGCCGTCGGCGGCGAACACGGGGCCGCGGTCGACCGCGTCGGTGATCTTGAAGTGGCGCACGGTCAGGATCAGGCTCGAGCCGCGCCACAATTGCTGTTCGATAGCCGCCTCCCCCACCCAGTCCTGCTCAGGATTGAGGTTCGGGTTGCCGGCCGTGACTCCGATGCTGCTCGCCAAGCTGGAGGACGCCACGAAATCGTCGAAGTTGAGCTGCCCCACCACCCGCTCCAGCCGCAGCCGAAGCTGGGTCCCGCGGGTTGCGTTCCAGGTGACCGCCAGCCGGGGTTTGGCAAACTGCAGGCTCTTGCCCAGCACCACGTCGCCGCGGGACGAGAGGTCGGAGCTTTCGTAGGCGAGATCGGCGTCGACAGTGATCGCCGAGATCGGCCGCCAAGCGAGCTTGACGAAGGACTCGGTGCGTTTTTCCTCCACCCGCACGTTGGCGGCCGGCAGCGACTGCGGCGCCCCGTCCACTGCGAATGAGGTATGGCTTTCGAGCTTGTTGTCGGCGTTCTCCGAGCCCGCCTCGAGGGACAATGTCGCACCGAAACGCTGCTTCAGCACGGCGCGCAGGATGAGCTCGCTGGAGCTGCGCAGGTTGAAGAAATCGTCCGAGGCGTCGCTGCCGGCCACCGACGGATCGGCGTCGGCCGAGCTGGAGTCGGTCTTCCGGTGCCGCGAGGTGCGCAGCGCCATCAGCTCCACCGTCGTGTTCGGCCCGAAACTGCGGCTGTAACGGGCGCCGCCCTCGGCGTCGTAGGTCTTCTGAATGAAGTCGAAGGACTGCAGGTCCGACCCGGGCGAGGTGATGAGATCCTGCTCCGGCTCCTTGAACTTCTCCTGGTTGAAGTAGGTGTTGAGCCTGAGCCTGCCGCCCATGAGCGGCGTCTCCACCGCGGCGGTGAACTGACCCTGGAGGTCCGTGCCCGCCGTGTTGATGCGCGCGACGAACGGCGGGCGTCCGTCGGCAAAGCGGATCTCGTTGTGGCCGGGGCCGACTCCGTCATCAGGGCCCTTGCCGACGTGTAGGCTCGCCTCCCAGGTGCGGCGGTGCGTCAGCGCGCCGGAGCCCTCGAGGCGGACGCCCCCGAGGTTGCGGCCGTCGTTCACGTGCTGATTGGCGAGCGCCAGGATGGCGTGGGCGCCGCCGCCCCTCTTCAAGACCAAGTTGGCGATGACGGTCTTGCCCTGCATGTCGATGCCGGGCGCGCCGCCGCGGACCACGTCAATCCGCTCGACCTTGGCGGCCGGGATGCGCTGCAGGATGGCGTCGAGCGCGTCGCTCTTCGAGGCGGGTCGCTCGCCATTGACCAGCACGTTGCCGGCCGCGCCCTCGAAGCCGCGGACGCTGGAGCCGGTATCGAGCACGAAGTCCGGGAGGCGGTTCACCATGTCGAGCGCCGTGCCGGTCGTCGCCCCCGCGAAATAGGCCGCGGGATAGGAGGTCAGCCCCTGCTGCGGTGTAGTCGCGGGCGCGGCGGCGGGCGCCGCCGCCTGGGCGAGGGCAAGCAGGAAGCTCATCGACGCGGGTCTCTCCTGGACCGGAGATGCGCCGCCTCGCGCGCTTCGGGCCAATTAAATGCCCGTAAGGTGGATTAAATTCGGGAAAGATTGCCGCCGATATCCTGGCGGCGCGCACATCCCTTCCGCAGCTGGTGCGGCCGGCCCTAGACGCCCGTTCCGCCGACCGTCAGCCCCGTGATCTTCAGCGACGGCTGACCCACGCCGACCGGGACGCTCTGGCCGGACTTGCCGCAGACGCCGATCCCCGGGTCGAAGTCGAAGTCGTCGCCGATCATCGTCACCCGGGTCAGCGCCGACGGGCCGTCGCCGATCAGTGTCGCGCCCTTCACCGGCGTGGTGATCTTGCCGTCCTCGATAAGGTAGGCCTCGGTGCACTGGAACACGAATTTGCCGTTCGTGATGTCCACCTGACCGCCGCCGAAATTCGCGCAATAAAGTCCGCGCTTGGTCGAGCGGATCATCTCCTCGCGCGGCGTCTCGCCCGCCAACATGGCGGTGTTGGTCATCCTCGGCATCGGCATGTGGCCGTAGGACTGCCGGCGCGCATTGCCGGTGGGGGCGAGCCCCATCAGCCGCGCGCTCATCCGATCGTGCATGTAGCCCTTCAGCACGCCGTCCTCGATGAGGATGGTCCGCTCGGTGGGCGTGCCCTCGTCGTCGACGGTGAGCGAGCCGCGTCGGCCGGCGATCGTGCCGTCATCGAAGACGGTTACGCCCGGTGCGGCCACCCGCTCGCCGATGCGGCCGGAGAACGCCGAGGTGCCTTTGCGGTTGAAGTCGCCTTCCAGGCCGTGGCCCACCGCCTCGTGCAGCAGCACGCCGTTCCAGCCCGGCCCCAGCACCACGTCCATTTCGCCCGCGGGGCACGGTACGGCGTCGAGGTTGACCAGCGCCTGGCGCAGCGCCTCATCGACGTGCGCGCGCCACTTGTCCTCGGTGATCCAGGTCTCAAAGCCGGCGCGGCCGCCGGCGCCGGTGTAGCCGTTCTCGCGGCGCCCATCCTTCTCCACGGTCACCTGCACGTTGATCCGGCAGAGCGGGCGCACATCGCGGATCACTCGGCCGTCGGCGCGCACGATCTCCACGATCCGCCGTTCGCCGGCCAGCGAGGCCATCACCTGCACCACACGCGGGTCGCGGGCGCGGGCCCAGGCGTCGATCTCCTGCAACAGCGCCACCTTGTCGCTGAACGCCGGCGAGGCGAGCGGATCGTCCTCGCCGTAGAGCTTGGCGTTCGTCGGCCGCGGCGCATCCGCCGCCGACCCTGAATAGCCGCGCTTGGCCAGCTTGGCGCTGCCGGCCGCCCGGCGGATCGCGTCCTCGGTGATTTCGCTGGCGTGGGCGTAGCCCGCCGTCTCCCCGGCGACGACCCGCAGCCCGAACCCCTCGGTGGCGTCGTAGGCTGCCGACTTCAGCCGGCCGTCGTCGAACAGGAAGCTTTCGCTCTCAGAGCGCTCGACGAACAACTCCCCGTCGTCGGCTCCGGCCAGGGCGTCGGAGAGGATCTCCCGGGCGCGGTCCGGCTCGACGCCGACGGATTGCAGGATCGAGGGTGCAGGGGCGTGCGCGTTCATGGCGCCAAGATAGGGAGCCCGAGGCGCCGCGTCATCTCCGCGCTTCGGCCCGCGGGCCTCCGGCCGCTTCCGCGCCTCTTTTCAATTCCGCCTCGTCAGGTTAGAACAATCCAAGAACACACGGAGCGACACCATGCGCGAGGACGGCAAAGTCGACTATGTGGAGTTTCCGGCCCGCGACCTGATCCCCCTGGTCGGACGGCGCGGAGGCCGTTGGCGAGGTGGTCCGCGCCGATACGCGACGCGACGTAGCCCTGATCAAGACAGATGCGCAGGGCCGCGCGCCCTTGAGCCTGCGTCCAGGGCCGCTGCCGCAGGGTGAGACGGTGTTCGCCATCGGCACGCCGCTCGACGACTCTCTGCAGAACACCATGACCAAGGGCATCGTCTCCGCCGAGCGCGTCGAGAACGGGCTGCGCTTCATCCAGAGCGACGCCGGGCAACCACGGCAACTCGGGCGGGCCTCTGATCGACGAGCGCGGATCGGTCGTGGCGATCACGGTGGCCGGCATCCTGCCCGGCAGCCACCAGATGGGATTGAACTTCTTCATCCCGATCGACGACGCGATGCGGGCGCTGGCGCTGACTGAGGCGGCGGAGCCGATGCGGACGGCCGCGCCGGCGAGCCGCGCCGCGGCGCGCCGCAAGCGCTAGGCTTTGACAGCGGGCGACTTCGCGCGAACCTGGGCGGCGGATCCAAGGAGGCCCCGCCATGACCCTCGAGGAGATGGAAGCGATCGTGATGGCCTTCCCCGGCGCCGAGAAGGGCATGAGTTATGGCCGGCCGTCGTACAAGGTGAACGGCAAGTTCTTCACCCGGCTCCGGCGCGAGGACGACAGCCTGGTCCTCCTGGAGGTCTCCTTCGACGAGCGCGAGATGCTGATCGAGGCCGAACCCGAGACCTTCCACTTCACCTCCCACTACAAAGACTATCCGAGCGTGCTGGCCCGCATGGCGAGCCTGCATCCCGGCTCGTTCCGCAACTTCCTGGACCGGCGCTGGCGCAAAGTCGCGCCCAAGAAGTGGGTGAAAGAGCGCGACGCGGCCGACGCGCGCTCGGTCTAGAACTCGTCCTCCACCGAGGAGCGGAACAGTTCGAAGATTTCCTGGGCGCGGGCTTCGGGATCGGCGTCCGGCTCCGGCTCGGGCCCGGGCGAAGCCGCGAGCTCGCCCGCCACCAGGCGGCCGACCACCGCGCCGTGCTGGACGAGGAGCACCTCGTCGCCGTCGGCGAGCCCCGTCAGCAGGCTCGCCACCTTCGGCGGCAGGTCGTCGAGGTCGATGCGCGTCATGGGCGCGATCCTAGACCGGGTGGGCTCCCCGCTCTAGGTTCGCCCACCGCATCGGAGGGGCGCTTGGCATATCGGTCGCTCAGGGAGTTCATGGCGAGGCTGGAGGCGGCGGGCGAGCTGGTCCGCGTCGCCGAGCCGGTCTCGACGGTGCTCGAGATCACCGAGATCCAGCACCGCCTGCTGGCGAACGGCGGCCCGGCGGTGCTGTTCGAGGAGCCGATCCGGGCCGACGGCGAGGTCTCCGAAATCCCGGCGCTCGCCAACCTGTTTGGGACAGTCAGGCGAGTCGCCATGGGGGTGACGCTCGGCGGTCGCGAACGGGCCACCGCCGCCGACCTGCGCGAGGTCGGCGAACTCCTGGCTGTCCTGCGTGCGCCCGAGCCGCCGCGTGGCCTCAAGGAGGCGCTCGGCATGCTGCCGCTCGCCCAGACCGTGATGGCCATGCGGCCGCAGGTGATGAAGCGCGCGCCGGTGCAGCAGGTGGTGCTGAAGGGCGAGGCCATCGACCTTTCCAAGCTGCCGATCCAGACGTGCTGGCCGGGCGAACCCGCGCCCTTGATCACCTGGCCGCTGGTGGTGACCAAGGGGCCGTCCGCCTCGCGCGAGGACGACTACAACCTCGGCATCTATCGGATGCAGGTGATCGGGCCCGACCGGACGATCATGCGCTGGCTCGCGCATCGCGGCGGCGCCCAGCACCACCGCCGCTGGAAGGACGCCGGCCGCCCGGAGCCCCTGCCGGCCTGCGCCGTCATCGGGGCCGATCCCGGAACCATCCTCGCGGCCGTGACGCCGGTGCCGGACACGCTCTCGGAGTACCAGTTCGCGGGCCTCCTGCGCGGCTCGAAGGTGGAGCTGGTCGCGGCCAAGACGGTGCCGCTGATGGTCCCGGCCAACGCGGAGATCGTGATCGAGGGCCATGTGCTGCTGGACGAGTACGCCGACGAAGGCCCGTTCGGCGACCACACCGGGTACTACAACTCCGTCGAGCGCTTCCCGGTGTTCCAGGTCTCCGCCATCACCATGCGGCGCGACCCGATCTACCTGACGACCTTCACCGGCCGGCCGCCGGACGAGCCCTCGGTCCTGGGCGAGGCGCTGAATGAGGTCTTCATCCCGCTGTTGCAGCAGCAGTTCCCGGAGATCGTCGATTTCTGGCTGCCGCCGGAAGGCTGCAGCTACCGCATCGCCGTGGTCTCGATGAAGAAGGCCTACGCCGGTCACGCCAAGCGGGTGATGATGGGCGTCTGGAGCTACCTGCGGCAGTTCATGTACACCAAGTGGGTGATCGTCGTGGACGACGACATCGACGCCCGGAGCTGGAAGGACGTCATGTGGGCGATCGCCACGCGGATGGATCCCGCCCGCGACGTGACCATCGTCGAGAGCACCCCCATCGATTACCTCGACTTCGCCAGCCCGGAGAGCGGACTGGGCTCCAAGATCGGCCTCGACGCGACCAACAAATGGCCGCCGGAGACCAAGCGCGAATGGGGCCGGCTTCTGGCCATGGACCAGGCCATCGTCGCGGCCGTCACCGAGAAGTGGGCGAGGCTCGGGTTGCCGGGCGAGGGCCGCCCGATCGGCTAGGTTCGTCGCTCCGCCCCCGATGATCGACGCCATCCGTCAAGCGGCTTGCCCGCCGGCGCGGCGGCGGCCATATGGCCGGCATGGACGAGACCCTGTTGCAAGACCTCCTGGCGGCCGCGCTGAGCGCCGGGGCCGACGCCGCCGAAGCGGTCGGCGCCGAGCGTCGCTCTTTGTCGATCACGGTGCGCCTTGGCGAGCTGGAGGAGGTGGAGCGCGAGGAGAGCCGCGACCTGGGCTTGCGGGTCTTTGTCGGTCGCCGGCAGGCCAGCGTCTCCGGCTCCGACGTCAGCGCCGAAGCTCGCGCCAAGCTCGTGGAGCGCGCCGTCGCGATGGCGAAGCTCGCTCCGGAGGACCCCTACGCCGGCCTCGCCGATCCGGACCTCATTGCCAGGGAGCCGCTCCCCGATCTCGACCTCTACGATTCCAGCGAGCCCTCGCCGGAGTCGCTCGAGGAGCGCGCCCGCATCGCCGAGGACGCGGCCCGCGCGACGCCGAAGGTGACCAACTCCGATGGCGCCGCGGCCAGCTGGTCGACCTCGCGCTGGCGGATGATCACCAGCGGCGGCTTCTCCGGCGAACACCGAGCGTCCGGCTTCTCGCTGGGCGCCAGCGCCATCGCCGGCGACGAGAACGGCATGGAGACCGGCTACGAGGGCCGCTCGGTGCGCTGGCGTGCGGACCTGCCGGAGCCGGCGGCGATCGGCGCCGAGGCCGGCCGCCGCGCCGCCTCCCGGCTCGGCGCGCGCAAGATCGCCTCGACCACCGCGCCGGTGATCTTCGAGAACCGAATCGCAGCGGCGCTGATCTCGCCCCTGGTGGGCGCCATCGCCGGCCCCGCCGTCGCGCGCGGAACCTCGTTTCTGAAGGACCGTCTCGGCGGCCGGGTGTTCGGCGAGCACGTCACCATCACCGACGATCCGCATCGCCGCCGCGGCCTGGGCTCCGCCCCCTTCGACGACGAAGGGGTGGCCAACCAGCCGCGCGCGATCGTCGACGAGGGCGTGCTCACCACCTGGCTGCTGAACAGCGCCTCGGCGCGGCAGCTGGGCCTGACCAGCACCGGCCACGCCTCGCGCGGCCTCGCCGGCCCGCCGGGCGTCGGGCCGAGCAACCTGACGCTGCAGCCGGGCGATCGCGATCAGGCGGGCCTGATGGCCGACGCCGGAGAAGGACTGCTGGTCACGTCGATGTTCGGGCCCTCGCTCAACGGCAACACCGGCGACTGGTCGGTCGGCTGCTCGGGCTTCTGGTTCGAGTCCGGCGAGATCGCCTATCCGGTGACCGAGATCACCGTGGCCGGCAACCTGATCGACATCTACGCCCGGCTGATCCCCGGCGCGGACCTCGAGATCCGCGGGGCGACCAACGCGCCCTCGATCCTGGTGGATGCATTGGCCATCGCCGGCCGTTGATCGCCGGCGCTGGGGGGCCTATCCGCTAGGCCGCCGCACGCAACCGGGAAGGCCGCCCATGCCGGACAAGCAGCTCCTGCACCTGGTGATCGGGGGAGAGTTGAAGTCGCTTCAGGGGCCGCCGGAGTTCCGCGACCTGTCGCGGGTCGACCTGGTCGGCGCTTATCCGAATTACGACGAGGCGCTGCGGGCCTGGCGGGCCAAGGCTCAGGAGACCGTCGACAACGCCCTGATGCGCTACTTCATCATCCACGCGCACCGGCTGCTCGATCCGAATTCGGACGAAGACCACCGCCATTAGATCGGGTCACGCGGGCTGGCGCACCACCTTCTCGAGGAGGGCGCCGCCGCGCCAGATCTCCACCGCCTCGCAGGAGGCGTGCTCGCGCAGCAGCGCGCGCGCGCGCCGCCGCGCGTGGGCCCGGCCATCGGCCACCAGGTCCACGATAGAGGCGACGCCGTCGGCGCGGACCCCGAGCAGCGTCAGCACGTCATCCTTGATTGCGGTCGTCAGGGCCCCGTCCTCCGTACGACCTACACTGACACGTACGCGGACCGCGAGTCTGTCGGATATCGCACTTAGGACCTCATTCACGGTTGAGCAGGCGCTCGGTGAGCCATGAGCCCCATGTCCGCGTCTTGAAGTCGGCCCTGAGCCCGGCTGGGTCGTACGCCGGGCTCCTGACCCACTCCAGGAATGACATCCCGGCCGGCTCGCCCTCGGCGAGATAGCGCTCGAAGGTGTAGTCCAGCACGCCCGTCTTGCCGTGGCGCACATGCAGATAGCGCAGGTGAAGCTGATCCATCGCCTCGCGGATGGTCTCGCCTTTCCGGAAGTGAAGGTAGAGCACGCTCATCATCCCGGCCCGGTCCGCGCCCGACTTGCAGTGCATCAGCGCCGGATATTGGACCGTTTGGAACAAGCGCTTTGCGCCCAGCACGCGCTGCCGGCTCGGGACCTCGCGCGAGCCCACGGGGAAGTTGACCAACTCCAGGTCCAGCTGGCGACAGGCGTCGCGCTCCAGGGCGTAGAAGCTCCGGTGGAAGTCGCCGCGCAGGTTGATCACCGTGCGGATCCCCTTCGCCTTCCAGCCTTCCAGCTGGTGCGGCCAGGGCTGGTTGGTTCGGACGAGCTCGTCCGAGACCCAATGAGCGTTGGAGAACCCGAGCCTGAGGTAGGCGTGGTCGTTCCACAGATAGTCGGCGTACGTCCGCGCGCGCCCGAGCGGCCCGGCGAGGTCGAAATCCGGCGAAGGCTCGGCGGTCATGCGCCCTAACTAGCGGCCGCCGCGCCGCCGCGATAGGGACGGCGGCACCGCAGCCGGGCGCCGACCGCGCGACAGGCGGCGTGCTTGACTTCGCCCCCGCATCGGTCGACCCCAAGCCCATGAGCGAGAGCGTTCAGCCCGAGCTTTCCGCGCGCACGCTCGCGGCGCGCATCGCGCGCATCTACATGGCGCCGCGCTGGAAGGGCTGGACTGTCGCCCTGTTGGCCGCCGTCGCGAGCGCGGCGCTCAGCGCCCGGCTGGTGCAGATCCTGCGCCCGGCCGTCGACGACCTGCTCGGCCGCCACAAGCCGCATGCCGTCGTCACCATCCCGCTGACCATCGCCGCCCTGGCGCTGCTCAGGACCGTGGTGCAGGTCGTCCAGGCCTCGCTGGTCAACCGGATCGGCAACGGCGTCGTGGCGGACGTGCAGCGGCAGCTGTTCGGCCGGCTGGTCCGCGCCGACCTCGCCCGGCTGCGCGCCCAGCACTCCGGAACCTTCGTTTCGTCGGTCCTCTACGACGCCGGCCTGACGCGTGAGGCGGCGACCTCCGGCGTCGTCAACTACACCCAGAACGCCCTGATGGTGCTGGGCGGCCTGTGGGTGATGTTCCACATCGACTGGACGCTGGCCCTGGTGGCGCTGGCCGGCGCGCCGGCGGCAAGCACGGTCATGCGGAGCTTCGCGCGGCGGACCACCAAGGCGGCCAAGGGCGCGATGTCCGAGACTTCGGCGCTCTCCACGGCGATCATGGAGAGCCTCGACGGCATTCGGGTGGTGAAGATCGAGAACCGCGAGGGCTTCGAGGAGCAGCGGGTCGGTGACGTGATCCGGCGGCGCGAGCGCCACCTTGTGAAGGGCGCCAACGCCCGCGCCTGGGCCGCCCCGGTGACCGAGCTCACCACCAGCCTGGTCTTGGCCGGCCTGATCGCCTACGCCGCCTATCGCGGCGGCGTGACGCCCGGCGGCTTCACCGCCTTCATCGCCGCCTTCCTGATGGCCGCCCAGTCGCTGCGCCAGCTGGCCAACCTGCAGGGCGTCTTCGCCGAGGGCCTGTCGGCGGCGCGGCGGCTGTTCGCCGCCCTCGACGTCGAGCCCGAGGTGCGCGAGGCGCCGGGCGCCGTGGCGATGCCTCGGAGCAGCGGCGTCATTCGCTTCGAGCACGTGGGCTTCAGGTACGGCGGCGACGGACCGCCGGCCTTGAACGACATCGACCTCGAGATCGCCGCCGGCGAGACCATCGCCCTGGTCGGTCCCTCGGGCGGCGGCAAGACGACGATCCTCAACCTGATCCCGCGCTTCTACGACCCCACGCGAGGCCGCGTCGCGATCGACGGGCGGGATCTGCGGGAGGTGACCCTCGCCTCGCTGCGCGACCAGATCGCCCTCGTCACCCAGGAGCCGTTCCTGTTCGACGAAACCATCCGCGCCAACATCGCCTATGCGCGGGGCCACGCGAGCGATGCGGAGATCGAGCGGGCGGCCGCGGCCGCGGCCGCGCATGAGTTCATCCTCGCCCTGCCGAACGGCTACGAGACCGTGGTCGGCGAGGCCGGCGCCCGGCTGTCCGGCGGCCAGCGGCAGCGGATCGCCATCGCCCGCGCCTTCCTGAAGGACGCGCCGATCCTGTTGCTGGACGAGGCGACCAGCGCGTTGGACACCGAGAGCGAGGCCCAGGTGCAGTCGGCCCTGAAGCGGCTGATGGCCGGGCGCACCACGATCCTGATCGCCCATCGTCTCTCCACGGTGCGCGGGGCGGACCGCATCTATGTGATCGACAAGGGCCGGGTGGTGGAGACCGGCGATCATGCCGCCCTGATGCGAAAGCGCGGCCTCTATGCGCGCCTGGCCAGGAGCCAGGACCTGGAGGCGGAGACCGCGGCTTGAAGAACCTGCTGCGCAGCGACGGCGTCCAGGCCGCGCTCGGCTGGGCGCTCGGGACCTATCTGCGCCTGATCCTGAAGTCCGTCCGCTGGCGGCACGAGAACCTGGCCTGCGTCGAGCCGGTGCTCGCCGGCGCTTCCGGCGCGATCGCGCTCTTCTGGCACGGCCGCATTCCCCTGTGCCTGGCCACGGCGCCGCAATGGTGGCGCAAGCGCACGCGCGCCTTCGTCAGCCCTTCCGCGGACGGCGAGTTCATCGCCAAGGCGCTGGCCATGTCGGGCTTTCCGTCGATCCGCATCTCCTCGGCCAAGAAGGGCGACGCGGCCAAGGCGCGGCAGGCGGTGGCGGCGATCCGCGAGGCGGTGGCCTGGGTCTCCGACGGCGGCGCCCTGGTGGTCACTCCGGACGGGCCGCGCGGACCGAACGAGGTGATCGCGCCCGGCGCGCTGCAGATCGCCCGCCGCTCGGGACAGCCGGTGTTCCTGATGGGCATCGCCGCCCGTCCCGCCCTGCAAATGGACACCTGGGACAGGATCATGTGGGCCGCGCCGCTCGCGAGGGGCGCCGTGGTCTGGGACGGCCCCTTGTTCGTGCCGTCCGATGCGGACGAGCGCGAAATGGACCGTCTGGTGCAGGACTGGTCGGCGCGCCTCTCGGCCGCCACGCGCCGCGCCGAGGCTCTTGTGGGGCGCGCGCCTGCATTGATCCCGGCGCCCGCCGGTGAGACATAGAGCCCGATGGCCGACGCGGCGACCGCACACGAGCCCCACGCCCATGGCGATCATGGCCATGACGGCCATCACCATCATCATCATGCGACGGCGGACATGGGCCGCGCCTTCGCCATCGGCATCGCCCTGAATACGATGATCGTGCTGGCGGAACTGGTGGCCGGCCTCCTGTCGTCGTCGCTCGCCCTGCTGGCGGATGCGGGGCACAACCTCTCCGACGTGCTGGCGCTGGTCTTGGCGTGGGGTGCGTCGGTGCTGGCCAAGCGAGCGCCGGCGGGGCGGCACACCTATGGTCTGCGCAAGGCCACCATCCTCGCCTCGCTCGCCAACGCCGTCGTTCTACTGGTGGCCATCGGAGCGATCGCCTCCGAATCCGTTCGCCGCTTCGCACATCCGCAGCCGATCTCCAGCGTCATCGTGATGTGGACAGCCGGAGCCGGCGCGGTGATCAACACGGCGAGCGCCTTGCTGTTCTTCCGCGGCCGCCACGAGCTGAACGCCCGAGGCGCCTTCCTGCACATGTCGGGCGACGCCGCGGTGTCCTTCGCGGTCGTGGTGGGCGCAGGCCTCATCGCGGTGACCGGCTTCGATCGGATCGACCCGGCCCTCAGCCTGGCCATCGCAGTGGTGATCGTCGTCGGCACCTGGAGCCTGCTGCGCGACTCCTTCAATCTCGCCATGGACGCCGCGCCGCGCGAGATCGACGTGGCGGCCGTGCGCGGCTGGCTGGAGGCTCAGCCCGGCGTCGAAGAGGTCCATGACCTGCACATCTGGGCGATGAGCACCACCGAGACGGCCTTGACCGCTCACCTGATCCGCCCCGCCAACGAAGACGGCGACGCCTTCCTGCACGCCGCCTGTGAAGAGCTGGCGCGCCGCTTCAAGATCGGGCACGCGACCCTGCAGGTGGAGACCGACGCGGCGATGGCTTGCCGGCTCGCCGCCGCCGAGGTCGTGTGATCCGTCCCCTGCCGCTAGCCCTCTACGGCGCGGCCACGATCCTCCTGGAGCCCCTCGCCGCGGCGCTCCTGCGTCGTCGGGCGGTGCGCGGCAAGGAGGACGCCGCGCGGCTTGGCGAGCGGCTGGGCCGCGCCAGTCGAACACGACCGACCGGGCCGCTGGTCTGGCTCCACGCCGTCAGCGTGGGTGAAAGCCTATCCCTCCTGCCGCTGATCGAGGCGCTGCGGGCCCGACGGCCCGACCTCGTCCTGCTGGTGACCTCGCTCACCACCACCAGCGCCGAGGTGTTGGCAAGGCGCTTGCCGGATGGGGTGATCCATCAGTTCGTGCCGATCGACACCCCGGCTGCAGCGGGGCGCTTCCTCGCCCACTGGCGGCCAGGCCTGGCGATCCTGGCCGAGGCCGAGCTCTGGCCGAACCTGATCCTGACGGCGCAACGGAAGGGGGCGCGGCTGGCGCTGGTTTCCGCACGCATGCGCCAGGACAGCGCCGCCGGCTGGGCGCGGGCGCCGGCCTCCATCAGGGCCTTGCTGCAGGCGTTCGATCTGGTCCTGCCGCAGGACTCCGCGAGCGGCGGACGACTGGCGGAGTTGGGCGCGCGCGTGGGGCCATTGTTGAACCTCAAGCTGCTCGGCGAGGCCCCGCCGGCGGACCCCGCCGAGCTCGAAGCCCTGCGGCGGAGGATCGACGGCCGCAAGTTGGTGCTGGCCGCCAGTACCCACCCCGGCGAAGATCTGCTGGTGGCCAAGGCCGTCCGTGCGGCGGGCGCGCTCGTGATCCTCGCGCCGCGGCATCCGGAGCGCGCCCCGGAGATCGCAGCCGAGCTTGCGGCCGCGGGCGCCGCGGTCTCCCGCCGCAGCGCGGGCGAACTCCTGAGCGCGACGACCTCGGTCTATCTCGCCGACACGCTGGGCGAGCTCGGCCTCTTCCTGCGGCTCGCCGACGTGGTGGTGATGGGCGGCGGCTTCGTCGGAGGCGTCGGCGGCCACAATCCGGTGGAGGCGGCGCGGCTCGGCAAGCCGATCATCACCGGAACGCACGTGTTCAACGCCCGCGCCATCTACGACGAGATGCTGGCCGAAGCCGCCGCGGTCGAGGCGCGGGACGAGGCGGCGCTGACCCGGCACGTCGCGGGCCTGCTCGCCTATCCGGCCATCGCGCGGCGGATGGGGGAGGCCGCGCTGGATTACGCCGAGCGCCACGGCGCGGCGCTGGAGCGCGCGCTCGTCCAGCTCGAACCGCTGCTGCCGGCATGAAGCTGGCGACTCCGCAGTGGTGGTACGAACGAAAGCCGACGGCGCCGCGCACGCGGGCGCTCATGACGCCGCTTTCCCTGATCTGGGCGGCGGCCACGGCGCGAAGGATCGCCCGGGCGCATCCGCTCGATCCCGGCGTGCCGGTGATCTGCGTCGGCAATCTCACCCTGGGCGGCGCCGGCAAGACGCCGGTGGCGCGTGAGATCGCCCACAGGCTGGCCGCGCGCGGCCGCGTCGCGTACCTCGTCTCGCGCGGCTATGGCGGACGCCTGAAGGGCCCGGTACGGGTGGATCCGCAGCGCCACACGAGCGATGAGGTAGGCGACGAGCCGCTGATGCTGGCCGAGGACCTGCCGGTCTGGGTGTCCCGCGATCGCGCCGCGGGCGCGAGGGCCGCAGCCGCTGGCGGCGCGGAGGTCGTCGTGCTTGACGACGGGCATCAGAACCCGTCTGTCGCCAAGACGCTCTCGCTGGTCGTGGTGGACGGCGAAACCCGCGGCGGCGAGTGGCCTTTCGGCGACGGGCGGGTGTTTCCGGCCGGGCCGATGCGCGAGCCGCTGGCCGCAGGTCTGGCGCGCGCCCAGGCGGTGATCGTCCTGCTGCCGGCCGACCTGCCCGCGCCGGATCCTGAGCTGATTGCGCAGCTCGGAGACAAGCCCGTGATCATCGCCCACCTGGAGGCGGCGGCGGCCCCGCCGCGCGGCCCTCAGCTGGGCTTCGCCGGGGTCGGCAAGCCGTGGAAGGTGGAGCGGGCGCTGCGGACTGCTGGGTGCGATCTCGTCGACTTCGCCCCGCTTCCGGACCACTTTGCCTACGGCGAAGCCGCCCTGCAGCGCCTGGCCGAGCGCGCCGCGCAGTTCGGCGCCGGCCTGATCACCACCGAGAAGGACTGGGTCCGCCTGCCGAAATCCTGGCGCACGCGCATCGCGGCTTGGCCGGTGCGGGCCCGCTTCGACGACCCGGCCGGGCTGGACGCTCTCCTGAGTCGGGCCGGGCTTTAGGCTAGCCGAGCGCGCCGGCCTTCTGCGCGAAGCGCCAGCTGGCCTGGGCGAGACCGATCACCCGATCCGCCTGCTGGGCGGCATGCGGGCTGTTGGCGGTGCCGTCACGCACGCGACCCACGATCCCCTGCAGGATGCCTGCCAGTCGGAAGGTGTTGTAGGAATAGAACCAGTTGAGGTCCGGCACGCTCGAGCGGCCCGTCAGTTCGCAATAGTACGCGACCGTCTCATCCAGCGTCGGAATCCCGTGCGCCGCGAGGTCGGGGATGTGCGAAATCGCACCGTTCACCCAGTTCATCAGCATGTAGGTGAAGTCGGCGAGCGGATCGCCGAGCGTCGAGAGCTCCCAATCCAGGACGGCGATGACCCGGGCCTCGGTCGGATGGATGACCATGTTGTCCAGCCGATAGTCGCCGTGGACGATGGAGGTGCGCTCCTGCGGCGGCAAGGTCTTCGGCAGCCACTCGATGAGCTTCTCCATCTCCGGGATGTGCTCGGTCTCCGAGGCTTTGTACTGCTTGGTCCAGCGGTCGACCTGACGGCCCATGTAATTGCCGGGCTTACCGAAATCCTCCAGGCCGATCTTCACGTAATCGGTGTTGTGCAGGTCGGCGAGCGTCTTGATCTTGGCGCGGAAGATTCCGTTGCGCTCGGCCGGCTCGTACTGCGGAAGGCTCTGGTCCCAGAGGATCCGGCCTTCCACCATCTCCATGATGTAGAACCAGGTGCCGATCACGCCATCGTCGGTGCACAGCCCATAGGTCTTGGCTACCGGAAAGCCGGTCGGATGGAGGGCGGTGATCACGCGGTATTCGCGGTCGACCGCGTGCGCCGAAGGCAGCAGCTTGCCCGGCGGCTTGCGCCTCAGCACGTACTTCTTGGCCGGCGTGATCAGCTGGTAGGTCGGATTGGATTGCCCGCCCTTGAACTTCCGCACTTCGAGCGGGCCCTCGTAGCCCGCCACATTGGCCATCATCCACCGGTCGAGCGACGCTTCGTCGAAGCGCTGCGCCTCGGGCACCAGATCGGTCCCGGTGTTCGCCTGTTCCCGCGCCCGTTCCGCAGTGAGTTCGGTGGTCTCGGACATGGCGCTCCTGCCCTCTGTCGTACAGTTGTTTGAAGCCACTTTACCGGGCCGCGCATCGGGCCCGCAAGGCGCGGCTCTCAGCCGGGCTCCCTCTGGAGCGCGCGCCAGCCGATATCCGAGCGGAAGAAGCCGTCCGGGAAGTCGATCGCCGAAACGGCCCGGTAGGCGCGATCACGCGCCGCCTGCAGGGTCGGCGCCCTGGCGCAGACGTTCAGCACCCGACCCCCGGCCGCACGAAGGCTTCCGTCGGCGTCGCGCCGGGTGCCGGCCTGGAAGACCACGATGTCGGGGCCGAAGTCGGCCTCCGCCCCGCCGATCGCGCCGCCGGCCTTCGGCGCGCCGGGATAGCCTCGCGCCGCCATGACGACGCAGATCGCCGCGGCGTCGCTCCACACCGGCGACGGCAGGTCGCAGAGGCGTCCGGAGGCGCAGGCGAGCAGGTAGGGCACGATGTCGCTCTCCAGCCTCAGCATCAGCGCCTGGCACTCGGGATCGCCGAACCGGGCGTTGAACTCCACGAGCTTCGGTCCGGCCCGGGTCGCCATGAGCTCGACGAACAGGACGCCGTGATAGGGCGCACCCTCCGCCGCGATGCCGGCGAAGGCCGGTTCGACCAGCCGGGTGCGGACCTGCTCCACGAGCTCGGGCGTGAACACCGGGGCCGGGGAATAGACGCCCATGCCGCCGGTGTTCGGCCCCTGCTCCCCGTCGAAGGCGCGCTTGTGGTCCTGCGCCCAGCCGAACAGCATCGAGGTCTCGCCGTCGCAGAGCGCGAACAGCGAGCCGATCTCGCCCTCCAGGAACTCCTCGATGACGACCCGTGCGCCCGCCGCCCCGAACCGGCCGCCGAGCGCATCATCGACGGCCGCCTCGGCTTCCGCCCGGCTCGGCGCCACCACCACGCCCTTTCCGGCGGCGAGGCCGTCGGCTTTCACCACGTAAGGCGGTGAAAAGCGATCCAGGGCCGCCTTGGCCGCCTCTGCGGTCTCGCAGACCCGATAGGCCGCGGTGGGCAGGCCGTAGCGATCGGCGAACCGCTTGGTGAAAGCCTTGGAGGACTCCAGCCGGCCGGCCGCCGCCGTCGGCCCGAAGCAGGGCACGCCTGCCGCCGTGAGCCCATCGGCCGCACCGGCCGCCACCGAGACCTCGGGGCCGAGCACGGCCAGATCCGCGCCGATCTCCCGCGCCAGGCCCACGAGCCCGTGGACGTCCGTCGCCCCGATCGCGCGGGCCTCGCAGAGCCTCGCCATGCCGGGATTGCCGGGCGCCGCGACCAGCCGCGTCAGCCGCGGCGACTGGGCGATCTTCCAGGCGAGGGCGTGCTCGCGGCCCCCGGAGCCGACCAGCAGGATGTTCATGCCCTGAGCGCTTAGGCGGCGGCCGGCTTCAGGGTCAAGCCGTCATTCTCCTGGGGCGGGAACCTGCGCCAACCGGCGCCGTTGGTCTCTTAGGAGACGGGAGCTTCGCAACGTCATGGAAATCCCCGGCCCGTCGGAGGCTGTGGAAGTCCAGCTCCGATCGCGGATTGCGGAGCTGGAGGATGCGCTTTCGGCGACCGAGGCCCGCCTGCGCGAAGTGGATCACCGCGCCCGCAACGACCTGCAGCTCGTCTGGTCCATCCTGCTCATGCAGACCCGCCGCTTGCCGGAGGGGCCGGCGCGCAAGGCGCTGCGCCGCGCGGCCGACCGCGTTGCGGCGCTGGCGGCCGCCCTGAAGCACCTCCCGCACCCCGCCGATCCGAGCCGGCTTGACGCCCAGGCGCTGCTCCGCGAACTGGTCGGGGAGATCGCCGCCGGAGCCGGCCGCCCGGACGTGCGCCTGCAGCTCGACCTCGATCCGGTGCGGGTGACGCCCGCGCAGGCCGCGCCGCTTGGGTTGATTGTCGAGGAGCTGGTGCACAACGCCCTCGGGCACGCCTTCCCCGAACGCGGGGGCCAGATCGAGATCAGCTTGCAGGAGACCGACGGCGGGGCTGCGCTGACGATCTCTGACGACGGCGTCGGCGCGGACCTCGCGACGTGCCGCTCCGGTTTCGGCATCGGTCTCGTCGAGCTGCTGTGCAAGCAGCTCAGAGCCGAGCTCGCCCTCGCGCCCGGCGCGCCGGGCGGTCTTCGCGCGGCGGTCCGCATTCCGGGGGCAAGCTGAGCTTGCCCCTCCTGGCCAACGCGGTGGGCGTCGGAGCCGCCCTGTGCTCCATGACCAGCTTCGTGCCGCAAATCCGCAAGATCTGGCTGGAACGAGACGCCTCCTCGGTCTCCTTGCGGATGTACATCGTGACCGTGACCGGCTTCTCCCTGTGGACGGGATATGGCGTGCTGATCGGCAGCTGGGCGGTCGCGGGCTCGAACATCGTCTGCCTGCTGCTCTCGGCCGCCGTGCTGGCGCTCAAGTGGCGGTTCAGTCGCCGCGCCCGCGCCATGCGGCGCGCCGGTCTCTAGCCAGGACCTCGCGCGCGCCTTAAGCCTCTTGCCTCGCGAGCCTGCGGGCGAAAGGCTGAAGAAGGTCGGGGCATGAACCAGCGCCTGGTGGCGGCCAACGCGGCCCTCGCGGCTGGTCAGCGCGAGGTGGCCATCGCCGAGATCATCGCGGCCATCGACGCGGATCCCGAGCAACCTGCGCAGGCCTATCGCGTCCTGATCCACCAGCTCTATCTCACGAACCAGCTGGAGAAGGGCCTCGACTGGTCGGCCAAGGCCGTGTCGCGTCATCCGAAGGACGTCGAACTCTGGAATCTACGCGGCGTGCTGCTGCGGCGGCTCCGCCGCTTCGACGAAGCGCTGGCTGCGCTGGACGAAGCCAGCCGGCTCGATCCTCGCCCGCTCGCGCCGCTCGTCAACCGCGGGAACATCTATCTCGACATGGGCGAGCCGGCGAAGGCCGAAGCCGTCTTCACCCGGCTCGTGCGGCAGGAGCCGCGCAATCCCGAGCATCAGCGTCAGATCGGACGCGCCCTTCTCGGGCAGCGCAAACGCGAGGCCGCCATCGTGCGGTTCCGCCAGGCGGTCGCCCTGCGCAAGGACTACGTCGAAGCCTGGCTCGACCTCGCCGGCGCGCTGCACGACCTGCACCGGGACAAGCTGTGCGAGGAGACGCTCGACAAGGCGATCGCAACCCTGCCCCAGGAGGCCCGGCTGCATGAGGCCAAGGCGGTGCTGTTCCGCCGGCGCGGCGAGCTTCGGAAGGCGGAAGCCTACCTGCAGGAGATAAGGCCGAGTTTCGAAACGGCCGCCTGGCTGCACTACCAGCTCGGCGGCGTGATCACGGAATACGATCGCGAGCGCGGCAATATCCATTTGCGGCGCGCAGTGGAACTCGACCCACACAAGCTCCTCCACCGGATGGCGCTCGTGGAAAGCCTGGAACGCACCCGCAGCGGCGACGAGGGCGCCCACATCGAGGAAGCGTATCAGATCCTGAAGGCGACCTTGGCGCAGGAGACGCTGACCGGGCCTGCCCCGCTGAAGATCGGGACTGAAGTGCTCATCCGGGTCTGCGCCTTCGACGAGTTGGATCGGCTGGGATCGTTCAGGGATGTCGGACGGCTATGGGCCGAATCCGGCCGCCACACCGCGCTCCTGAAACAGCTGGCGCGGGTGCGCACGCCGGAGGACCGGAGCGAACTCCTCGAGCAGCACCGCATCTGGGGGCGCAACACGGAGGCGGTGGCGGCCGAGCAGCCGCTGCGGCGACCGCCGCCGCGTCCAAAGGACGGCAAGATGCGCCTCGGCTTCATGTCCTCCGACCTCAGACAGCATCCGGTGGCCTACTTCTCCCTGCCGTTGTTCGATCACATCGATCGCGAGCGGTTCGATGTCTATTGCTACTCCTACTTCCAGGGCCAGGAAGACCGCGTGCAACGCTACATCGCCGGCCGGGTGACCGCGTTCCGGTGGAATCCCGACATCGCCGCGCGGGACGCCGCCCAGATGATCGCCGACGACCAGCTGGACATGCTGATCGAGCTCGGCGGCTCGACGCACATGAACAAGCTGGAGGTCATGGCCTGGCGGCCTGCGCCCATCCAGGCGAGCTGGCTCGGCTACCCGCATTCGGCGGGACTTTCCACCATCGACTACTTCGTCTGCGATCCGTTCAGCGCCCCCAGCCGTGGGGAGCTGCTGATCGAGAAGCCGCTGATGATGCCGCACAGCTGGCTGGCGCTCGGGCGGGTGTTCTCCGCCCACCACCCGCTGGCCGACGCGCTGCCGGAGGAGCGCAAGGGGTTCGTCACGTTCGGCACCGCCAACAATCCGCACAAATACGGCCGCGAGGTGCTCAGGACCTGGGCGCGGATCGTCGCCGCGACGCCCGATTCCCGGTTCGCCTTCATCCGGCCGGAGGGCGGAACGCCGAGCTTCCGGCAGAACATCCTGGCGGCGTTCGCCGCCGAGGGCGTCGCCGAGGAGCGGGTGATCTTCCACACCGTGCGGGGCCAGCACATGCCCTACTACAACGAGGTCGACATCACCCTGGACCCCTTCCCGCTCACCGGCGGGACGACGACCGCGGAATCGCTGTGGATGGGGGTTCCGCTGGTGAGCCTGGTGGGCGAGGCGTTCTACGAACGCCTGAGCTATTCGATCCTGTCGAACATCGGCCTCGGCGACCTCTGCGCCGCCGATCTCGATCAGTACGCCGAGATCGCCATGCGGCTCGTCGGCGACCGCGAACGCCGGCGCGACCTCAGAAACTCGCTTCGCGAGCGCATGCGCGAAAGCCCGCTCGGCCGCGACGCCGAGTTCGCCCGCGACTTCTACGACATGGTGGCCAAGGCCGTGGCGGACGTCCCCGCTTCCGAAGCCAAGGTTCGCGCCTAGAGCCGGAAGTATTCCTGGAGGAGGCCGTCGGGCCGCGGCCGGAAGACGAGGTCGCCCGGACCGCCTGAGAAAACCATCGAGCCTTTCGGCGTGCGCTTGTTGATCACGCTGACGCCTTGGCTGACCACGCAGTCGTCGTCCACCACCGAGCGCCCGATCACGGCGGAATTCGGATAGAGCACCACACGCTCGCCAATCACCGGGATCTGGTCCTTGTGCCGACCGACCGTGGAGTTCTGGTAGAGCACGAGGTGGTTGCCGTAGGTCGCCTTGGCCAGGACGATGCCGACGCTGTGGCCGATGTAGAACACCTCGGGCATGGCGATTTCGTAGAACAGGTCGATGCCGTTCAGCGCCTTGTTCATCAGGAACAGGCGTGTCGCAGCCGCCGCGTCGCCGGATCGCTTCCAGATGGTGTTGCCCAGGAAGTACAAATAGATGCAGTGCTGGGAGGATTGCAGCACGTTGAACTCGTCGGGCCGCCACGGCGCGCAGGCGTTGATGCAGCGGTGCAGCCGCTCCAAGGCTTCGTCGAGATGCGCTTCCACCGCGGCTCGGAACGCGGCCTCTCGCCCATCGGGAACGACGGCGGCGCATTGGGCGGTCGTATAGGCCACCAGGCTTTCGCGGCTATGGTCGAGCAGCTTCACCGCTTCAGGCCCTCCAGATAGGCGCGGACCCTATCCTTCACCGGGCGGGGGTTGACGCCAAGCGCCCGGAGCCGAGCCACCGCGAGATTGGGCGGCGTGGGCGGCGCCGCATCGTCCGCAAAACTCACGCGCCAGCCGCATGCCTCGAACACCTGGGCGATCTCGCGATTGATGGCGAGCTCCCCGCTGGCCACGTTGTAGATGGCGCTCTCCGGCACATCCGCGATTGCGATGAGAGCGTCTGTGACGTCGTCCAGGTGGATGTAGTCGCGGGCCATGTGCGGGCTCGATTGCAGCGTGATCGCCCGCTCGCTCGCCGCCCGGATCAGCCATTGGGACAGGAAGCCCGGCGCGCCCGGCTCCCAGTCGTAGACGTTGGCCAGTCGCGCGACCGCGCCCCGCCCTCCGGCGCGGGTCATGACGAGATTTTCGCCGAGCGCCTTGGAGAGATCGTAAAGCCTGCGCGGGTCCGTTGGGTCGAGCAGCAGAGGTTCGGCCTCCGAGGCGTCCGCGTTTGGCAGGCCGTCGTAGAGTCGCGTCGAGGACAGATAGAGGATCTTATCGAAGCGGCCGGCTTCCAATAGTCGGCTTACGAGGGTGACGTGCGCCTCGACCGTCTCGAACGGCCGGCGGTCGTAGTCGGCGGTGAGCCCGGCGCAATAGAACACCACGCCCAGGTCGCGCTCCAGGAGCTCCAGCTCATGCTTCGCCGGGGCGTAGACATCCCAGGCGTTCGCCTCCAGCCGCGCCCGCAGCCGCCGGCCGACGAACCCCGACGCGCCGACGATGGTGGCCCGCCTCTGCAATGTCGCTCAGAGCCCCCCGACCGGATGGTGCAGCTTCGGGTCCCTGTGGCGCAGGTACTTGGGCGAGACGCCGCGCACGATCGCGTAGTCCGGGCCCTGGAACATCCCGGCATCCTTCACCGCC
Organism: Phenylobacterium sp.; assembly: GCF_025934275.1. Lineage (GTDB taxonomy): Bacteria > Pseudomonadota > Alphaproteobacteria > Caulobacterales > Caulobacteraceae > Phenylobacterium. The sequence goes on from NZ_JAICYI010000011.1 coordinate 28,909, forward strand.
ACCATGTTGAAGCCGTGAGGCGGCCCCTCGAGATGGACGGCGTCGACCGGGATCAGCTCGATCGGCTTGCCGGCGAGATCGTAGTTCGAATTGAAGTCGCGCAGGGCGAAGACGGTGTAGCCGTGCGCGGTCAGCAGCTTAACGATCTGGGTGTTCCCCAGCCCGTTCGACCAGTCGACGTAGTTCCGATGCACCTCGAAGAGGATGTCGGGCGCATCGCCCGTCGGCCTGGCAAGGAACGGCTCAGCTCCGGTGAGCGCGCCCAGCTCGGCGCCTTCGATGTCGACGACAATGAGGTCCAGCCGATCGACGCCCGCCGCAGCCAGATAGTCGGCGATGGTCACCGTCGTGAAGGCTTCCTCCTCGTTCGCGGCCGGCTCGGCCGTGGCGAAGCTGTCGTAGCCCACGAGCTTGAGGCTGGCGCCTGAATCCGACCATAGGCCCTCGGGCCGCGCGCGGATGTTGGTGAGTCCGTTGATCTCGGCGTTCCGCTGCAGCATGGCCCGTTGCTGGGGATTCGGCTCGAATGCGTGCACCATCCCGCCTCGCGCGGCGATCTCGCGCGCGATCAGGATGGCGTGGTCCCCGAAGTAGGCGCCGCCGATCACCACCTGCTGCGCGCGCCGGGCGAGCTTGACCAGGAGACGGCTGGTCTGCGGCTCCCAGGCATGATCCGGCGTCTCGGGGACCGACATGACGAAGTCGCGGGCGATCTTGGAGCGATAGAGGAACTCGAAGGCGACGCCGTTGGACAGCGCCTTGCGCACCACCTGGTCGTCATCGAAGAGCGCGTCGACGAGCGGCCCGGTGATCTCCTCGCGCACGTCGACGCCTGGGGCTTCGATCTCCGCCTCGAACGCGACCAGCTGCCGGATGAAGGCCTTGCGCCATTCTCCGTTCGACGCGATGCGGGCGAGCGCCACGAGCGCCCTGTCGTCAGTCATAACCTGCCTGTCCTCATGCAGCGGGCCTCTCTAACAGATCGCGCGGCGGGCCTCAGCCTTGGTGATTTGGGTAGCCCGCGTCGCGCTCGGAGATGACCTCCGGTTCGGTCGGCCAACCTATGGCGAAGGCCGGATCGTCCCACCGAACGCCGGCTTCGTGCCCGGGCTCGAACCTTGGCGCGATCTGATAGAGCACGTCGGAATCCGGTTCGAGCGTGAGGAATCCGTGGGCCACGCCCTCCGGAATCAGCAGGGCGCGGGCGTTCGACGCCGAAAGCTCGGCGGCGCTCCAGAGGCGGTAGGTCGGGCTCTCCGGCCGCAGGTCCAGCGCGACGTCGAAAATGCGGCCCCGGACGCAACGCACGAGCTTGGTCTCGCCGTGCGGACGTTCCTGGTAATGCATGCCGCGCAGGGTCAGCGCGCGCGGGTTGCGCGAGAGGCTCGTCTGGACGGGCTCGAAGGGGCAGCCGGCGGCGGCGAATTCGTCCGGACAATGCAGCCGCTCAAACGCGCCGCGCGCGTCGAAACGCGGCTCTATCTCGATCACCACCACGCCTTCGATCTCGGCCTCGGCGAACCGCATCAGGACAGCACCCGCACCTGTGGTGAGGCCATGACGAAGCGGCCGCCCCACTCCCGGATGTGGGCGTGCTGGCCGACGATCTCCTCCTGCAGGTTCCAGGGGAGGATCAGGAGGTAGTCCGGCCGGACCTCGCGCAGGGCGCGGGGACTGCGGACCGGGATATGGCTTCCCGGCAGGAAGCGGTCCTGCTTGGCCGGACTTACGTCGAAGGCGCAGACCACGTCTGCGCTGGTGGTCCCGCAGTAATTCAGGAAGGTGTTCCCCTTTGCCGCAGCCCCATAGGCCGCTACGCACCGGCCCTCGCCCCTCGCGGTCGCCAGGAAGGCGCGGAAGTCCTCGCGCACCGCCTCCACCCGCGGCGTGAAGCCCCGGTAGGTTGCGATCCGATCGAGCCCGGCGGCCGCCTCGTCGGCGCGCAGGCGCCGAAGGGCGTCGGTCTCCGCACGCCCGGAGCCCATGTGGCAGACGAAGAGCCGAAGCGAGCCCCCGTGCGTCGCGAGCCGCTCCACGTCGAAGGGGCGCAAGCCGTTCGCCCGCAGCACCTGCTCGCCGACAAGCAGTGACAGATACGAAAAATGTTCGTGGTAGATGGTGTCGAACTGCACCTTCTCGATCAGGTTCAAGAGGTGCGGGAACTCGAAGGTGAGCACGCCCTCGTCCTTCAGCACGTGCCGGAAACCCGCCACGAAGTCGGCGATGTCCGGCACGTGGGCGAGCACGTTGTTGGCCGCCATGAGATCGGCGCGGACGCCGCGGGCCGCAAGCTCGCAGCCGCTCCTGTCGTTGAAGAACATGACTTCGGTCGGCACGCCGCGGGCGCGCGCGGCCTCGGCGGTGTTCGCCGCAGGCTCGATCCCGAGCACAGGGATGTCTGTGGCCGCGAAGTGCTGCAACAGGTAGCCGTCATTGCTGGCGACTTCGACGACCAGCGAGTCCGGACCAAGCCCGAAGCGCGTGATCATCGCCTGCGCATAGCGCCGGGCATGCTCCACCCAGCTCGACGCGTGCGACGAGAAGTACGCGTAGCCCGCGTCGAAGATCGCCTGCGGGGGAACTGCGTCGTCCGCCTGCACCAGGAAGCAGCGGTCGCAGACGCGCACGTGCAGCGGATAGCTCTGCTCGCGTCCGGAGGCGAGCTCATCGGCGGTGAGATAGCTGTTGGCCAGCGGCTGACGGCCGAGGTCGAGGAAGGTGTGCGTCAGGGGGGCGCGGCAGAAGCGGCAGAGCGGAGCCTCGGTCATCGGCCGGCCTCGTAGCCCTCGATCTGCTCGCGACACAGGGCGAGCGCGCGCTCCCCCGCCGCTTCGCGGCGGTACCAGTCCGTGGTCAGGGCGACCGCCGCATGGACGTCGAGCCGAGCCTCGAAACCCAGGGCCTCCTTGGCCAGGCTGGGGTCTATGGCCAGCGACGTCGCCTCCAAGGAGCCCGGATCCGCCTCATGTCGCCAGGGCTGGCCGCCGAGCGCCTCCACGGCACGGGTCGCGAGCTCGCCCACCGACACCGGCCGGCCGCCTGAACGCGGTCCGAAATTGAGCGCACGCGGCGTGCGCGCGTCGGTGGCCAGCGCCTGCAGATGGGCGAAGTAGCCGGCCAGGCAGTCGAGCACATGTTGCCAGGGCCGGGTGGCCCCCGGGTGGCGCAGCCGGACCGCCTCGCCGGCGCGCGCGGCCCTGACGACGTCAGCCACGATCCGGTCGCGCGCGAAGTCGCCGCCGCCGATCACATTGCCGCCGCGGGCGGTGGCGAGGCGCACGCCGACCGGCTCGAAGTAGCTCTGGGCGAAGCTCTGCACGACGATCTCGGTCGCCGCCTTCGACGCCGAATAGGGATCTTTACCGCCCAGCGGATCGGTCTCGGCGAAGGCGCGGTCCTCGCCGGCGTTGGCGTAGACCTTGTCGGAGGTGACCACGAGCGCCGCCCTGAGGGCGTTCTGCGCGCGCAACGCCTGCAGCAGATGAGCGGTTCCCATGACGTTCGACGCGAAGGTTCCGATCGGATCCTCGACGGCGGCGCGCACGATCGGCTGAGCCGCCAGGTGCAGTACGAGATCGAAACCGCGCCCCTGCAACGCCGCCTCGACTGCGGCGCGGTCGCGAAGGTCGACGAGGAGCGAATCCACCAGGCTCGCGACGCCAGCGAGCTCGAACAGGCTTGGAGTCTGGTCCGGGGCGAGCGCCAGACCGGTGACCTCCGCGCCGGCGTCGGCGAGCCAGATCGCGGCCCAGCCGCCCTTGAATCCGGTATGGCCGGTGAGCAGGACCCGCTTGCCGCGCCAGAAGCTGCGGTCTACCGCCGCCACGGCGCTTCGCCGGACGCCCACAGGGCTTCGAGGTGATTCTTGTCGCGAAGCGTGTCCATCGCCGCCCAGAAGCCCTCGTGCGGGAAGGCCATGAGCTCGCCGTCGCGCGCGAGGCTCTCCAGGGGCGCGAGCTCGAACGGCGTTTCGTCCCCGGCGATGCGCGCGACCACCTTCGGCTGCAGCACGAAGAAGCCGCCGTTGATCAGCGCATTGTCGCCGGGCGGCTTCTCCGTGAACCGCTGCACGACGCGGTCCTTGACGTCCAGCGCCCCATAGCGGCCCGGCGGCGCCACGGCCGTCACAGTGGCTTCCCTGCCATGCGAGCGGTGGAAGGCGGCGAGCGCCTGGAGGTCCACGTCGGACAATCCGTCGCCGTAGGTCAGGAAGAAGGGCTCGTCCGGGTCGAGGAACTTGGCGACCCGCTTGAGCCGACCGCCGGTCATGGTCTCATCGCCGGTGTCGACCAGGGTGACACGCCACGGCTCGTGGTTGGTGGCATGGTATTCGAGCCGCCCCGATCCCAGGTCCACCGTCAGGTCGGCGTTGTGCAGGACGTAGTTGGCGAAGTACTCCTTGATGACATAGCCCCGGTAGCCAAGGCAGATGATGAAGTCGTCGAATCCGGCGTGCGAGAACAGCTTCATGATGTGCCAAAGGATCGGCCGCCCGCCGATCTCGATCATCGGCTTGGGTTTGAGGTGGCTTTCTTCCGAAATCCGTGTGCCGAGCCCGCCGGCCAGGATGACTGTCTTCATTGAACGCCCGCTGAGGCTCCGCCCGCCGTCGCTCCTCTTATCGCGTCCCGGAAGGGGGATGAAGCGACTTCGGCGCCGCGCCTTGCGTCTCTTGTCGGACGCTCCAGGTTCGGTCATCTGACCCCATGCTCGAGGCTCCGCTGGTCAACTTCCTGGTGGTCGGCGTGCAGAAGGCTGGCACAACGGCGCTCTACGACTATCTGTCCGAGGAGCCTGGCGTCAGCCTCTCCCGCGAGAAGGAGACCCACTTCTTCGACGACGAGTCTCTGGATTGGTCGCGACCGGACTACGCCCGCTATCACCGGGGCTTCGAGGCCGGCGCGCCACGGCTTCGGGGCGAGGCGACGCCGATCTACAGCTATTGGCCGAACAGCCTGGAACGGATCAGGGCCTACAACCCGGCCATGCGGCTGATCCTTCTGCTGCGCGATCCGGTGGCCCGCGCCTGGTCGCACTGGCGGATGGAATTCGCCCGCGGCGTCGAGCGCGCGCCGTTCGGCTGGTGTATCCGCGAGGGACGTCAACGCCTGTTCGAGGCCGAGCCCTGGGGCCACCATCGCGAGTTCTCCTACGTCGAGCGCGGGTTCTACGGGGAGCAGGCGGAGCGGCTCTATGGCCTGTTTTCCTTGACGCAGGTGCTGATCCTCACGTCGGAGGATCTCCGGGCCGATCCCGCCGCGGCCCTGGCTCGCATCCGCCGCTTCCTCGATCTGCCGCCCGGAGCGCCCCCGCGGCCCAGGGAGGCTCACCTCGGCGCAGACATCGACTTTCCGTCCCAGCTCACGGCCGAGGACGAGGCGTTTCTGCGCGGCGTCTATCGCCGGGACCAGGCGCGCCTGCGCGACCTCACCGGGATCAGTTTCACTGGGCCATAATTTCGCACGGGCCCCGCGCCAGCGTCGTGGCCGCCGGAGGACCGCCATGCGATCTGCCTCGCTCGCCCTACTCGCCACTGTCGCGCTCTGCACACCCGCCGCGCGGGGCGAAGGCCCACCGCCGAAGCTCGCCTTCCCGCTCGCCTGCCAGATCGGCCGCGACTGCGAGGTGCAGCACTACGTCGATCGCGACCCCGGGCCGGGCGCGCGCGACTACCACTGCGGGACCCGCACCTACCAGGGGCACAACGGGATCGACATCCGCCTGCTGGACATGGCCGAGCAGCGGCGTGGCGTCGATGTCCTCGCCGCCGCGGCCGGGCGGGTGGCGCGGCTGCGCGACGGGGTTCCCGACATCTCGATCCGCGCGCCCGGCGCGCCGAACATCGCCAACATCGAGTGCGGCAATGGCGTCGTGATCGACCACGGCGGCGGCTGGGAGACCCAGTATTGCCACATGGCCCGCGGCAGCCTGCGGGTGAAGGTCGGCGACATGGTCATCGCCGGCCAGGCGCTCGGGAAGGTCGGCCTCTCCGGCGACACCGAGTTTCCACACCTGCACATCACGGTGCGCCATGCGGGTCAGGTAGTGGATCCCTTCGCGCCGGCCGCTCCGCCCGGAAGCTGCGGCGCGAAGGCGCCACTCTGGACCGCCGCCGCAGAGCACGCGCTCGCCTACAAGGCCGGCGCGATCCTCAATGCCGGGTTTGCGCCGGGTCCGGTCAGCATGGGCGCCGTGGAGGAGGCCGCCGTCGGCGCGGTCAGCCCCGGGTCCCCGGCCCTCGTCGCCTATGTGCGCGCGATCGGAGTGGACGGCGGGGACGCGATCAGCCTGACGCTCTTCGGACCTGACGGCGGGGTTCTGGCACAAGCCCGCCAACCCGTCGCCAGCTACAAGGATCAGCAGTTGGTGTTCGTGGGGCGCAAGCGGCCGCCCGCCGGCTGGGCGAAGGGAACCTATGCCGCCGTGGCGCGCATCGAGCGGCCCGGCCAGCCGCCAGTGGAGCGTCGGTTCAGCCTCCCGCTCTGAGGCCGGGGCCGCGTGGCCGTGTTGTGCATGAATCCGTCCTCACCGTCCCGTGGCAATGAAGTCAGTCAAGTTGAGCAACGGTGATCAGGGTTTTGCTTTTGTCCGAGCCGGCTTTGCGGTAGAATTGCACGTCAGCCTAGCTCTCCATGGCTGTGTCGCTTTGGCCGGGCGGAGGACCTCTGGGTCCTCCGCCCGGCCGGTTGCATTCAGGGCCTGGCGCCGGCGCGTGCGATCGTCACGACACCATACCGGGCCAGCCAGAGGAGGCCGCGTTCCACATAGGAACGGCGCTCCGGCGGGATGATCTCCAGCACCTCGGCCACCATCGCTGAACCTCGACGCGCGAGGAAGTCGACGACGAGCTCCACCTCGTGCAGCGTCGGCCGGTTGAATCCGCTGTAGGCGGCCAGCGGCTGCTGGAGCACGCCGCGCGCCGCGGCCCAGGTCGTTCCCGAGGCGAGCGCGACCACGGCCTGAACCGAGAGGTGTTCGGTGGGATAGCTCTGGAACAGGGTGAAGGGATCGGGGCGGAACGGATTGTCGCGCGCCGCCGGAGCCGGTGGAGCGGCAAGGCGCCGGGCGTTCTGCTCCGTCCACAGCGCCTGGTACTGGGGAATGATCGCCGCCCAATCGAAGACTTCGCGGGCGCGGGTCCGAGCCGCGGCGCCCATGCGCCGCCGAAGCTCGGGGTCGAGCACCAGGGCGGAGATCGCCTCCTCGGCTTCGGCATAGTCCGGCGCAGTGAACTGGGCTGTGGCGCCCACGTAATTGTCATAGGTGATCCACTGATTGGAGAACCAATGCGCGAGATCCGCGCCGTGCCCTGGGGGCGGGGCGACCGTGCGGACGCGGAAGCCGTCGATCCCATGCCGCACCGTATCCCGGTAGCCGTCCCAGTCGGTCACGACGCACGGCAGCCCCGCCGCCATGGCTTCAACCGGCGTCAGACCGAAGGTCTCCTGAATATTGTCGGAGAAGCTGATGAAGAAGTCCGCGACCGACCAGATCGAGAACCGCACGTCGATCGGTCTGCCATCGATGCGCCGATAGTGGATGGACGGGCACAGCGCGCGGGAGCCTGACTCGTAGGCCTCTTCGGCCCTGGCGCTCCCGGCCCAGCCTGCGTTCACCCAATAGATCGGCTTGCCGGTCCTGACGGCGGCCCTCTCCAGGGCGAGCGCCATCAGCGCCGGATTCATCTTACCCCGCACGTCGAAACGCCCCACGAACAGAGCCACTGCGGCATCCTCGGGGATATCGAGCCGTGCGCGCCAGGCGCTGCGATGTTCGGGCGCGCCGGTGAAGTCGTCGGCGTTCACGCCAAGCGGAATGGTGATCCGCTGCGGCTCCGCGCGGCGCCTCGGACCGAACTCGGCCGCAAGGTAGTCCCGCATGGCCGTAAGCTGGGTCTCGACCGAGTGGCGGACCGCCGTCGACGTGCAGATCAGCGCGTCGTAATCCTCGGCCGGAGCGATCAGCAGCTCGGCGATCGTCTGCATGACCCGATCGGTCGCGGTCGTGTGGGTGATGCCGCAGATCGCGTAGGCGCGTGCGCCGAATGGACGCCGGTGCCACGACTCGGCGGTTACCCCTGGAACCGGCATGTTGAGCACGCCCACCTGCGAGAGCGAGCGTCGGTCGGCCTGTCGTATCCAGGTGATCGGCTTCGCGGGCGCGTGGATTCGCGCCAGCAGGTCATCGAGCTCCTCCTGTCGGGCGCCCCCGGAATTCCAGAAATAGTAGCGCTCCACATCAGCGTGGCGGAGGAAGCCGCGCAGAAAGCTTTCACCGGCGGCCAGTCGGCCGAGGAGCTGCGGGCCCGAGGTGTCGTAGCCCTTGGGGTGAAGGTAGAGCGCCGCGTTCGACATGATCGCCGCCCGGCCTAGCCGCGCAGGGGCGCCGGCTCAACCCAAAACAAAGGGGCCGCCCCGAGGGGCGGCCCCAGAATGCCTGGCTGGCGGTCGACTCAGACGATGTTGCTGAAGTCGATGTCGGCCAGCGTCTTGTTGATCAGCACGACCGCGATGTCGGACGAGGTGACCGCGTGGTCGTTGTCCACATCGAGGAACACCACCACGTCGTTGCCGACCTGGACGGAAACCGCATCGAACCCTTGGCCGAACCGGGTGGCCGCGAGCGCTTCCGCGCTCGGATAATCCGTGGCCGAGCCTTCAATGTAGTTGGTGTTCGTGATCGCCGGGATGGTGCCACCGATGACGTGCAGGTGGTCCTGGCTGCCCCAATCGGCGATCCGATCCTGAGTGCCGACGGCCCCGAGCGGGTTCGAATCCGTCGGATTGAACCCGAAGGTGTCGTTGCCGCCGCCGCCCGTCAGGGTGTCGCTGCCGGTGCCGCCGACGATCGAGTCGTTGCCGGCGCCGCCGTCCACCAGGTCGTTGCCGGCGCTGGCGAACAGCGTGTCGCTGCCATCCTCGCCCTTCAGCGTGTCGGCTTGCGCCGTACCGGTGATGTCGTCGTTGCCGAGGTTGCCGTCGAGCAGGTCGCCGGTCCCCGTCGCCGAGGTGGCGTCGATCACGTCATCGCCCTGGCCGCCGAGCACCGTAACGTGGCCGCTCGTGCCATTGACATCGATCGTGTCGTTGCCGGCGTTGCCGTTGATCACGTCGTTGCCGGCGCCGCCGACGGTGATGTCGTCGACTCCGGCGCCGCCGCTCACGGTGCCTGAGACGCTGATGGAGACATCGATCGAGTCGTTGCCCGCACCGGCGTCGATCGAAATCTTCACCGCGGCGACATCGATCTCGTCGTCGCCGTCACCGCCGAGGATCGCGCTCGCCGTGCCCGTATCGGTCGCGTCGACAGAGATGAGGTCGTTACCGGCGCCGGCATCGATCGTGACGACCTTGGCCGTCACGAAGATCGAGTCGTCACCGTCCTCACCGAAGATGGTGTCAGTGCCGCCGCTCGCAACCTGGATTAGATCATTGCCGAGATTGCCGTTGATGAAGTCGTTGCCCGTGCCGCCGGTGATGATGTCGTCGCCCTGCCCGCCGAGCAGCGTCGAGCCCGTCGAATCGCTCCCATAGTTGATGGTGTCGTCGCCCTTGTTGCCTTGGGCGAAGTCGGCGCCGGCCGTGCCCGTGATGACGTCGCCGTCCTGACCGCCGAAGATGGTGTCGGCGCCGGCGCCGCCGTCCAGGGTGTCGGTTCCCTGATTGCCTTGCAGCACGTCGCCGCCGCCGCCGCCGAAGATGCTGTCGTTGCCGGCGCCCCCGAACAGGCCATCCGAGGTGTTCGCCGCGTTGACGTCACCGTCGAAGGTGTCGTTCCCCGTGCCGCCGACCCAGAGGGTCGAAGCATCCGGGAACAGGAAGCTGTGGGTTCCCAGCACGCCCGTGCCGAAGGTGTGCGAGACGCCGTCCGACAGGTCGGTGATGATCACGTCGGTGACGCTGACCCCGCCGCTCGATGTCGCGCTCGGCGGCGTGGTGGTGAATTCGTAGACCACCGACATCTTCGCACCCGAAGACGCCGCGTTTTGGAAAACGATCGTGTCGTTCGCCGTGAACGATGACGCTTGAGCCGCGGTCATCGTCTCGAAAACAAAAGTCGCCATTAGTCTCTCCAGTCTGTGTCACACGGACCCAGGCACGCCTGACCCCCAAGCGGGTTGGAGTGTCCCAGCGGTCCAATCTCCCCCAACGCCACGGGATCGCCGCAGCGAAGGTTAAACGAGCCCGTGTGGAGACGTATCGGAACCATGCAATTCGCGCAACACCTAAAAGGTGCGGCTAACAGGCTCGCCACCGAGTGTATCCGGGCCGCAACTACTGTTCGCGGAAGGCGTGATGCAGGGTGTCGGTAACAGGCGAAATCAGGAAGCCCATGATGGTGCGTTTGCCAGTCACGATCATGCCGGTCGCGGTCATGCCGGGCGTCACCTTCGTCGTCCGCTCCAGGTTCTTCAGGTCCTTCGGATCGATGCGCAGGTCGACGCGGTAGAAGGACTGGCCGGACTTCTCGTTGGTCAGCCGATCGGCCGAGACGACGACCACCTTGGCCGGCAACGGACTGTTCCAGCGCGGGTTGGGACCGATGAGCCGCACCTGGGCGTCCATGCCGACGTGCACCTGCGAGATGTCCACCGGATTCACCATGGTGGTGACCATCAAGGGCGAGTTCGACGGCACGATGTCCATCAAGGGTTCGGAGCCGCCCGCGACGCCGCCCTGCGTGAACTGCGTGAGATTGAAGATGTAGCCGTCCACCGGCGCCCGCACGACGCTCTCGTCGTAGGTTTCCTTGGTCGCGGTGAGCTTGGGCTCCGCCTCGGAAAGCTTGCTCTGCGCGTCGCGCAACTCATCGGCGGCCTGGCTCTCGCGCTGGTCGCGCAGGGAGACGAGCTGCATGCGCGTCTCCCCCTGCTGTTGGTGCAGGCGCGCGATGTCGGCGGCCAGTTGGCCCTTCTTGCCGACCAGGTCGGAAACCTGGCGCTTGTAGCGCAGAATCAAGGTCTTCGGCGCATAGCCCTTCTCGTACAGGGTCTCGTAGCCGCTCATCTCTTCTTCGGTGAGCTGGCGCTGCTCGTTCACCGAGTCGACCTGCGCCTGGTCGCCGACGATCTGGTTCTGTATCTGGTCTAGCCGCTGCTGCAGGACCGAGGACTGGCTCTGGAACAACTGCATCTTCGTGGTGAACAGGAATTCCTGGTCGCGAATCAGCGCCGCGACCCGCGGATCGGCGGTGCGGGCGGTGAGATCCGCCGGAAATTTCACCGCCGGCTGGTTGGTGGCCTCCGCCGTCAGCCGGGCGGTCTGGGCGATCAAGGAGTCGACTTGGTTCTGGTAGACGTCGTAGGCGGCCTTGGCTTCGGTGTCGTCGAAGGTGATGAGGGGCTGGCCGGTGTGAACGAGCTCGCCCTCCTTCACCAGGATCTGCCGCACCGTGCCCACGTCCTTGTGGCGGATCGTCTTGCGGTTCGCTTCAACCGTCACCTGGCCGGGCGCGGTGACGCCCGAGGCGAGCGGCGTCAGCGAGGCCCATAGGCCCAGCCCGACCACAAAGACCCCGATCACCGCGCCGCCGAGGATCATCGGACGGCGCAGCCTCTGCTGCAGCCGCGGATCGACCGGAAGCTGATCGTCCCGCCCGAAGGCCGGCGTGACGTAGCTCGAGCGGACGGGTCCCAGTTCCAGTTTCATCGGCCGCCCTCGATCGCGCGCACGTCGGCGGGCTTGTCCGCCGGTTTCATCAGCCGGGCCATCACCTGGTCCCTCGGACCGAACAGGTCGATGCGCCCTTCGCGCAGGACCAGCAGCTTGTCGGCCGAGCGGAAGATCCCCGGCTTGTGTGAGATCACGACGACCGTCGCGCCCTTGCCCTTCATGGCCTCGATCGCCTTCAGAAGGGCGTCCTCGCCCTCCGCATCGAGGCTGGCGTTCGGCTCGTCGAGCACGATGTACGCCGGTTCGCCCAGCATGGCGCGCGCCAGGCCGATGCGCTGCCGCTGCCCGGCCGACAGTACGACACCACCCTCGCCGACGTCGGTATCGTAGCCCTTGGGCATGCGCAGGATAAGTTCGTGGACGCCGGCCATCGTCGCGGCGCGCACCACCTCCTCGTCGGTGACGTCGGCGCGGAAGCGGCCGATGTTGTCCCGCACCGTCCCGGCGAACAGCTCCGTGTCCTGCGGCAGGTAGCCGACGTACTTGCCGAAATCGGCGCGGTCCCACGCGAAGACGTCCGCGCCATCCAGGCGCACGGCGCCGTTGATCGGCCGCCAGATGCCGACCAGCAGGCGGGCGAGCGTCGACTTGCCCGCGCCGGACGGGCCGATCACGCCCAGCATCTCGCCCGGCTCGATGCGGAAATTCAGATTGGCGAGGATCAGCCTCTGGGCGCCCGGCGGAGCGAAATTGATCCCCTCGACGCTGAGCCGGCCAGTGGGGCGCGGCAGGGCGGTGACGGCCGTCGGCGCCTCCGACTTCTGCAGCAGCTCCATCAGCCGGGCGTGCGAGCGCGCCATGTTGTTGAGCGGCTCCCAGGCGCTGACGATGCGCTCGATAGGCTGCAGCGCGCGGCTCACCAGGATCATGTTCGCGAAGATCATGCCCTGGGCCATTTTGTGCTCCAGGATCAGGGCCGCGCCGATGGCGATGACCAGCACCTGGATGCCCATCCGCAGGGTCTTGATGATGTCAGTGTAGGTGTTCGATCGTTCAGAGGCGTGGGCGCCGCGTTCGATGGTCACCTGCCGGTGGCGCGCCCAGGCCGCCCCGAGGGTCGGCAGCATGCCCATCGCCCGGACCACCTCGCCGTTGCGCAGCGCCGCTTCGGTGAACGCGTAGCTCTTCAGCGCCGCGTCGCTGGCCTCGCGGGCCGGCGGTCGGATGGCCCGTTCCTGGGCAAGCGCCAGCCCCAGCAGGGCGAGCGCTCCGGCCGTCGAGGCGAACCCCAGAAGAGGATTGATCAGGAACAGGACGAGCAGGAAGACCGGCATCCAGGGCAGGTCGAAGAAGGCTGCGGCGGCGACCCCGGTCAGGGTCTGGCGAAACGAGTCCAGATCGCGGAGCGCCTGCGAGCGGGCGCTCGGGTCGCCGCGCACCGCGGCGTCGAACAACCCTGAGAAGACGCGGCCCGAGACGCGCTGGTCGAGTAACACCCCGTAATTGATCAGAATACGCGCCCGGAAATCATCGATGGTGCTGGAGATCATGAAGACGAACAGGGTGACGATTGTCAGGATCCACAGCGTCGCCTGATTCTGGCTCACCATCACCCGGCCGTAGACCTGGTAGGTGTACAGCGGCAGCGCCATGTAGAGCACATTGGTGAAGAAGCTGAACACGGCCGCGACCATGAACGGCTTCTTCGCGTCGCCGAGCGCCCGCGTCAGCACGTTGTCGGGTTGGTTCACCAGGAACGTGAGGAACTTCATGCGGGCCGAGCCGTCCGTTGGGAGATTGGACCAGCGTAAACCATAGCCGGTCCAGAAAAGGTGAACGCTGTTCGAAAAGCCAGGGTTTGTTCGGGACGCCGCCCGAATAGCCCGGGGCGGCAGGACAGATGCGCAGCACCCCTTCTGAAGTCAATGGCGCGACGAATCACTTGGCCAAGAGGTCGCGCCGGCGCCGTAGCGCGCACGGCCGGCGGCCGTGCTAAGAGGCCCGGTGACCGCCTCCGCGCCGCGGAGCGCGAGGGAGCCGACATGTCGCGGATCGCCATCATCGGCAGCTGCATAACCCGTGATCTGTGGCCGATCCGTGGCGACCCCGAGGGCCTGCTCTATGTGTCGCGGACCAGCCTGCCGAGCCTGTTTTCCACCCCGATCCGCCGCTTCCGGCCCGCAAGAACGCCTCCGGGCGGCCTGAAGCGGCACCAGCATCGGGCGCTCGCAGCCGACCTGCAGAAGACGGCGCTCGCGGCGCTCGTCGCGTTCCGCCCGACGCACCTGATCTTCGACTTCATCGACGAAAGATTCGACCTCGTCTCGGCGGACGGCGCGATCGCCACCCACAGCTGGGAGCTCGAGGTCAGCGGCTACCTGGCGCAGCCGGCGTTCAGGTCCGCACGATCCATCCCGCGGCTGTCTGCGGCCTGCGAACGGCTTTGGACGGGCGGCGCGGCCGAATTCGCCGCCTTCGTGCGGGCTACGCCCTTGAAGGACGCCCGCCTCATCCTGCACTCCGCGCGATGGGCGCCGATGCGCCGCGACCGCGCGGGCCGCGAGCGCGCGCTGCCGACGGTCGAGATCCTGCCCGGGCGGGAAACAGACCTACGCGCGCACAATCGGCTGCTTGAGGGCTACGAAGCGGAGTTCCGGACGCTGATGCCGCCGATGGCGGAGGTGGCCGCCCCGGAGAGCCGGATTGCGGACGACGCGCACCGGTGGGGCCTGAGTCCGTTTCATTACGTGCCGAGCTATTATCGGGACATCTGGCGTCAGCTCGAGGCGCTCGGCGTCGAGCGCCGGCTCAGCCCGCCTGCCGGCGGGCCCAGTGCTCGAGCGGCGTGATCCCGTCGCGCACCAGCTCCGGCGTGGCGGCGAGATAGGCCGCCGTCGGAAAGCCGGGACGCGGCTCCGCCACCGCCCAGGCGCCGCCCTGCAGGTAATCGATCAGCGGATTGGAGCCAGGGGCGAGAGCGTCACCGCGAACCGCCAGATAATGGCGCAGGTCGAACCACGGACTGGGGCTGCGGCCCTCCGCCGCCCCGTGCAACAGGAAATGGCTCAGCGGCTCGTCGCCGGCCTGGGCGATGTCGGGGTTCTGCTCAAGATACCAGCGCGGGTCGAACAGCGGGTGCGGCGACAGGCCTTGCCGCCAGCCCGCCTCGACATAGTGCAGCAGCGGCGGGAGGTGGCGCGCGGCGCGCGGCGCGCGTTGCCGGTACCAGGCGGGATCGATCAGCGGGTGCGGCGCCAGCTCGCGGGTCCAGCCGATGCGCAGATAATGGCTCAAGGGGTCTTCGCCGGGCTGCAGGTCGGGCGACTGGGCGATGTAATAAGCGATGTCGAACAGCGGATGCGGATTGCGCCCGAGCGCCGCGCCGCGCCGGACGAAGTGCTCGAGCGGTGTCACGCCCGTCGCCGTCAGATCCGCGCCGTTCTCGCGACGGTAGTGAGCCACGTCGAACAGCGGATGCGGACTTCGGTCGTCGTCGCCCCCCTCCAGCAGATAGTGCGCCAGAGGCGAGGCCCCGGCAGCGACGACGTCCGGATAGGTCTCCAGGTACCACGCCTGGTCGAACAGCGCGGGCGGCGGGACTTGCGGGTGCGCGCCACGTCGCGCGTAGGCGGCCATGTGCCGCAAGTCGAAGAGCAAGCGCCCGGTCCCGCGCCACACGCCGGCGCGCGCGATCACCAGCGCCTTGCCGGGAGCGCCCAGCCTGGCAAGCAACTGCTCGAAATTGCGGCTCAGCTTGCCCCGGCGACGCAGCCGCCCTGGGCGGCGGCTCGCGCGGTAAGCGTCGAACGCGACGACGCGCAGGCGGGCCCGCGCCTCCGCGCGTCCGATCAGCGCCTGGTTGAGGGCGAGGGTGAGCTCGGTGCGGGTGAGCGCTTCACGCACTTGCGCCTGCTGGGCGATGGCGCGGGACTGCACGAGCCGACCGGCCGCAGTCTGGACCTTGTCCAGCAGCCTGGCCGCGGCCGCCCCCGCGCCGCTCGACGACTCGGAATCGGACACCGCGGAAGCCCCCTTCGCCCGAGTGCTTGTCTCCGGCGCGGCGTTTGGAGTGTCAAGCCGAGCCGGCTTGCCGCTCACGCGACGTTCTGGTCCAGCCATTGCTGGTAGCTCCCGCCGCCGGAGGCGAACGGCTCAGGGAACGCCGCCTGGAGATCGCTGCGGGTCCGGTAGAGACGCCGGTGCGCCGCTTCGATCGGTGCGCCGTCGGCGTAGGCGCCGAACGCCCACCACCGCTCGGGGATGGCGGCATCGGTGGCGGCGGCCACCTGTCGCTTGTACCAGCTCCACACCTCGTACACCGGGAAGTTCGCGCCGGCGTACTTCCTGGTCATCGCGTCGCCGAGCGGGCCCAGCTTGGTGAAATGCCAGAAGCGCAGCGGCGCACCGTTCACCCGGATGGCTCCGTCCTTGCCGATCGTCACCGTGCGCCGCGAGAGGTTCCAGCTCGCCACGTTGTAGCCGGGGTCGCGGACGACTTTGACCCTGTCGAACAAGGCCGGAACGTGGTCGCACCAGCGCTGGTCGACGAACAGGCCGTTGGGGATGTCGTCGAAGCAGTAGTCGAGCAGGCGCTCGTTCCACCACTTGGCGAACCGGGCGCCCTCCCCGCCGGCGCGGATCGCGACGAAGCCCAGGTTGAAGATGCCCGTCCGCGAGGCCGAGAGGTCGTTGTCCAGGATCGCGGCGGCCGCATCGTTCGCATCGACGAGGTGCGGCGTCAGCAGGATGTCGTGGTCCTCGAGCCAGGCGAGCAGCGGATCGAGGGGCGCGAACAGGGCGGTGTCCGGATCGAGATAGATCACGGCCTCGGCCCCGGACGCACAGGCCTGGTGGAGGAATGGTCCTTTCACCGCCGTGCAGGCTTCGACGACGTCATGCTTGAACAGCCAGCTCTGGAACTCGGGCACGCCGAGCTCCTGCGCCCAGACCACCCGGTCGAACGGCTCGGCGTCCGGATCGAAGACGAAGCCGGCCGGGGCTTGGTCGGTGACCAAGGCCACGAGCTCCCAGTCCGGATGGAACCGGCGAAGAGTCTGGAACAGCACCCGCGCGCGGTTGAGATAGGAAAAGGTGAAACTGGAGTAGCAGAGCACCTTCACGGCGCCGCCTCCGCCGCAAGCAGCTCGGCGGTCATGCGGCTGTAGGCGAGGTCGTAGAGACGCGCCTTGCGCGCGCCTCGCGTGAGCGCGAGGATTTCGCCGCTTTCGAAGGCCGCGACCAGCGCCGCCTCGTCGGCAAGGATCCGGCCATGCCGCCCCGAGCTGACGAAGGCCGCGACGTTGCCGCTGTCCGGGTTGGTGATCACCGCCGCGCCCGCCGCGACCGCCTCGTGCGCCGTGAAGGAGAAGGTTTCGCGGCAGAGCGGCCAGATCAGCGCGGCGTCGGCCTCGCTAGCCTCCAGCGCCTGGCGCATGGCGCGCGGTCGTTCGGCCGTGACCGCCGTCTCGACGAAATCGATCGGAAGCCCCCGCGCCGGCAGCGCGCCGAGGTGCAGGAACTCATAGCGTGGATCGCCTTCGAACCGGAGGGCGAGCTCCTTGAAGATGGGCCAGCCCTTGTGGGCCGCAGGCAAGCCCGGGAAGACCAGCCGGAAGGGATGGGCTCCGCCTGTGAGGGCCGGTCCCCTCGCCTTCAGCCTCGCATGCGGAAGCACGACCTCGCGATCGGCGGGGAACGCCCAGGCGGCGCGCCAGAACTCGAGCGTGGTCTGCGAGGGGCTGACGACGGTCAGCTGAAGCGCCTCGAACAACGCCCGGTGCTCGGCCAGATGCCGCGCGCGCCAGGGCCCATAGACGCAGATCCCGCAGGCAGAGCTCTCAGGCGGCGGGGCGGCGCAGTCCTGCACATCGTTGCGCATCAGGTGGAAGCCCGCGCAGAGGCTCGCGAAATCGTGCAGCCAGAAGTACCCGCGCCGCTGGCCGAGGGCGTCGAGGATGGCTGTGACCTCCCCGACGGCGTGGCCCAGCAGGTTGTGCAGCGCAAAAGACTTCGGCCCGGCGGGGGCCTTGCGGACCAGCTCGCGCAGCACGCCTGCGATGGTCTGCGGCCGATAGGCGCCGATGGCGGACCCGTTCCAGACCAGGCCGAGCGGCGCGCGCTCGCCGGCGCGCAGCAGCGGCCACGGCGCCGCCGGATGGACGTGGAGATGGTCTCGCCCGAGATCTGCGATAGCGGCCGCCTCCCGCTGCAGGCAGGCCTGAACCCCGCCGACGGTGGCCGTGTAATCGTCGTGGCTGAAGGTGACGTGCAGACCCGCCAGGCCGGTGCGCGAGGCGGCCAGCGCCGCTCGCAGCGCGGCGGCTGAGCCCGCCCGCACGCGCGCCGAAGCCTCGGCCGCGCCGCGGATGCGCGCCTCCATCGGCGCAAGGTCGGCCAGGATGCGGTAGCGGAACCCCATTGCATGGCGCGGCTGGCGGCCCTCGCCGCGGCCGGCGCGGAGAAAGTGCACGAACGGATTGATCCCCGCCGCCTCGATATCCGGGTAGAGCTCGAGATAGTCCCTGACGGAAAATCGGGCGTTCGGATCGCGCCCCTCCCGCCAGCCGTGCGCCAGGAAATGCCTCAGCGCTTCCGTGTCGTCGCCGCCCACGTCGGGATTGGCGGCCCGATAGAAGTCGGCGTCGAAATCGGTCGCCGCCAGCGCCTGGTCCTCCTCGCTGACCCGCGGCGCCGACGGCGCCGCCTGCGATCCGGGCTCGAACAGGGCCTCAAGGCTCCAAGCCGGCGCGCGTCCCGCGCGAAGCTGCGGGGTGAAGTAACGGGCTGCGTGGTCGGACGGGAAGACGTCGCGGCCTTCCCGGCGGCCTTCTCGCAGGTAGTGGAGAAACGGATCGACGCGCGCGTTGGCGATCTCCGGATAGGCGTCCAGATAACGCCGCGTGGAGAACCACGGCGCCGGGTCGCGTCCCTCGCGCCAGCCTAGCTCGACGTAATGCTTGAGGGGATCGCGGGCGGCCCCGGGCGCATCGGCGTAGATCGTGCGATAGAACGCCGCGTCGAGGGCCAGCGAAACGATCTGCTGCGCGTCTTCGGGTGGCGCCTTGACGGCCATGCGCGATAGATCCTGGGCGGCGGCGTGACGGATCGTGTGCAACAGTTGTCCCGGCCGATCAACCGTCCCACGGCGCTTGCGACCATCGGCGGCGGCTCCTAAGCAAGGCGCTCGCGCCGCCGCCCCGACCCGCACGTGAGATGACCCCGGACAAGGCCGCTAGCTCCGATCCGCCGCGAACCGCCTACCTGGTGCTCGGAATGCACCGGTCCGGCACCTCGGCCGCGGCGCAGCTGCTGGCGCTCGCCGGGGCGGAGCTGCCGAACAACCTCATGCCCGGCGACGAGCACAACGCGAAGGGCTACTTCGAGCCGTGGAAGATCGCCCTGTTCAACGACGAGCGCCTGCGAGCCGCCGGCGGGGCGTGGGAGGATGTCTTCGGCTTTCCGTTCCGGCCCCTGGGCCGGCGCGCGGAGCGCGCCTGGGTGAACCGCGCCACGACGCTCTTCGAGGAGGAGTATGCCGGCGCGGCCCATCCGCTCTTGAAGGATCCAAGGGTCAGCATCCTGCTGCCGTTCTGGCGAACGGTTCTGGCGGACCAGGAGATCGGCGCGCGCTGTGTCATCCCGGTGCGCCACCCGCTGGCGGTGGCTGGTTCGCTCGAGCGAAGGAACGGATTCCCGCCGCAGAAGTCGGTGCTGTTGTGGTCTTCGTACATGCTGGCGGCGGAAGCCTATAGCCGCGACCTGCCGCGAGCCTTCGTGTCCTACGACGCCCTGCTCACGGACTGGCGGGCCGAAGCGGTGCGGATCGAAGCCGCTCATGGCGCGGCGCTGCCGAAACTCACCGAACGCGCCGGCAAGGCCATCGACCGCTTCCTCTCGCCGTCTCTGCGGCACAACGAAGGAGGTGGGAGCCTGCGCCCGCTCGGCTGGGCTGGCGAGCTGACCGCCGAGGTCTACGCCTGGTTCAAGTCGGCCGCCGCCGACCAGCCGCCGGATCCCGCGCCGCTCGCCCGCGCGACGCAGGAGCTTGTTCGGCGGGCCGAGGAAATGGGTCCGCTGGTCTCGTCGACCTCGCG
Source organism: Phenylobacterium sp. (assembly GCF_025934275.1). Lineage (GTDB taxonomy): Bacteria > Pseudomonadota > Alphaproteobacteria > Caulobacterales > Caulobacteraceae > Phenylobacterium. The sequence goes on from NZ_JAICYI010000011.1 coordinate 48,614, forward strand.
GGAGGCTGACGAGCTGCGCGGCGAGCTGCGGGAGACACGCGCGGAACTGGCGTATGCTCGCGCCCAGTTCGGCGAGCTGCGGGAGGCTGCGGCGCGCGAGCGCGAACACTTCGAAGCGGAGCTGAGGGCCTTCTTCCGCGCGGTCGATGAAGCCGAGGCCGAGCTGGACGCGGCGCTCGCCGCGCCATGAGGAGAGTACGCCGATGGCCAGCCGACCGAACCGTCTCGAGTCTCTGCTGGCGCGCTATCCGAAGCTGCGCCCGCCGCTGCCGCCCGCGATCCAGGAGATCTATGCGCTGCAGTACAAGGCGAACCGTACCGGCGAGACGACCGCCGCCTCGCTGTCGCAGTGGTTGGAGGCGTGGATGCACCGGCAGGTGGCCCGCGACGTCGCCGGGGGCGCATCGCGCGCAACCCTCGAACTCGGCGCGGGCACGCTGAATCAGTTGAGATACGAGCCGTTCACCGCCCCCTACGACATCGTCGAGCCGTTCGCGGAGCTGTTCGCCGATGCGCCCGAGCGGGGCCGCATCCGCCGCGCCTATGCCGATATCGCCGAGGCGCCCCGCGACGCGCGCTATCAGCGGATCACCAGCGTCGCGGCCCTCGAGCACATCTGCGACCTGCCGCTGGTTCTGGCGCGCTCGGCCCAGATGCTGAGCGCGGACGGCGTCTTCCGGGCGGCGATCCCGGCCGAGGGCGGCCTGCTGTGGAGACTGGGCTGGGGCCTGACCACCGGCCTGGAATTCCGCCTCCGCCACGGGCTCGACTACGGCGATCTCATGCGTCACGAGCACGTCAACACCGCCCGCGAGATCGAGGCGCTGGTCGGCGGGCTGTTCCAGTATGTTCGGGTGAGGAGCTTCGGGCTTGGGCGGCAGCTCTCGCTCTATCGCTTCATCGAGGCGCGCATGCCCCGGCTGGACCTCGCCCGCGCCTGGATCGAGCGCTACACCACGCGCCGGCGTCAGGCCGGCGGCGCGCGCCGTTCCGGTCCCCGCAGCCGCGGATCGGCCGCGAAGTAGAGCAGGCCGGTGAGCGCGGCCACGTCGAGGAAGTAGAGGTAGCGGTAGTCGCAGGCCAGCGACACGGGGAAGAAGCTGGCGGCGAACACCAGGCCGGCCGCCTGCAACGCGGCCATCGGACCGTCGGCCGGCCCGCGCCGGACGACGAACAGGATCAGCAGGGCGAGCGCCAGCACCGCATAGGCCACGTGCGACATCACCGGGGTGTCGTAGAACCAGGTCGAGTAGTTGTAGAGCCGCTGATCCCGGTCGCCCCAGACCTTCTCCAGGCCGAGCTCGGCCATTTCCTGCGGGGGTCCGTCGATGCCGAGGTAGACGGGCAGGCAGCGATCGATCACCGGGGTCGCGAACACCCATCGGAACGCCTGGATGCGATGGGCGAGATAGAGGTCCGGCCGGTGCAGGACCATGTCCAGCCAATCGCCGAAGATGGCCCGCGAGGGCAGCCGGACCAGGCGGTGCTGCAACCGCTCCACCTGGTCGATGAAGTCCACCCGCTGGGGCGAATAGAACTTGGGCGCCGTGGCCCTGAGCGCGGCGGCGGTGGCGGCGTCGACCTGCGCGATGTGCGGCAGCGGCAGACGGGGATCGCGCGCCAGCCCCCCCGCGAGGTCATAGATCTCGAGCACGCGCATGCCCTGTGCGTCCGCCTTCTCGAAGGTCGGGCCCTGAGGGAGCGCGGTGACCGAGAGCACGGCCGTGGCGGCGACCACGGCCAGGAACCAGCCCCCGCCCCAGGCCGCAGCGCGGCGCCGGCCGCCCCCTCGCGCGATCCAGGCCACCGCCGCGGCGGCTGGAGCGAGCACGACGATGCCGTTCTGCCGAAGGAGCCCGGCCGCCGCGAGCAGCAGGACCGAGAGGGCGAGCCGAACCCACGGGCGGCGCGGCTTTTGCCAGTCGCGGTCGGCGAAGGCGAGACAGAGAAAGCCGGCCATGGCGGCGTTGGCGAACAACACGTCGTGCCAGACGATTCCCTGATAGATCAGGATGTTGGGCGTGAGCACTGCGGCCGCCGCCACGAGCGGAAACCACCAGGACGCCCGGCCCCGCAACTGCGGCAACAACGCCCAGCCGCCGTAGAGCAGGAGCGCGCCGACGATCACGTAGAGCGCGGTCCCGGGCGCGATACGGTCGAAGATTCCCAGGATGAACGGGAAGATGCCGGGGCCCCAGGTCTCCCGGACGTGGAATCGGCCCTCGTGAAGCTCGATCACCGAATCGACCGAAAGGTGCCCGGGCAGGTTCTGCCACAGCATCAGGCCATAGCCCGCGGCGAGCGCCAGCCAGGCCGCAGCCCGCGCGCCGACGCCGGCCGTAACCCCCGCTTCCGACCTGAAGCTGACGCTGCGCATGCTCGTCCCCGCTGACCCGCCCCTGCGATATGTCGCGCCGCGACGGCTGAGAAGCCCTATTGAGGCCGTCGCGCCGGCGTGGGATTGCGAAGCCATGGCCGTAGCCTTCCTCCTGGCGCACTTCGACGACGAGTACTGCGCCCTGCCGCTGATCCTGCAGGCCAGGGCCGCCGGCGAGGCCTGCTGGTTCCTCTACGTCGCCGACTATCGCGACGGGCGGACCGCCGCACGGCGACGGGCCGAGACACAAGCCTTCCTGGCCAGCCTCGGCTTCGCGCCGGGCCGGACGATCCATGTGGGCGCCGGCTCAGGCGTGCTGGACGGGGAAGTCGTCAAGGGCCTGGACATCGCCCTCGCCAAACTGCGCAAGGCGCTGAGCCAACTGCCGCCCATCACGCGGTTCGTCACGCCGGCCTGGGAAGGCGGCCATCCGGATCACGACGGTTGCGCGGCGCTCGCGGTGAGGCTGGCGGCCGAACGCGGCGGCGTCCCTGTCCAGCAGTTCGGGCTCTACAACGGCCGCTGGCCGCTGGGGCCGCTCTACCGCGCCTGCGCGCCGATCCCGGAGAACGGGCCGGAGGTCCGGGTAGGCCTGAGCCTGGACCAATGGCTCGCCTGGATCGCTGCGGTCCGGTTCTTCCCCTCGCAGACCTGGAACTGGCTGGGGCTCTGGCCCGCCATGTTCCTGACCTTCCTGGTCCGCGGCGGCTTCGCCGCCCAGACGCTTTCGGCCGAGCGCATCGGCGAGCGCCCGCATGCCGGGCGGCTGCACTACGAGGGGATGTTCCGGACGCCCTACGAATCGGTGCGCGCCGCCATCGATACGGCGCTGGCCGCCCCGGCTCCTCAGAGGCCGGGCCGCGCCAGGACCAGGAAGAAGCCCACGGTCATCAGCGCGTAGCCGAGCCCCATCTGCCAGCTGGCCGGCTCCTTGAAGACGATCCAGCCGACCAGCGGCACGAGGCAGGCGCCGACCAGCGAGAAGGCGTAGGCGGTCGACAGCGGCACCCGCGTCAGCACGTAGAACCACAGGATCGCCGCCAGGCCGTACCACGCCAGGGCCGCCATCAGCGGCCAGTTGGCGACGAGCCGCATCACGATCGGCCCGGAGAGCCGTTGGTCGTAGAGGGCCGCGAACTTGAACAGGCTCTGACCGAGCGGCAGGGCGATGGCCACGCTCGCGCAGAGCGCGATGTCCTTTGGACTCACGGGAGCGGCTCTCCGGCTTCCAGCCGCTGGACGGTCCGCAGGTAGGGGTGGATGGGCCGGTTGGGCGCGTTCAGCACGTCGAAGTTGATCGCCTGCAGCAGGAACTGCGCGCCCAGGATGATCGGCAGGGCCGCGGCCATCACCACGCCGGCCGAGGCGACCTGGCCCGGCACGCGCGTCGCCACGTAGTGCGCCGCGTAGCCCAGGCCGAACAGGATGCCGAACAGGCCGAACACCAGCTCCAGGCTGGCGGCGTTGAACTCGCGCACGAAGTATTGCCCGAGCACGCGCTGCACGAAGTTGCGGAGGTGCTTGAGCGCGAAGGGCCCGACGATCGCGCCGATCCGCAGGTTCGAGACCTCGCCGGCGTAGCGGGCCGGCATCGGCACGTCGCGCACCACCGCGCGCAGGGTGCCCAGATGGTAGAGCAGGTCGGTCTCGAAGAAGAACCGGCGCGAGACCCGCTTCTGCATCACGAGGTTGGCGACCGTGGCCTCGATGGCCGTGTAGCCGTTGGTCGGATCGAAGATGTTCCAGTAGCCGGTCGACAGCTTGGCGGCGAACGACAGCGCCGCATTGCCGAACACCCGGACCGCCGGCATCGCGCGCAGGTGGCTCACCGACGTGAACCGGTTGCCCTTCGCGTAGTCGGCCTCGCCGAGCAGGATCGGGGCCACGAGCTGGCTCATGTAGCCCAGGTCCATCTGATCGTCGCCGTCGACCTTGACCAGGATCCGGCCGCCGCGCCGCACCGCTTCGGCGTAGCCGGCGAGCGTCGCCCCGCCCACGCCCTGGTTCTTCGCCAGCCGCACGACGGCGACCCGCGGGTCCTTGGCGTTGGCGTCCAGGAAGTCGCCGGTGTGCTCGGGGCAGGCGTCGTCGACGCAGACGATCCCCTCCACCCACGGCGGGGTCTTGGCGACGACATCCAGGATGTGGGCCCTCACGCGGTAGCACGGGATGACCAGCCAGACGCCGGCGCCCTCAAGGCTGGGACTGACCGCCGGCGACGTCCTGCGCCGGCCGGCGGGCGACGGAGGTTCGCGCGCGATCTGGTCGATGGACGTCATCCGCTTCCAGCCATGCCTCGCCATCGGGCTAACACGGAAGGCGCGAGGCTGGCAAAAGGCCGCAAGCGCCACGCCTTGAGCACGCCCCCATCAACTGGCAACGAGGCGTGAAGGCGGCAAGGCGGCCGCCTTGCGCGGCGAATCGGCGCCTGATACCAGCCGGCGCCTTCGCGGGGAGTGTTGATGGACACCGCCACCCACATGTTGCGGACGGGCCAGCGCGGCGCGCTGTTCCAGGTCAACATGGCGCTGCGGGACCTCAGGAGCTCCGTCGAGCGGATCGGGCTCGCCTGGTCGCTCGCCTCGCACGACGTGGTGGCCCGCTATCGCGGCTCGATCCTCGGCCCGTTCTGGATCACGCTCTCCATGGGGCTGATGGTGGCCGGCATCGGGCTTCTGAACGCCAAGCTGCTCAACGTGGCGGTGCCCGATTTCATCCCGTTCGTGGCGCTCGGCATCGTCTTCTTCGGCGCGATCAGCGGCACCGTGACCGAGGGCTGCGACACCTTCGTGGGCGCGGCGGGGATCCTGTCCCAGACCAGCCTGCCGATGTTCACCTTCGTCTGGCGCACGGTGCTTCGGAACCTGATCAACCTGGCGCACAACATGGTCATCATCGTCGCCGTCCTGGTCTATTACGGCTTCTGGCGGAAGGCCGACGTCGCCTCCGCCGCCGTCGGGCTCGTGCTGCTGGTCGCGAACTCTGCCTGGGCCGCCATGCTGGTCGGCATCTTCTCCGCGCGGTTCCGCGACGTGCCGCAGATCGTCCAGTCCTTGATGCAGTTCGCGATCTTCTTCACGCCGGTTTTCTGGCTGCCCGAGCGGCTGGGCTCCAGCCGCTTCGTGCTGGACTTCAACCCCTTCTATCACCTGGTGGAGGCCGTCCGGGCGCCGCTGCTGGGCAAGCAGCTGGAGCCGCACAGCTACCTGATGCTCGCCCTGATGGCGCTCGCCGGCTGGGGGGTGACCTTCGCCATCTTCACCCGCACCCGGCGCCGGATCGTGCACTACCTATGAGCCATCCGGTCTCGATCTCGGTCTCGAACCTCACCGTCCGCTTCCCGGTCTACGGGGTGGACGCCAAGTCGCTGAAGAAGCACCTGGCGCGGGTGACTGTGGGCGGGCGCCTGGGCTCGTCGCTGGCCGGGGCCACCGAGGTGACGGCGCTCTCCGACCTGAACCTGCAGCTGAAGGCCGGCGACCGGCTGGGCCTCGTGGGCCACAACGGCTCGGGCAAGACGACGCTGCTGCGCGCGCTTTCCGGAGCCTATGAGCCGGACGAGGGCTCGATCGACGTGCACGGCCGCATCGCGGCCCTACTGGACCTCAACCTCGGCGTCGACCCGGCGGCCACCGGCTACGACAACATCCGCCTGCGCGGCCGCATCGCCGGCCTCTCGGCGCGTGAGATCGAGGAACGGATGGACGAGATCGCCGAGTTCACCGGGCTTGGGCCGTTCCTCTCCATGCCCGTGAAGACCTATTCGGCGGGCATGCAGGCGAGGCTCGCCTTCGCCGCCGCCACCGCCGTCGAGGCCGACGTGCTCTTGATGGACGAGTGGATCGCGGTGGGCGACGCCGATTTCCAGAAGCTCGCCCACAAGCGGCTGCTGAGCCTGGTGGAGCGGGCCGGGATCCTGGTGCTGGCCTCGCACGACACCGACCTTCTCAGGCTCTACTGCAACAAGGTGATGCGGCTCAAGGGCGGGATCGCCTCACCGGTGGCCGACATCCGCAAGCTCGACGACCTGCTCGCCGCCTAGCGACGAGGCGCAGCCACGGCCTCCAGCACCTCCGCAACCGTGGCGCGGAATCGCGCCGGCGAGCAGTCCCGCTCGACCGCCGCGAGCCCGCCTGAGCGAATCCGCGCCCAGAGCTGCGGATCGGCGTATAGCCGCGCGCAGGCCTCGGCGAAGGCGGCCGCGTCGTCGGCGACCAGCAGGGCGTCGCCGTCCGCCCAGCCGAGCTGGCGGGCCAGCAGCGAGGTGGCGACCACCGGCAGCCCGCGGGCGGCGGCCTCGTGAACCTTCATCGGGATGCCCGCCGCGAAGCGGGTGGGCGCGATGAACAACCGGGCCTTGGCGTAGAGGTCGCTCAGGTCCGCGACCCGGCCCAGCAGGCGCACGCGGTCGCCCGCGAGCGACTGCACGCCCGCCGCGCCGTTGCGGCCGGCGACCCACAGCGTCCAATCCTTGCCGATGAGACCGTCCAGCTGCGGCGCGACCTCGTCCACGAAGAAGCGCAGCGAATCGGCGTTGGGCGAATGGTCCTCGTCGAGCGCGCCCACGAACAGCAGGTCGCGCCGCGCCGCGAAGCCGGGCGCGGTCGGCCGCGCCTCCACCGCATGGCCCAGGACCCGGACGCGCGCGACCCCTGCGGCCCGGAACTGCGCGGCCTCGGCCTCGCTGACGGCCAGCACCGCCGCGGCGCGCTTGGCCAAGGCGGTTTCGGCTCGCAGCGCGGCCCGGCTCTCGGCCTGCGGGAGGCCTGCGCCGTCGCGGGCCGCGAAGATCGCCTCCGCGTCGTAGATCAACCGGCCGGGGGGAATGAAGGGACGCATCTCGGCGAGCGCCGCCTTGAAGACCTTCATGTTGTGCGGTCGGCTGACGATCACGGCGTCGTAGTAGCCGCGCCGCTCGTGCATGAACGCCGCGAGCCCCGCCGCGCCGCGCTCGGCGGCGATCTCCACCTCGGGCGGCAGCCCGGCGGCGTAGGCCGTCGCGTAGTCCGCGTCCGGGTAGACGGTCGGGTAGAGCGTAACGAACCAGCCGGCCGCGCGGGCGGCGCCGATCAGGTCGAGCGCCCGCGGATAGCCGGCGCCCAGGTCGGCGTAAGGCACCTGGTCCTCGACGATCAGCAGCCGGCGCTGGGAGGAGCGCATGCGCGCCTCGAGCCCCGGCGCGCCCCGTTCACGATGCGCCGACTGCAGCGTCGTCCGGTGGCGGCTGACGAACACCTGGTGATGCTCGCGCTGCAGCGACAGGGCGGCCTCGGCGCTGGAGGCGCTGCCGAACTCGAAATGCCAGATCAGCGCGCGCGGCTCGTAGACCACCCGCATCCCAGCTTCGCGCAGCCGCATGCAGAAATCGGTTTCTTCGTAGTAGGCCGGCGCGAACGCCTCATCGAGGCCGCCCAGCTGCTCGAACGCCGAACGCCGGATCATCAGGAAGGCGCCGGAGCCATAGTCGACGTCGCGGCGGAACTGGAACTCCGGCGCCTCCGGATCGGCCCCGCGGCCGATCCCCGCGCAGGCCCCATCGCGCCAGATGACGCTGCCGGCCTCCTGCAGCGTGCCGTCCAGCAGCACGATCCGGGCCGCCACGGCGCCCGCGTCCGGCTCCGTGCGGAGCACCTCCCGGGCGGCGGCGATGGAGCCCGGCCTCACGCGTGCGTCATTGTTGAGCAGCAGCAGCGCCTCGCCGGTCGCCAGGGCGGCGGCCTGGTTCACCGCCCGCAGGAAATGGCGATTGTCCGCATTGCGGACGATCCTCGCCCCTTCGAGCCGTTCGAGCAGCTCGCTCGTGCGGTCGTAGGAAGCGTTGTCGACGATGATCACCTCGCTCGGCCGATCGAGGGCGAAGCGCAGCGACCGCAGGCACTGGAGCGTCAGCTCGGCCTGATTGAACAGCACGAGCAGGATCGAGACCTCCGGCTTCTCCGCCGTAGGCAGCCGCAGGCGCCCAGCGTCGGCCAGGAACGCATCGAGCTCCTCACGGCAGGCCGCCCGGAAGGCCGCCTTGCGCGTCTCCGGATCAGCGGGCGCGTCCACATCCTCGGCGTGCGCCGGATCGGGCGGTCGCCCGGGCAGCAGCAGGGTGCGTCCGAGGTCGGTGACGCAGCGCCGCAGCGCGTGCGGCGAATCGGCCCTCAGGAACCGCTCCGGCCAGACGGCGTCCAGCCCCGCCCGCACCCGCGCCCACCTGAAACCGGCCAGCTCGCAGGAGTGGAAAAGCAGCCGCTCCAGCGCGTGCGCGAGGGTGCCGTCCTTCTGCCCCGCCTCGGGCTCGAAATCGCCGAAGCCAAGATGCAGATCAAGCAGCGGCTTGAGCGCCTTGGGCCGCGCCCAGAGCATGGTCCCCGCGGGAAAGTCGAGCGGACTGTCCGGCGCCAGCGCCACGCCGAGCCGTTCGGCGAGCTCGCGGCACGCCGCAAAGTTCGGTCCCCAGACCATGTGGCGGCGGGTGGGCGGATAGATGCTGGGCGCCATCATCCCGAGGCTCGGCAGCCGCCGGAACGCCTCTAGAATCCCGCCGATCGCGTCGCCTGGCGGCAGGAGATCGCGCAACATGGCGCCGCGCCAGCCCGCCAGCGCGTCCCAGTGCAGCGACTTCTTGGTGTGCAGCAGGAGCAGCAGGTCGTAGTCCGCGATGAGGTCAGCGAAGCCGACGAGCTGGGGCGCGACGTTGCGCCCGCGGTTTGGCGTCACGCGCAGGACGATGCGGCCGCCGGACCACTCTTTCAGGCGCTGCTCGATGACGGGGCTTTTCGACGCGACGTCGGTCGAGACCAGCAGGTCCGCGCCCACCGGGATCCGCTCCAGGTGCTCGAGGATCCCATCCAGGACCTCCGGGTAGAAGGCGTGGATCAGCACTGCCAGCCGAGGCGGCGGATCGAGCGGCGCGAAGCGGTAGTCGAGCGGGAGGTGGACGACCGTCTCGCCCGCCGGCTCGACGGGCGGCGCCGGCGGCGCCTTGCCGGCGGTGCGGTGCATGAGCCAGATGGCCGGGCGGCCCATGGCGCGAAGCACCGCGCGCGATTTCGGGCGGTCGAGGACCCGCTCGCGGATGCCCCACACCGTCCGGGCGAGCTGCCTGACCAGGGCGTTGCGGGCGGCGGCGGGGGCGGACATCGGCCGCGTTCAACCACGACCTTCCGGCAGGGTCCAGCGCCGCGGCGCCGCGGCGTCGGGAGCGGCTCAGGAGCGGTTCGGGGCGGTGTTCGTCTGAGCCGCCGGCGGCGGGGCGCACTTCCCGGCGCGGGCCTGCACCACATAGAACAGCGCCCGGCCCTGGGCGAAGCTGTAGCGCTCGGCGAGCGGATTGGTGTTCTGGCCGTTCATCAGGCTGGGCGCTTCCACCGCCCCGCCGTTCGGCGCGCCGCCAGCGCCGGAGGTCAGCGTCTGCTGGTTCCAGCCCGCCAGCTGCGAGCCGCACGCCGCCAGCGTCGCGTCGGCCACGAAGTTGGCGGGGTCGGTCGAGGCCGCCAGCGTGTAGCCCCAGCGATGCAGGCAATCGTCGAGCATCGCCGCCGGATCGGCCGGCGCATTGGCGGGCGGCGCGGCGCCGGGAACGGTCGTGGCCGCGGCCGGCGCGGTGGTCTGGGCGTTGGCGGTGGTGAAGGGCTTGCACACGCCGTTCACGCCGGCTCCACGGTTGGCGTTGCAGCCGGCGAGACCCAGGCCCGCCAGCGCCGCCGCGGCGATCAGCTGAAGGTTGCGCATCGCGCTACTCACAGACCTGCATCGGCGCATAGACCAGGCGGCCGGCCTGGTCGTAGTAGGGACGGCTCACATAGTGGCACGATCCGGCCCTGTAGCTGGAGGCGTAGCGCGGATAGCGGGCGTAGGCCGGCGCGGCCCTCGTCCGGGCGCGGGCGTAGTGGCTCCGGTGACGGCGGTAGTAGGCTCTGTGGTCGCAGCTCACCCGCGACAGGTTGTTGCCGACCACGGCGCCCAGTCCCGCGCCCACCAGCGCGCCCGTGCCCTTCGAGCCATGGCCCGCCACCGCGCTGCCCAGCAGGCCGCCGCCGAGGGCGCCGACCACCGTGCCGGTGACCCTGCGGTTGTGCGCGTAGGCCTCGCAGCCGCTCCGCGCCTGCGCCGCCGAGGATACGGCGAGCGCCAGGCCGACGGCGGCCAACAGAGTGCGGCGCATGTTCTTGTCTCCTCTCGATAGCTCGCCTCGCGCCGGAGGCTCGAGCGGAGGAACGCATGGGCGCAGCGAATGGATGCCGGTCAGGCGAGCCAGTCGAGGAACCCCTGCTTGGCCAGCCACATGACGGAGAGCTCGACCGCGCGACGCCGCTGCGGCGGGAACGCCAGGAGCACCTCCTTGACGCTCGTCGCCCGGCCCAGCGCCACCAGCTCGAACGCCTGCGCGGCTTCCTCCAGGGACCCGCGCCAGGCGGGGAACGCCCGATCGAGCTCGGTCTCCGCGGTCGCCAGCACGTCGGCGCCGGTCAGGCCGGGGGACGCGCGGAGCGGCAGATCGAGACTCGCAGCTTGGGTGGCGAAGCCCGCGAAGTCGGCGAAAGGGTCCCCCGCCGCCGGATCGCCGCGGATCGCCGCCGCAGCCGGCGGCGCAGCCGCGCGGATGGCCGCGAGCTCGTCGATGAGGGCGGCGTACTGCCGGGCGACGACCGGCCAGTCGAACGCCTCGGCGACCCGCGCCCGCCCGGCCGCGCCCATCCGCCGGCGCAGGTCCGGATCCCCGGCGAGCGCCGCCAGGGCCTCGGCGGCGCGGCCGACGTGCACGGCGGTGTGCTGGGCGATCGCCCCGACGTAGGCCTGGTAGCTGTCCAGCAGCATCTGGTGGCGCTGGGCCATGGCGTAGCCGAGGCCGCCGGCCGGCCCGCCGAGGCTCGGGACCAGGATCGCCTCCACGCCGTCCCGCATCGTGGAGCGATAGCCGTCCCAATCGCTCGCCACGACCGGCAGGCCCGCGGCCATCGCTTCCACCGGGGCGATGCCGAACGTCTCCTGGATGTTGTCGACCAGGGACAGGAAGATGTCGGCCGCCGCCCACAGCTCGCCCAGCAGTTCGCGGTCGTTGCCGTCCAGGAAGCTCACCGGCACGTCCGGCGCGCAGGCGGCGGCGGCCTGCTCATAGCGCGCCCGGTCCGGCTCGCTCGGAAACCAGCCGGCCATCGCGAAGTGGAGCTTCTTCCCGCCAAGGCCGTGGGCGCGCTGCAAGGCCCGGAACATCGGCTGCGGGAAGGCCTTCTCGAAATACGACAGCCGACCCAGCCACAGCACGAGGACTGCATCCTCAGCGACATCGAGGGCCGCGCGGCGGCTGGCGCGCACCCGCGGACGATCGGCGCGGGCGGCAAGGGCCGCGCCGTCCACCCCCAGCGGCACGATCGGCAGCATCGGCTGCCGGGGCGCGTGGCCGCCGGTGCGTTCGGCGAGGTGGCCGCCCCAGGTCTGGAACAGCGCCGCCAGGGCGTCGCGCACCGCGGGCGAGGTGCAGATGATGGCGTCCCACGGATGGGTCGGACCGAGCGAGGCGTTCAGGATCAGCTGCCGGACGGCCGGGGGCCCGATCGTGTGCGCCAGGCCCAGGAGGCTGTAGGCCGCATCTCCGGGCCCGCGCCGGCGGAGCCAGCTGAGCTCGTAGAGGTAGGGCTGGCCGCGCAGCAGCGCGCCCGCCTGCGCGCAGATCGCGGTGTTGAGCGCCGAGCCGCCGACGATGCGCGTCTCGGCGGGGCGGCCCTCGAGCAGCGCTTCGCGCAGCGCGGTTTCATCGGACGGGAGCAAGCTCAAGAGGTCGACCTGGCCAAAGCCGCCATGGCGCGCCAGCGCCCGGTAGAGCTCGAGGTTCGCCACGTCCTTGCCGAACGGGTTCTCCCGGCTCTCCAGCACCCCCGGCGGATGGAAGATCGCCAGCCGCCCCGCCATTCAGCCCCCAGTCCCCGCCAAGCGCCGCCCCACCCCGCGTCCTCGCCGCGTCTCCGTCGCGGCTTTGTTACCACACGGCCGCCGCCGCGCGAGCCGGGCGCGCCATTCGGCACGAAAGCTGCTGGCGGCTCCGTCGCCTGCCCGAACTGAGACAATGGAAGCGCCGCCATGGAAGATGCCACGCTCACGAGGATCGCGATCCTGCCGCCCCGAGAGAGGGCGGCGGCCATCGAAGACCTGGTGGACCTCCTGGTCCGCGACGGCATCTCCGAGGACGAACTGCACCGCCTCGAGCGCCAGGTTCATCAGGTGAACGCCGCAATCGCCCAGCGGCGGCGCCTCAACTGAGTTGCATTGCGTCAAGAACAAAAGAAGAACATTTGGAATCCCGGCGACGCGAACTGCGCGCTCGAAAGAGCTCCGGACCGCTTCTTGCTGGGAAAATTCAAGAATATCAGAGAGCTAATTGCTCACGCGACCGCTCCACGCGGCCGGGATTGTAAAACCCCCTCG
>NZ_JAICYI010000019.1 GCF_025934275.1 Phenylobacterium sp.
GGATACCTAAGCCCGGAAGACGAACAACGCATCGAAGAAGAGTTCAACCGGACGGTTGATCCCACCTGGAAACGCGGTGACCCGCCGATCACCTAAGAATAGCGGCGTCTTGGAGTTCACTCTTCGTTCTTGACTTCGGCATCGCCCCATGCGGTGGTCAGGTCATGGCAAAGTATCTGGTCGACACCTCCTGTTTCCAACGCGGCGTGCCGCCGGACTACGACGATCCGGCGGAGGCGGGGGAGGAGGCGCGGTGGCTGCGAGAGCTGGCCGATCGCGCTGGGATACATCACCGCCTTCGAGTGGGCGCCGCCCGTCCGCGACATGCTGCTGGCGTTCGGCGTGGGCGAGGTGATCGGGCTGTTCCTGATAAGGTTCGAGCGGCCTGTTCCTGACGGCGAGGAGGATGAGGCAGAAGTCTGGATCGTGGTGGGAGACATCCCCACGATCTTCTTGGCGGCCGAGCCTCGCACCCCCGCAGACGCCCTGCGTCTCTATTGCGTGATCGCGGAGGATTGGGCCGACAAGGTCCTCGCGGAAGAGGACTTATCGGAGGCCTTCCCCATCAGCGCCGCGCCCACGCGGGAGCACGCCGAGATGCTGAAGAGCCGGCTCGAGTTTATTCGCGAGAAATTCATCCCGCTCGCCGGCGCGCCGGACCGAATCGCGGCCGATTCCATTTGATCATGGCCGGGACGAGCCCGGCCATGACGTGAAGGCCTAGGGCTACACCAGATCGCCGCCGGCCATACTGGCCGTGGTGCCGTGCTCCTTGAAGGCCTTGATGACGTTGCGGCCGACCGTCCAGCGGTGCACCTCGTCCGGCCCGTCGACCAGGCGCTGAGAGCGGATCTGCGTGTACCAGCGGGCGAGCGGGGTGTCCTGGCTGTATCCCAGCGAGCCGTGCAGCTGGATGGCGGTGTCGACCACGTGGTGGACCATGTTGGCCAGATAGACCTTGGCCATGTGGTTCTCCTGCCGGAGATCCAGGCCCTTCTCGGCCTTGTAGGCGATGTGCATCAGCATCAGCCGGCCGATGTAGAGCTGGGTCGCGCACTCGGCGAGCATGAACTGCACGACCTGGCGGTCGGCCAGCGGCCGCCCGAACGTCTCGCGCTTGGTGACCCGCTCGGTCGCCATGTCCAGCGCCCGCTGGGCCATGGCGATGTTGTGCATGCCGTGGCGCAGCCGCCCATAGGCCAGGCGGTGCTGGCCCATGTTGAAGCCGTTGCCTTCGCCGCCCAAGAGGTTCTCGGCCGGGACCACCAGGTCTTTGATCTCGATCTCGGCGTGGCCGCCGCCCAGGATGTGGCTGAGCGGGCCTTCGATGGCCATGGTCGGGATGTTGCGCTTGATGTTGTAGCCCTCGTTGGGCAGCTCGACGATGAAGGTCGAGTAGCGCTGGTGGCGGGGCGCGTCCGGATCGGTCATCGCCATGACCAGCGCCATGTCGGCGTTGGTGGCGGCCGAGGAGAACCACTTCTCGCCGTTCAGCACGTAGTTCTCGTTGCCCTGCTTGACGGCGCGGGTCTGCATGCCGGTGGCGTCGGACCCGGCGGCCTTCTCGGTCATCGAGTAGCAGACCCGCTTGTCGCCGTTCAGCAGCGGCTTGAGGAACTTCTCCTTCTGATAGTCCGTCCCGTGCGTCAGGATGGTCATCATGGTGGCGTCGTCGGGACCCTGCGTGTTCATCGACAGCGCGCCCAGGTAGCTCTCGCCGAGCTCCATCTGCACGAGCGCGTTGGCGAGCGGCCCCAGCCCCATGCCGCCGTACTCCTTGGGGATGAACGGACACCACAGGCCCTGCGCCCGCGCCTTGGTGCGCAGCTCCTTCAGGACCTTGTCGAAGGACTCGCGATCCTTGACCTTCTTCTCGGCCGGGATGCACTCGTCGTGCACCCACTTGCGGACCCGCTCGCGGATCTCCTTCGCCTCGTCCGGAATCTCGAAATCGACAGCCATGGGCGGCCTCCCTGATGCTTGTCATTCTGGCTGGCGACACCCTGGGACGGCGACGCCCCGTCAGGCAAGTCCCGGGTCGACGGATGCTCGCCTCGGGCCTAGCGTCACGCCATGGAGAACGATGGTCTGCGAACCGGGGTCGCGGGGTTGGCGGCGGCGCTGTTGGTCACCGGGAGCGCCGTCGCGGCCGGCTATCACGCCCCGCGCGACGCCTTCGGCCGGCCCGAGCTCGAAGGGCAGTGGACCAACGCCTGGCTGACTCGCCTGGAGCGGCCGGACCGGTACCGCACGCTGCAGCTCAGCGACGCGGAGGCCGCCGCCTATGAGGCCAGCCCGCCGCCGGTGATCGTCGACGACGTGGGCGGCAACGACAGCGAGATGTGGGAGATGGGCGGCCGGCTCGCTCGCATCGGCGGACGCGCGCGGATCGGGCTGATCGTCGATCCGGCCGACGGCAAGCTGCCCTATACGCCAGTCGGACGCGCCATGGCCGACGCGGCGAACCGGGCGGCCAAGGACTTCGACGGGCCGGAGCCGCGGACCACGTCGGAACAATGCCTGCTCGCCAACAGCATCGGGCCGCCGATGCTGATCGGCCTCTATGCCAACAACATCCAGATCGTGCAGACCCGCGACCGTGTGGTGTTCGTGCTCGAGTGGAACCACGAGACGCGCATCGTCCGCCTGGGCGACCGCCGTCATGCGCCACCCGCGATCCGGCCGTGGATGGGCGATTCCGTCGGCTGGTGGGACGGCGAAGCGCTGATCGTCGAGACCACCAACTTCAACCCCCGGCAGCAGCCGAGGCGCAGCGGGACAGAGAACTACTATCTCTCCCCCGCCGCCAGAGTGGTCGAACGCTTCACGCGCACCTCGCCCAGCGAAATCCTCTACCAGTTCAGCGTCGATGATCCGGCAATCTACCGCCAGACCTGGCGGGGCGAGCTGCCGATGGTGGCGAGCTCGGCGAAGACGTTTGAATTCGCCTGCCACGAGGGGAATTATTCATTGCCGAACATCCTGGCCGGCGCGCGGGCGGCCGAGCGCGACGCGACGGCCAAGACATCGGGGGAGGGGGCGCATGGGCGTTAGGATGGCAGGGGTGGCGCTGGCAGCCTGCATAGCGTTCGGCGGAGCGGCCTTCGCGGCCGATTACCATGCGCCGCGGACCGCCTTCGGGCAGCCCGACCTGCAAGGCGTCTGGACCAACGCCTCGCTCACCACGCTCGAGCGGCCGCCGATGTTCAAGACGCTGACCGTCAGCGAGGCCCAGGCGGCGGCGTTCGAGAAGGCGCGCGCGGCGCGGCGGGCGGCGGCGGACCGGCCCACCGATCCGAACGCGCCGGCCCCGCCGGTGGCCAACGATCCCGGCGGCTACAACGCCGGCTGGACCGATCCCGGCACCGCCATGGGCCGCATCGCCGGCGAGGTCAGGACGTCGTGGCTGATCGATCCGGCCGACGGCAAACTGCCCTACAGCGTGGCCGGCCGCAGAGCGTTCGACACGACGCTCCGGCGCGCGCGCACCGACTTCGACGGGCCGGAGGCGAGGCCGCTCGGCGAGCGCTGCATCCTGGGGTTCGGCTCCTCGGCCGGTCCGCCGATGCTGAACGTGCTCTACAACAACAACTACCAGATCGTGCAGTCGCCGGACGCCGTCGCGATCGTGGTCGAGATGAACCACGACGTGCGCACCATCCGGCTGAACGCCAAGGCCCACCTGCCGCCGAACATCCGCCCCTGGATGGGAGACTCTATCGGCCGCTGGGAGGGCGAGACGCTGGTGGTGGAGACCACCAACTTCAATCCCGGCGAGAGCCTCAGGCCCTACTTCGGCGCGACGCTCTATCTCTCGAAGGAGGCCAAGGTGACGGAGCGGTTCACCCGCGTCTCGCAGAGCCAGATCCTCTACGAGTTCCAGGTGGAGGACCCGAGCGTCTTCACCCAGGTCTGGAAGGCGCAGATGCCGCTGAACGCGACCAAGGGGCCGGTCTACGAATACGCGTGCCACGAGGGCAACTATGCGCTGCCGGACATCCTGTCGGGCGCGCGGGCCGCGGAGAAGGCGGGCAAGACGCCGGACGCTGCGAACCTGAGCGAATAGCCGTCCGGCGCTAGGCGGCGACCGCCGAGCCGCCGCGGACCTGGTCGAAGTCGGAAAGCAGGGCGCCCAGCGCCGAGGAACACCGCTCGGGGCGATCCAGGCGCGCGTCGAACAGCAGCGACTGGAGCTCGTCGCGGGCGCGGCGCACGCGGCTCTTCACGGTGCCCACCGGGCAGCCCATGATCTGGGCGACTTCCTCATAGGCGAGGCCGCCGGCGCCGACGAGGATCAGGGCCTCGCGCTGGAAGTCCGGCAGCATGGAAAGCGCCCGGCGGACATCCTCCAGCTCGACATTGGCCGAGGGGTCGTCCGGCGCGACCAGGGTGCGCTCGATGATCTCCTGGTCGTACTCGGCGCGCCATTTGCGGCGACGCTGGCTGGAGTAGAAGCGGTTGCGCAGGATGGTGGAGAGCCAGGCGCGCAGGTTGGTGCCGGGCCGGAACTGGTCGCGGCAGCGCCAGGCCTGCAGCAGGGTCTCCTGGGCGAGGTCCTCCGCCTGCTCGACGTCGCCGGTGAGCGTGCGGCCGAAGGCGCGCATGAACGGCACCGCGGCCAGGAGCTCGGACTCGAAGGAATCGGCAGACGACTGCTCGGACATGCTCGCCCCTCCAACGGGGCGATAACGGGCCACGGCGCAGCTTGGTTCCCTGCCGTAGGGACACGTCGTAGGACGATGAACCTGGGTTATGAATGTTCTCGTTTTGTGCTTGACAGCCGCGCGCGAATTTGCGACACTTAGGGCATCGTTGAGAACTGCGCCTCGATCTCAGCCGGCGCGGGGTACCGACCAGAACCCCTGTCATTTGGCGGAGCCGCGCTCGCGAGTTGCGGAGCCGCGCCCCCTAGTTCCCAGGGCCGAGGAGACGCCGAATTGCCATATTCTCGATTCCAGCCTTTCTCCACGACCGATATTCCGGACGAGGTCTGGGAAGATGCGGCGGCACGGTGGCGCGCCGCTCAGGGCCAATATGACAATGTCGCTCCGGCTCTAGGGGCCACTTCCGAATCCTCTGACGGGCAGCCAGAAGGCAGCAATGCGACCCAAGCGCTCCGGCAAGCGGAGATGCCGCACGCCGATTGGCAGGCACTGCGTGCGCGCCAATTGGCCGCCAACGACCAAGACGATGATGGCGCCTTGTCGGCCGGTGAGCATGGCGCGGCGCTGAGCGGCGGCTCCGGGCACGACACCTTGTCCTCGACTGCGCCCGCGCCTCCTACATCGGGGCAATCGATAGATCCGAGCCGCGTGGACGTGTTCCAGCCTGGCGCCGACGGGAAGCTGCATCCGATCCCGGGCTGGCGGACGACAGGTCCTTTCGGCTTCGGCACCTGGGCCCACTATTTCGATTGGGGCGGCGTCGCGCGCGACCTGGCGGAAATCGGCAGCGACGCCCTATTGGCACCCGAGGCAGTGGGCGTCGTGGATGCGTTTGCCAAGGACACCGCATGGAACACCGGAAAAATGACCGCGAATGCCGTATCAAAGCAGCTACGCCGCAGAGGCGTTGTCCCACCAGCGAGCGAGGTTCACCACGCAGCCGAGCTCAATGGAATCAACCGAAGCCAGGAAAACTGGCGCAATCATCCGGCCTTCCTGAAGATACTCCCGAAGGTTGACCATCGACGAATACATGGAAGCTGGGGAGACCTTCCGAGGTTTGGACCGCTCCAACGCTGGTGGGTGGGCACACCCAACTGGATGAAGACTGTTCCCGCGTGGGTCGGAGCCCACACAGCGGAATGGCTCGCTCAACCGCAGGCTTCTGATTCAGAGGAGGGAATAGAGGGCCCGGGGGTGCCGCCTACCTTGTAGCGAGCTCGCAAATAGGTTCCTGTTCCGTTCCCAAGAGGAAACACGTGACCCAACCGAGATTCCGTTATCCGCTGCTCGCGTTCACGACCGACCTCGACATGTGGGCTTTCGACAACGAGGAGGAGCTCACGACCTGCGGACCTTTGACCCTACGCGATCGTATGCAAGAGGGGATGGAGGTGGTCGATCGTGACGGGCGCTCCTGGCGCGTTCGATCCGTGCGACGTGTCGGCCCGGCGCGCTTTTCTCTCCGAACCCTCCTGAGGAAGCTATCGAAGATCGAGCACGAGTGGGAAGAACGGCCAAGTCTGACGCTCGCGGAGGCGAAGGACAGAGTGTGTGTTTCCGTCGCCGCCCATGCGGACGACCTGCTCCACTTTCCTGACGATGCCGAGGAGTTGGCCGCTCGGCAGGCGGAAGTCCGGGCGGCGGACAGCATCGCCGCGATCCACAAGCTGTTCGGATTCGACCACTTCATGGGCTACTAGGCCCTTAGCCTGGGCCCGAGGACAGTCGCCTGCGCCTCGGCTCAGCGCCTCTGGGCGGCCGAGAGCTGCTCGACCAGATCGAGGGTGGTCTGGTGGAAGTGGGGGCGCAGTCGAACGCCGTCGGCGCCGAACTCAAGGACGTTGTCGCCGGGCTCGGCCGGGAGCCAGGCCACACCGCCGGCGCTGTCCGGATCGGAGCGCTTGGCGAAGGCCACCCAGTAGGCGATCGCCGCCTCCGAGATCTTGTGGTCCTCGGGCGTGGCGGCGGGCAGGGTGCGGCCCGCGAAGCTGACGGCCTGATCGCGAAGATTGTTGAACACGTAGAGGATCTCGCCGCCGTGGTTCAGGCCCCGCACCGAGGCGCGCTGGGCGGCGGGGACGTAGGAGAAGTAGTAGTTCCACGCCTTCTGGCCGTTTCTTTCGTGCAGCCGTGCGAGATAGCGATCCGGCTCGATCACCGTTGTCTCGGTGGTGAGGTCCTGGGCGACGCCGGCGGGGTCAGCCCCATAGGCCGCGAGCACCTTTTCGCGGGCGGGACCCAGGCGGGCAAGCGTGCCCTCTGGCTGCCTGGCGGTCTGCGGAAAGAGCGAGGCCTCCCAGCTGTTGCCGCCGGCGATGTAGGGGACCTTGGCCTCCTTGCCTTCCGCGAAGGCCTGGGGCGGGGGTTCGGGGATGACGACGCCGTCGACCATCGGCGAGGGGATGCCCGGGTCGGCGAGGCCCGTGACCGGCGCCGAAAGCTCCTCGGCGGAGAGCGCGCGGAGCGCCTTGGCGGCTTCCGGGCCGGAGCCGGTGATGTTGTGGGCGGTCGCGAACGCGACGCCGATCTTCTCACCGGTGCGGGGCGCATCGCCGCGGATCGGTACGCCGGCCGAACGGCCGAAGCCGGACTCTGAGATCGCTTTCTGGAAGAGGCCCTTGGCTTCCGGCGCGGTCATCAGGAAATTAATCAGGATGCCGCCAGCGCTTTCGCCGAAGGCGGTGACGTTGTTCGGATCGCCCCCGAACGCGGCGATGTTGGCTCTCACCCACTTCAGCGCGGCGATGTTGTCCATGATGCCGTAGTTGCCGAGGGGCCCCGAGGGGGTCTCGGCGCTCAGCGCGGGGTGGGCGAAGAAGCCGAGCCGGCCCAGGCGATAGTTGACGGTGACGAAGACCACGCCGCGCTCGGCGAAGTGGCTCCCGTCGTAGAAGGTGCTGCCGCCCGTGCCCTGGATGAAGGCGCCGCCGTGGATCCAGACCATGACGGGGAGCTTCCCGCCCGGCTTGGCGGACGCGGGCGCCCAGACGTTCAGGTAGAGGCAGTCCTCCGACTGGTTCATCGTGCCGCCGGAGCGGGCCTGGCCCATCTGCATGCAGGCCGGCCCGTAGGCGGTCGCCTCGCGGACGCCCTGCCAGGGCTTCGGCGCAGCCGGCGGACGCCAGCGAAGATCGCCGACAGGAGGGGCGGCGAAGGGGATCCCCTTGAACGAGGTGACCGAGCCCGAGGTCGCGCCGTGCAGCGCGCCCTGGGTGACCTTGACCGTATCGGCGCCGCGGGCCGCCGAAGCGCCGGCCAGCGCGGCGGCGAGGCTTAGGCCGGTGATGATCGTCTTGAACGCCATGGCGCGTCTCTCCCAACCCGCCGGTCTGAGGCCGGCTCGCTCCTGCAAGGCTCCGATTGAGGCCGCGCGAAACGCGCCGGTCAAGCCAGCGCTGACCTCGGGTCACGCTGGCGCGGGGGCGCGGGGGCGCCTAGACTGGCGGGAACTCAAGGCATTCCGGAGGATCGGCGATGGCGGATTTCGGAGGCGGCGCCGAGCTGGAGGCGTTCCGGGCCGAGGCGGCCGAGTGGCTGAAGGCCAACTTCCCCCCCTCGCTCAAGGGCAAGGCGGCGATGGCCGGCGCCGAGGGCCGCCAGCCCAAAGACGGCGACTTCGCCAAGTGGCGGCAGGCGCTGGGCGGGAAGGGCTGGACCGCGCCCACTTGGCCCAAGGAATACGGCGGCGGCGGGCTCTCGGCGCCCGAGGCGCGCGCCCTGCAGCAGGAGATGGCCAAGATCGGCGCCTTCAGCCCGCTGCAGGGCTACGGCATGGGCATCACCATGATCGGCCCGACGATCCTGGACTACGGCACCGAGGAGCAGAAGCGGAAGCACATCCCGCCGATCGTGAAGGGCGAGGTGCGCTGGTGCGTCGGCTATTCGGAACCGAACGCGGGCTCGGACCTGGCCTCGCTGCAGACGCGCTGCGAGGACAAGGGCGACCACTGGCTTATCAATGGGAGCAAGATCTGGACGAGCGGCGCGCAGTGGTCGGATTGGTGCGGCTGCCTCGTGCGGACCGACCCCGCGGCCAAGAAGCATGAGGGGATCAGCTTCATCCTCCTGGACATGCATCAGCCGGGCGTGGAGACGCGGCCGATCCCGTTGATCGCCGGCGACAGCCCGTTCTGCGAGACCTTCTTCACGGATGCGACGGCCCCGAAAGAGGCGATGCTCGGCAAGCTCAACGAGGGCTGGACGGTCGGCAAGCGGCTGCTGCAGCACGAGCGCGCGAGCCAGACCGGCGCCCCGCAGGGCGGCGGCCGGCAGACGCCGCTGCAGGAGATCGCCAAGCGCTACGTGGGCGAGGACGCCAAGGGCCGGATCGCCGATCTGGATCTGCGCACACGGGTGGTGAAGAACGACATGGACGCGCGTGCGCATGCGCTGACCGTGGCGCGGGCGATGGCCGAGTCGCGCGGCTCGAACTCGCCGTCGAACGCGGTCTCGGTCTTGAAGAACTCGGCGACCCACGTGGCGCAGACGCGCTCAGAGCTGACGCTCGAGATCATGGGCCATCAGGGTCTGGGCTGGAACGGCGAGACGTTCAAGCCCGAGGAAATGGAGGCCGTGAGGGGCTGGCTGTTCGGCAAGGCGATGTCGATCTACGGCGGCTCGTTCGAGATCCAGAACAACATCATCTCCAAGCGCATCCTGGGGCTGCCGGACACCACGCAATCGACTTAGCGTCGAGGATCGCGCGCAAGCTTTAGGGCCGGCCCGGCGAAAGGGTCGGCCTTTTTCGTTTCAGACCGAAGGGAAGACCCATGCCGACCGTCGGCCGGGGCGCGGATGCCCGCGCCCGCAAGTCCACACCAGCAACGCGGCTGCGAAAGCGGGCGCAAGGCCTTGGACCCAAGGCGATAAAGACTCTTGCGGCGCTCATGCAGGACGAGAAGAGCCCGGCCGCGATCCGTCTCGCCGCGGCGCGCGAGGTGCTGGACCGCGGCCACGGCCGTCCCAAGCTCGGCGGTGGTGAGGAGGGAGACGGCGGCTTCACGGTGATCCTGAAACGCTACTCCGACGTGACG
Source organism: Phenylobacterium sp. (assembly GCF_025934275.1). GTDB lineage: Bacteria > Pseudomonadota > Alphaproteobacteria > Caulobacterales > Caulobacteraceae > Phenylobacterium. The sequence goes on from NZ_JAICYI010000019.1 coordinate 9,701, forward strand.
GAGGAGGAGCTCGCGCGCAGCGACGAGGGCGAGCCTTGAGCGACGACGGGATGGCGGTCTTGCCGTTTCGCTGGGACCCGCGCGAATACCAGCGGCCACTGTGGAGGTATCTCGAAGCAGGAGGGAAGCGGGCTGACGTCGTCGCGCATCGCAGGTGGGGCAAGGACGAGGTGGCGCTGCACTGGGCGGCGTATGCGATCAGCCGGAAGCCCGGCACCTATTGGCATCTGCTCCCGGAGGCCAGCCAGGGCCGCAAGGCGATCTGGGACGCGGTCAATCCGCACACCGGGCGAAAACGCATCAACGAGGCGTTTCCGTTGAAAACGCGCAAGAAGACCCGCGATTCCGAGATGATGGTCGAGTTCAAGAACGGCTCGACCTGGCAGGTCGCGGGGTCGGACAACTACAACTCGCTGGTGGGCTCGCCGCCGGTGGGGGTGGTGTTCTCGGAGTGGGCGCTCGCGAAGCCGGACGCCTGGAGCTACATCCGCCCGATCCTGGCGGAGAACGCCGGCTGGGCGCTGTTCCTGTGGACGCCGCGCGGGCGAGGTCATGCGACGCGCGCCTTCGAGGCGAGGAGCCGCGATCCGGAGTGGTTCACGCTGAAGTCGCCGGCTACGGCGACGGATGTGTTCTCGGCCGAGCAGCTGGCCCGCGAGCGCGCCGAGCTGATCGCCGAACTGGGCTCGCAGGCGGAGGGCGAGGCGAGGTTCGCCACCGAGTACCTGGTCGACTTCGAGGCCGCCGCGCCGGGAGCCTATTACGCCGCCCTGATCGGCGAGGCGGAGCGGGCCGGCCAGATCGGACGGGTCCCCTTCGATCCGGCGCTCAAGGTGGACACCGCCTGGGACCTCGGCATCGACGACTACACGGCGATCTGGTTCTTCCAGCAGGCGGGGCGCGAGGTCCGCGTCCTCGACTACTACGAGACGCGCGGCCAGGGGCTGGATGCGATCGTGCGCGAGGCGCTGGCGGGCCGGCCCTGGACCTTCGGCGCGCACCATCTGCCGCACGACGTCATGGTGCGCGAGCTCGGGGCAGCCGGTCGCTCGCGCTACGAGACGCTGCAGGGGCTGGGCCTTGCCGGAATCGAGGTCGGCGCGGCGATGGAGGCGGAGGAGCGGATCAACGCCGTGCGGCTGATGATCCCCTTGTGCTGGTTCGACGCCGAGCGTTGCGGGCTGGGCCTCGAGAGGCTGCGCGCCTATCGCAAGCGCTGGAGCCGGGCGACGCGAAGCTACGCCGGGCCGCTGCACGACGAGGCGAGCCATGCGGCCGACGCCTTCGGCGAGTTCGCCGCCAACCGGCGCGGCGGGTCCGGTCCGGCCCGGCCGGCGCGGCGGGTCACTCACGAGCCGCTGGGGTGGATGGGTTGAGCGAGATGTGGGTCCCGGAGGCGGCGCCTCCTCGGCCAGCTTCTGGCGGCGCCCGTCGCGCCACAGCAAGTCGGCGGCTGCGGCGAAACACAGGATCGCGAGCGCGGTAGCGGCGAGCAACGGCTCCAGGATCTTAATGGAGATCGTCGGGGTTCATCGACGCCGCAACGCACGAGGCCGAGCCTGAGACGAGCTCAGCGCCGCCCCTAGAGCAGACGCTCCACGGTGTCGTGCTCCTGGGCGGCGGCGCGGATCAGGATGCGTCGCACGCCCTCCATCGCGCGAGCGGCCTTGGCCGTATAGGACAGCGCATGATGCTGCCGGCAGATCAGTCCCTCCTGCACCAGGGCGCGGACCTTGCGGCGCACGGTCTCCTCGGGGATGCCGCTCCCCTCGGAGAGGGATTTCACGTTGGTGGCGAGACTCGGGAGCTCGGCCATTTCGTCGGCGAGGACCCGCTCGAGGTCGAGCCCTGAGGCGGCGTGGTGCTCGGCGGTCCGCAGGGCGACCAAGAGCATGATGTGGAGCTTTTCGATGTCGCCGGCGAAGAGGTGCTGGGCCTCGGTCAGGAGGTCGACGACCGGCGACACCAGATCCTTGACGATCCGCGTGTAGTTCTCGCGCAGCAGGGGTTCCAGGGGATGCGTCATCCCGCCGAACGAACGTGCGCCCGTCGGCCCCGTTCCGCAGGCAGGGGCCGCTCCGCGCTCAAGCCCGACTAGCGGCCCGAACCCGGGCGGCTTGGCGGGGCCGGCGTGCGGCCCCGCCGCAACGGTCACTTCGCAGGCGTTGCGTCCGACGTCTTGGCCATGTGGTGCTTGGCGTGGTGTTTCATGTGATGCGCCTTAGCGTGGCGCATCTTGTGATGGTGCTTGGCCGCCGCCGGCTTCTCCGGCGGATTGGGGATCGGCTGCATCGTACCTGCTTGGGCGAGCGCCGTCCCGGCGGACAGCGTCAGGGCGGCCACCAGGGCCACGCCGATCATCGTAGATTTCAAGAACACCTCCCTCTGCTGGATTGCTCCGACGAATCAGAATCGTGCGCTTCCTCACAATCGGCAGCAAGCGGGATTGTCGCGGCCGGCGGGCGTGCTATCGCGGAGCCGCCGACGGACCTCCGACGGCGGTCCCACCGAGGCGCCCATGGACCCGACCACCCACATCCTGGCGCTCGAAGCCCGGCTGGACGAGATGCAGGCGAGCCTGATGGCGCACGACCTGTTGGTGCGCGCGCTGCTGGCGCACCTGGCGCTCGCCGATCCCGAAGCCTTCAAGACCGTGGAGGCGAGCCTGGGCGGGCTGCGGTTCTTCCGCCAGGGCGGCGGCGGGGGCGAGTTGCCCAGGGAGGTCGCCGACGAGATCGCCCTGATCCTCAACGAGATCGACGCCCAGGTCGAAAAGCGCCGGTGAGGGCGCGGCTTCGGCTCCGTTAAGACACCGTTCTCCATACCTCGCTAGCGTCGGCGGTCCTGAGAGGAAATTGGGGCGGATGTTCGATTCCTGGTTCGACGAGCGGTTCGTCAGCGCCGGGGCGCAAAGCTTTCGTTTGTCGCCGGTGCGGCTGGCGTTCGCTGGCATCCTCTGGTGGCTGCTGGGCTACGTGTCCGGCTGGGTCACCGCGAGCGTCTGGACCGCCGTGGTGCTGGCGCTGGAAATCCCGATGCGGCTCACGGCGCGCCCGATGGCCCGGGGCCAGCCGATCAGCCGCGCGCATGCCTGGGCGACTTTCTGGACCTACGCCATCGCGATCTCGGCCTGGAGCAGCGTGGGCGTGATCCTCTGGGCCGCGCCGTCGCGCTCGTCGGACGTCGCGGCGGCGGCCTTTTTCGCGGGCCACCTGCTCTATGTGGAGGCCCATCACAGCCGTTCGCCCGGCGCCTTGATCCCCGCGACGCCGGCGCTGGCCGCGCCGCTGCTCACGCTCGGGCTCTCGCCGCACTTCTCCGGCATGGACCAGGTGGTGGTGATGATCACCATGCTGGCCGTGGTCGGCCACGCCATGATCGGCATCTACGTCGGTTCGGAGAACTTCAAGCAACTGGTGGGCGTGACCCGGCAACTGCGGCGGCAGAAGGAGCGCGCCGAGATGGCGAGCGCCGAGATGGCCGCCGCCCGCGACGAGGCGGAGGCGGCCAGCCGCGCCAAAAGCGCCTTCCTTGCCACGATGAGCCACGAGGTCCGCACGCCGCTGAACGGCGTGCTGGGCATGGCGCAGGCCATGTCGGCCGACCCCCAGCTCTCGGCGGGGCACCGGGCGCAGCTGCAGGTGATCCGCGACTCCGGCGAGGCCCTGCTGGCGGTGTTGAACGACATCCTCGACCTCTCGAAGGTGGAGGCGGGCAAGCTCGAGCTTGAGATCCTCGAATTCGACCTGGCCGAGGTCGCCCGCGGCGCGCACCAGGCGTTCGCAGCCGTCGCCGCCGAGAAGGGACTCGAGTTCGAGCTGATCTTCGCGCCAGCGGCCGGGGGCCGCTACCGCGGCGATCCCACGCGGATCCGGCAGATTCTCTACAACCTGATGTCCAACGCGATGAAGTTCACCGACCGGGGTGGGATCCGCGTGCTGATCGATCGCGCTGACGAGCGGCTGACCATCGCCGTGGAAGACACCGGCATCGGCATCCCCCCGGAACATCTGGAGCGGCTGTTCGGAAAATTCGAACAGGCCGACGCCTCGACGACCCGCCGCTACGGCGGCGCCGGGTTGGGGCTGTCCATCTGCCGCGAGCTGGCGAGCCTGATGGGCGGCACGATCGCGGCCGAGAGCCGGCCGGGCGAGGGCGCGCGATTCACCCTGACGCTGCCGCTGGAGCGCATCGGCGAGGCGGCCCGGCGGCGGCCCGCCTCGATGCGCCGCCCGAAGCCCGTGCGCCGGGCGCGGGCGCGGCCGCCCAAGCTGCTGGCGGCGGAGGACAACGCGGTCAACCAGCTGGTGCTGAAGCTGCTCCTGGCGGAGGTGGGCATAGAGCCGGTGCTGGTGGAGACCGGCGCCGAGGCGTTCGCCGCGTGGGAGGCCGAGCCTTTCGACCTGGTCCTGATGGACATCCAGATGCCGGTGATGGACGGCCCCACGGCGGCGCGCGCGATCCGCGCGGCGGAGGCGGCGAGCGGTCGGCCGCGCACCCCGATCGTGGCGCTGAGCGCCAACGCCATGGCCCATCAGGTCGCCGAGTACCTGGCGGCAGGCATGGACAACCATGTGGCGAAGCCGATCGACGCCCGCAGGCTCTACGAGGTGATCGACGCCGCCCTCGCCGAAGCGGCCGATGGGACGAGAGGCCGGCAGGCCGCACGGCGGCGGGCTTAGTTCTTGACGGCCGCGGGTGTTGTCTCAGTTTGAATTCCGAGGTCGTTGTCGAGCATCGCGCACGCCGGCGCCCCCCGCTATGGTAGCCGGATGGAAACCCCCGAAGAGATCAGGGTCCGCTGGCGCTATCTGCGCGACCTGCTGATTGAACAGCTTGGCCGTTTTGAGAGCGGCTCCATCCAGATGCGCCACGAGGACACAAACGTAAGCACGGACGCCATATGGGTGCTCAAGCAGAGCATCCAGGATTTCGACGCGCTGATTACCGAGAGCGAAGATAAGGATGCCGAAAGGCCCTCGCGGGGAGAAGCGCTCCGCTGACGCCATCGGCCGCTCGCGCGGCGAATATTCCGTGGGCCAGAGACGTCAACCAGGGCGACGCATCAGAATTTCGAACTGAAACACCACCCGGCCGCGCGCGAATTTGCGACATTTCGGGCAGGGTTGAGAGCTGCGCCTGGAGCGGAGCGCGCGGCAACGCTTGACGGAAGCTGACCGGCTTCGGCCGGCGCGAGATGATCCATGACAATCGAACATGATGAGCCCGCCGGCGGCGCGGCGCTCGCGCGCCTGCGCCAGATCCTGGCGGCGGAGGAGGGGCGCCGCACGCGCGTCTATCCCGACACGCTCGGACGCCTGACCGTGGGGATCGGCCACCTGGTCCGTCCCGAAGACGAGCTGAAGTCAGGGGACGTGATCTCCGAGGCGCGGGTGGATGCGCTGTTCGAGAAGGATGGCGCCCGCGCCTTGGCGGCGGCCGCGGCCCAGGCGGCCGAGGCGGGGATCACGAGCGCCGACTTCGTCGTGCGGCTCGCCGCGGTGAACTTCCAGCTCGGGACCGGCTGGACGGCGGTGTTCCCGAAGACCTGGGCCCTCGTCATGGCCGGCGACTACCGGGCGGCGGCGGGCGAGCTGGAAGACTCCCTCTGGGCGCGGCAGACGCCGCGACGGGTCGCGGCCTTCCAGGCTGCGCTCCGGCAGCTCTCACGAAAAACGAACGGGAATTGATGTTCGCAGTTTGTTCTTGACGTCCGCGCGCGAATTTGCGATAATTCGGGCACGGTTGAGAATTGCGCCTCGAGGCCCGCGAAGGATTGACGCGGGCGCGGCGTAGGGCCTTCCGATCCTGAAATCTGGGGCGGCTTCCTTGAGCCGCGCATGAACCCGACGGGCGCTTGCCCGGGCGGGCCAAACCTGTTGGGGAACTCCGCCTTGTCCGACGACGAGATCATCCGCGAGGCGCGTGAGGCCTTCGAACTGGCGGCCGACGCCGAGGCTGAGAACCGCCGCGAGGCGCTGGACGACCTGAGGTTCGCCAGGCTCGGCGAACAGTGGCCGGAGCAGGTTCGTCGGGAGCGGGAGCTGGACGGGCGGCCCTGCCTGACGATCAACCGGCTGCCGGCGTTCATCCGCCAGGTGGTCAACGACGCCCGCCAGAACAAGCCCGCCATGGTCGTCCACCCGGTGGACAACGCGGCCGATCCCGCAACGGCGGAGGTGCTGAACGGCCTCATCCGGCACATCGAACAGAGCTCGGACGCGGAGGTGGCGTACGACACCGCGCTCGACTTCGCGGTGACCGGCGGCTTCGGCTACTTCCGGATCAACACGCGCTACGCATCCGACGACACCTTCGACCAGGATCTCGCCATCGAGCGCGTCGCGAACCCCTTCTCGATCTACGGCGACCCGAACGGGACGGCGGCGGACTCGTCGGATTGGAACGTCGCCTTCGTGGTCGACACCTTGCCCAAGGCCGCGTTCGAGGCCCGCTGGAAGGGCGCCGAGGCGGCCGACTGGGACGCCGATTCCTATGCGGCGCTGAGCGGACCGTGGCTCGACGGCGAGCGGGTCATGGTCGCCGAATACTGGCGGCGCGAGCCGGTGCGGCGAACGATCCTGGCGCTGTCGGACGGTCAGGTGGCGGAGGCCAGCGTCTATCAGGCGCAGAAGCCGATGTTCGACGCGCTGGGCGTGTCGGTGGTCGGCCGCCCCCGTGAGGTGGCGAGCCACAGGGTGACGCAGCGGATCCTGACCGGCGCGGAGGTGCTGGAGACGGTCGACTGGGCGGGCAAGTTCATCCCGATCGTGCCGGTCTATGGCGAGGAGCTGCACGTCGACGGCCGGCGCCGGCTGCGCAGCCTGGTGCGCGACGCCAAGGATCCGCAGCGGATGTTCAACTACTGGCGCACGACCACCACCGAGCTCGTGGCGCTGGCCCCCAAGACGCCGTTCATCGGGCGCAAGGGGGCGTTCGAGACCGACAGCGCCAAGTGGGCCACGGCCAACACCCAGACCCATGCCTACATCGAGTACGACGGGCCCGAGCCGCCGCAGCGCCAGCCGTTCGCGGGACCGCCCGCCGGCGCCATGCAGGAAGCGCTGTCGGCCTCCGACGACATGAAGGCGATCATGGGCCTGCACGATGCGAGCCTGGGCGCGGCGTCCAACGAGACCTCCGGCCGGGCGATCCTGATGCGGCAGCGCGAAGGCGACGTCTCAACCTTCCACTACATCGACAATTTGAGCCGAGCGCTGCGTCACGCCGGCCGGATCCTGATCGACTTGATCCCGAAGGTCTATGGGACCGCGCGCGTGATCCGGGTGCTGGGCGCCGACGGAGCCGCGCAGAGCGTGACCGTGAACTCGGGGTCGCCCGGCCAGGGCGCCGCAGGCGAGCTCGGCAAGGTCGAGAAGATCTACAACCTGACCGTCGGCAAGTACGACCTCACCGTGGAAAGCGGACCTTCCTTCACGACACGGCGGGAAGAGACGGCCAACCAGATGATCGAACTGATCCGCGCCTATCCGCAGGCCGCGCCGCTGATCGGCGACCTGTTGGCCAAGAACCTCGATTGGCCGGGCGCCGACGAGATCGCGAACCGGCTGCAGGCGGCGCTGCCGGCGCAGCTCAAGGGCTTCTCGCCGGACGCGCAGGCGGCCCAGGCGGCGCAGGCGCAGCTCGCCAGGCTCGCCCAGATGTTGGCGGCGGCCCAGGCCGAGATCGCCAGCCTGAAGCAGGACCAGACCAACTCGGCGAGGCGCTTGCAGGTCGAAGCCTTCGAGGCGGAGACCAACCGTCTGAAGGCCCTGCAGCGCTGAAACAAGCGCTGCATTGAATTGGGCGCAAGACCCGAGGCCGCCCCTTCCGCTCACTGACATGACGAAGCGCGGTCGGCCGAAGGACCGCTGAGCAACCCGCGCCGGGTGCGGCGCATCACGCGAGGACAGCATGAAAGACGACGACGCCATCAAGGCGGGCGAGGGCGACCTCGCGCGCGCGGACGATCTCGAACGGGAGGCCCGGGCGGATGCGCGGGAGCCGGACCAGGACGACGGCTGCGAGACCTGCGAGGTGGAGCACGAGGGCCAGACTTACGAGGTGCCGACGGCGCTGAAGGGCGCGTTCCTCAGGCACGCCGATTACACGAAGAAGACCCAGGAGCTGGCCGAGCAGCGGCGGGCGCTGGAGGCGGAGCGGGCGGCCGTGGCTGAGCAGGGCCGCGCGGCGGCCGAGGCCACGCACGATCGGCTCCAGCTGGCGGCGATCGATCACGAACTGGCGAGCTTCCAGGGTGTCGACTGGCAGGCCTATGCGAGGACCGACCCGCAGGGCGCCCAGGCGCTGCACGGCCGGTTCCAGGCGCTGGTCGAGGCGCGCGGGCGGCTCGCCCAGGCTGTCGCCCAGCACGAGCATGGGCGCAGGCTGAGGGAGGCCCAAGAGGCCGCCCAGGCGATGGCCGAGACCGGCCGGACGCTGGCGCGCGAGATCCCCGGCTGGTCGCCGGAGCTCGCGGCCAAGCTCAGCGACTATGCGCTCAGCCAAGGCGTGACCCACGAAGAGCTGGCGGCCGCTTCGGACCCGCGGATCTGGAAGGTGCTGCACAAGGCCTATCGCGCGGAGGCGGGCGGCGGCGGCGGCGTCGAGACGGCGGCGAAGTCCCCCGCCGTGCGGCCGGCGGTGTCGGTCGCGGGCGCAGCGGTCTCGAGCGGCGGCGTGCGCGACGAGCTTTCGACCAAGGACTGGATGCGCCGCCGAAACGAGCAGCTGCGCAAGGGCCGGTGATACGCTTCAGCTACCCATCCACAACACCCGCCCGTCGGGAGCGGTCGGATTATCCTCGATCTCTCTCGTCGCGATCTTGGCGACCATGATGGCGCGGACGATGGCGTCGGCGGGACGCTTCTCTCCGCGAGGGCCTTTAGAGACTTGAGCCTCCGCCACGAAAACGAGCGAGTACGGTTTCGAGATAGGTAAGCTCGATCCGAAGCAGAGCCGCTTCGCGTTCAGTGACATCGACGCCGTTCTCTCGGACTTGCATTTCTCTAGCATCCAGCGCCGCAAGCATCTTGCGTAGGCGGGCAAGTTCAAGAGTGGCGGGCATGGCCGGATGATACGTCCGCCGTTGCGTCGGCGCCACGCTTGTCAACGCCGGCAAATTTCAAACTGAGACACCACCGGAGCCGGACGCGAACACCAAGAGCCGACCCTCTCGGGCCCGAGCGGCGTGGCCGCCAATGAGGCCGAGGACCAGGGGGGCTTCGACCGACCTGACCAGCCGCCGCCGGACGCAAGCGCCGGCGCGCCCGAACATGCGCGGGGCGCCCCTCGTGCCTCGGGAGAGCTCGCGCGGCTTCATCCCAACCTTTCGAAAGGACAGAGAATGGCCAACGCCATCCTGACGCCGACCGCGGTGACGCGCGAGGCGTTGCGCGTGCTGCACCAGAAGCTCAATTTCGTGGGCTCGATCACGCGCGACTACGACGACAGTTTCGCCCGGCAGGGCGCGAAGATCGGTGACACCCTGAAGGTGCGCCTGCCGAACCAATTCACGGTCCGCACCGGCCCGACGCTGGCGGCGCAGGACACCACTGAGACCTCGGTGGACCTCAAGGTGCAGACCCAGAAGGGCGTCGACCTGAACTTCACCTCCGTGGACCTGACCATGGCCCTCGACGATTTCTCCGACCGGATCCTGGATCCCGCCATGAGCGTGCTGGCCGCCAACATCGAGGCGGACGCCATGACCATGTACAAGGACGTCTGGAACCAGGTGAACAACCAGGCCCAGGCGGCGACCTTCAACAAGGTGCTGCAGGGCCGCAAGATCCTGGTCGACAATCTTGCGCCGCTGGCCGGCCGGACCTGCAACCTGAACACCCAGGACAACGTCGACCTGGTGGATGCGTTGAAGGGCCTGTTCAACGACCAGTCGACGATCTCCAAGCAGAACCGCGAAGGCTACATGGGCCGAACCGCGGGCTTCGACTTCATGGAGAACACGCTGTGGCCGGCGCATCCGCGGGGCGCGGCGGGCGCCGGCTACATCGTGGCGGGCGCCGGCCAGACGGGCGCCTCGCTTGCGGTCTCCACCGGGACGGGAGCCGCGGTCAAGGGCGACGTCTTCTCGATCCCCGGCGTTTTCCGGGTGCATCCGGAGACCAAGGCCGCGACCAGCGTCCTGCAGCAGTTCGTGCTGACCGCGGACTACGCGGGCGGCGCAGGCAACCTGGCGATCTCGCCGGCGATCGTCACCACCGGGCCGCTACAGAACGTCTCGGCCTCACCGGCCAACGGGGCGGCGGTGAACTTCGCCGGCGCGGCGAGCATTCCGTATGGGATCTCCATGGCCTACCAGAAGGGCGCCTTCGCGTTCGCCACGGCCGATATGGTGATGCCCCGCGGCGTCGACTTCGCCGCGCGTGAGGTGTTCGACGGCGTTTCGATGCGCATCGTGCGCCAGTACGACATCAACAACGACAAGTTCCCGTGCCGCCTGGACGTGCTCTACGGGTACAAGACGCTTCGGCCGCAGCTGGCGTGCCGCCTGGCCAACAACTAGCGCCGGCGCGGAATGCGCCCATAAGGCTCCCCGAGCATCGGAGCCGCGCTAGCCGCCCGGGCGGCTCATCCACTCCAGCTGGGCCGCCCGGGCCTCTCTTTGCAATTCAAGCGACGGACGCTCCATGGCGATCACGACCTACGCCGAGCTGCAGGCGGCTGCGGCCAACTGGCTGGTGCGCGCGGATCTGACCGCCCGCATCCCGGAATTCATCACGCTGGCCGAAGCGCGGCTGAACCGCGCGCTTCGCGCCCGGCGAGCCGAGGTGGAGCAGGCGCTCAGCGCAACCATCGGATCGCGGAGCATCGCCCTGCCGGCCGGCTTCGCCGAGCCGCTGGCGCTGTGGATCGTGCGCCCCGACGGCGCGCGTTGCGCGCTGCGTTTCGTGGAGCCCAGTCTTCTGGCCCTGGTCAGCCTGCGCGGCGAGCCGGCCGTCTGGAGCATCGATGCTGCGAACCTGGTCTTCGAGCGGGTCTGCGACCAGGCCTATGGCTTCACCCTGCGGATGCTTGCGAAGTTCCAGCTGTCTGACGCCACGCCCACGAACGCGCTGCTGGCCGACGCGCCGGACGCCTACCTGTTCGCCACGCTCTGCGAGGCCGCGCCGTTCCTGCGCGATGCGGAGCTGGCGCAGGCCTATGAGAGCAAGCTCGAGCAGGCGATCGCGGACCTGAACGCGAAGGATGCGCGAAGCCGTGCGCCCAAGGCGCTGCGGACCGAAACGCCGCATCCGCGGCTGACCTTCGACATCGTGCGAGGGGTCTGATGAGCCTGCCGCCCATCGGGCCGGGGACGCCCGAGGCGCTCAGGCCGCTGCTGAAGTCCATCTGCGACGCGATCATCGACCTGCGAGCTCCGGCCGAGCCGAAGCCGGTGTTCGCCGTCGCCCAAACCGGGCTGCCGCCGGCGGCCAGCTATCCCAACTGCGTCGTGCTGGTGAGCGACCTCGACATCCTCGCCCATTCCGACGGCGTCCATTGGATCCGCCAAGACACGGGAGCCGTGATCGTCTGATGCCTTCCTCCTGGTCCTCATCGCTGCGCTTCGAGCTGCAGTTCACGGGCGAGAACGTCAACCTTTGGGGCGACAAGCTGAACGCCGTGCTGCAGCACGCGGACTACGCCGCCGCCGGCTGGCTCACCAAGGTGCTGACGGCCGATACGGCGCTCTCCGTCGCCAACGCCGCCGACGACGAGGCGCGCGCGGCGATGGTGAAGTTCACCGGGGCGGGCGCGTTCACCGTGACCATCCCCTCGGTCAGCAAGCACTACGTCGTCTGGAACGCCTGCTCGGGCGCGCTCAACGTGACCACCGGGGCCGGAGCCGCCGCCACCATCCTGGCCGGCGAAAAGGTGGCCCTGATCTGCGACGGGGCGGGGGTGTGGCGCGTGCAGCCCACCGACTTCGCCGCCCAGCGTCTGACCAGTCTGGCCGATCCGGTCGCGCCGCAGGACGCCGCGACGAAGGCCTATGCGGACAACCTCGCCTTCACCGCCAACGCCGGCGTGCTCCCCGGCCAGACCGGCAACGCCGGCAAGTTCCTCACCACCGACGGCGTGAGCGCCGGCTGGTCGACCGTGAGTCCCGACCAGGCCGGCAATGCGGGCAAGTTCCTGAGCACGGACGGCGTCAACCAGAACTGGCGTGCGCCCTCCACCGCCGACCTTGCGGACATCGGCGCCTACACCGCCCAGCGCAACGCCTTTGCGATCGCCGCCGCGATCGCTCTTTAGGAGACCAAGACATGGCCGTGACGCCGAACAACATCATCACACCGCAGGCGGTGAAGACGGCCAACGCCGTCACCACGGCCGCCAAGACGACCTACGGCGACAGCACCAACGCGGTGAAGATCGTGACGCCCGGGCCGAACGGGGCGGCCCTCTATGGATTGAGGGCGGTCCCGCGCGCGACGGTGACCGCCACGCAGCTGCAGCTCTACCGCTCGCCGGACAACGGGACGACCATGTACCTGATCGGCTCGGCGCTGATGGCCGCCTACACCATGGCCCAGACCACGGCCGCGCCGGCGACGGACTTCGGCTATTCCGAGACCGCGCCGCTGCGCCTGGGGCCCACGGACACGCTGTGGGTCGGGGCCGGCGTGGCCCTGGCCGGCGGAATCTCCTTCGACGCGCAGTACGAGGACCTCTGATGGGCAAGTCCATAGCCGCGAAGGCGATCGCGAGCCGCGTCGGCCTTGCCCAGCGCCGCATCGCGACGCGAACCGGGCTCGTGCGGACAGGCTTTGCGGGGTTCTGGTTCCACGTTGCGGCCGGATCGGGATCCTTCCAGCCGGACATAACCGGGATCGCACATGTCTTCGCGACCGGGGCCGGAGCTGGCGGCGGGCCACCCGGTATCAAAGGCGGAGGCGGTGGTGCCGCCGGATATGTGGCAGTGCCAATCTCCAAACTCTCCACGATTACCTACTCGGTCAGCAGCGGCGGAGCGGCAGGTGCGGACGGCGGCGACACGACTGTGATCATCGACGGCTGTACCTACATAGCCAAAGGCGGCGCGGCTGCTGGCGCCGGTGGCCAGGCGCTCGGTTTCGACATCAATCACCCCGGTGGCGACTCCGCTTCGGCCGGAACGGATGGTGGCAGCGCCGGCTCGATCGCCGGCTCGCAACAGGGCGGCGGCGGGGCGGGCGGTTTTGTGGATTACTCGATGCCGGGATCAAATGGAGGCATCGGGAACCATTTCACGAGCGCCGCGGGCAACGGCGGAGCAGGCAATAACGCCGGCGCTGGCTCGAATGGCGGCAACGGCGCAGGCGGAGGTGCCGGCACCACGACCGGCGGAAACGGCGGAGTGGGATACCTAGCAATCTACTTCACACAGAATTTCTAGCGGCCGACCTTGAGTTTGAATCCGTGAATGAGGTCTCGCGAAATCCGTCTCAGCTCACCTTCACCGGGCATACCCAATTGGTGGGATCGAGCGGCTCGGCGCCGGCGACCCCGGAGTCGGTCCCCTTCGGGATGCAGAAGAGGTTCACTGAGACAACGCCCGGGAAGGCGTTCTCAGCGGCGGCCTTGGGATTCGCCGGGTCGAAGAGCGGCGGGGTGTGCCAGTACTGATGGTAGGCCAGTTCGTCGATCAGCGAGATCAGCTCCTGCTGGCGCGCCGCGCGGTCGTTCTCGACGTAGAGAAGGGGTCGGCAGCGGCCGATCGTATCGTGAGCGCCGCGGAGCACTTCGCTCTCGAAACCTTCGACGTCGACCTTGATCAGATGGCAGGTCGGAAGCCCCAGGCTGTCGAGCGTAACGACGCGGGTCTTGACGCCGCGCGCGTCCGACCCTTCCGGCAGCACGCTGACGCCTCCGAAATTTCCCGGGGCGCCATAGTCCATGGCAGGCACCAGGACGTGGCCCGGCTCGGCGCCGACGGCGTCGGGAAAGGCCAGGACGTTGCGCACGTCGTTAAGCGCCAAGTTGGCGCACAGGATCTGAAATACGCGCTGCTGCGGCTCGAAGGCGTAGAGCGGGCCGGGAGCGCACAGCCGCGCCATGGGCACCGTGTGCGCGCCGATGTTCGAGCCGACCTCGACGATGCACATGCCGGGTTTGATGATCTGCTCGAACAGGCGGCCTTCCTGGCCGCTGAACTCGCCGTAGAGATCCAACGAGCGTGTGATGTACCGGTCGCCGCGCAGCGCCAGCATCGGACCGTGGCGGGTTTCGTAGGTCTTGGCGTCGGGCTCGCTCACGCAGCCGAGTCCGCGTTCGAGGGCTGCAGGCGTGGGCCGGCGTACTCGACGTCGCCCACGTGGACGAGCGGGACCTGCAGGTCGGCCCAGACCTCGCCGCCGAGATCGCGCCAGCGACGGCAGAAGGCCTGGTGGTCGGCCAGGTAGAACCCGGTTTCCGGCTCGATGAAGGAGTCGAACACCATGGCCGCTTCGCGAACGGCGGCCCCGCGCAGGTCGCCAAGGCTCGCCTGGAGCCGGGGGTATGCGGCGCTCATGCGCTCGGCGGCCGCCCGGCTGACCAGTAAAAAACCACCGCCGACGAAGCTCACCGGCTGAAAGCCGTCCGGTGTCGCCGGCCCAAGCGGCGCGCCCACTTCGAAACCGGCTTCGCTGACCTTGCGCGGGTAGACCCCGCCCACGACGTCGCGCGCCGAACCGAGCAGCCGAAAGGCGGCCTGCGGCTCGAAGCCGACGTCGGCGTCGACGAACAGCAGGTGGCTGGCCTGGCCCGCCAGGAACTTCGCCATCATGGCCGCACGGGCGCGGCCGATCAGCGCCTCGCCTCCTGCAAGGTCGATCTCGAGCGGGATCTCTCCGGCCGCGCAAGCGGCGCGCAGGGCAAGCAGCGAACGCAGATAGAGCACGTGCGCCGAGCCGCCGTAGCACGGGGTCGCCAGGTGGAGGCGGGGCTTCGACACGCGGGGCTCCGGAGGGCGGGATCGTGGCTCTCGATCGCTCGTCTATCCGCCCGGGGGCCGGCCGCCAAGCGGACAACCCGCTCCTCAGCCAACACAACAATAATGGACGACCGATGAGAATTCCCCTCGATCTGCCGCCGGGGCTGAACGACGACGACACCAGCTTCGCCGGCTCCGGTCGCTGGGCGGACGCATCCAATGTGCGCTTCCGGCTCGGCCGGCCGCAGGTGATCGGCGGCTGGGAGGCGCTCACCGCCACGACGCTGACGGGCGTTTGCCGCGCCGCGTTTCCGTGGACCGACAACGCCGCGGTTCTGAACATCGCCTTCGGCACACATTCGAACCTTCAGCTGTGGCAGGGCGGTGCGCTGTTCGATCTGACGCCGGCCGCGGGCTTCGAGCCGGGCGCGATCGACGGCGCCGGCAGCGCGGGCTACGGCACCGGCGCGTTCGGCGTTGGGGGTTACGGACTCCCATCGACGGGGGATTACTTCCCCCTGACGTGGTCGTTCGGGGCGTGGGGGCAGAACCTCCTGGCCTGCCCACGCAACCAGACGATCTTCGCCTGGACGAACGACACCTCGGTCAAGGCCGCGGCGCTGGCGAACGCGCCCGCGAACGTGACCTACATGCTCGTTGCGCCGCTGAACGGCGGATATCAGGCGTTTGCGCTCGGCTGCAACGAGGAGATCTCGGGGGTCTTCAATCCGCTCTGCATCCGGCACTCGTCGATCCGGAACAACACGGAGTGGAGCACCAGCGCCTCCGGCTCGACCGCCCGCGAATACGTGCTGACCGGCGGCGGCCGCATCGTCGCGGGCCGCATGGCCGGACCCTACATGCTGGTGTGGACCAGCGACGCCCTGTTCCTCGGCTCGTTCGTCGGTTCGTTGAACGAGCCCTGGCGCTTCGATCGGGTGGGACGCAACTGCGGCCTGGTCGGACCCAATGCGGCTGTGGTTGTTGGGCAGACAGCCTATTGGGCGAGCCCGGACCGGCAGTTCTACAGCTACGCCGTGGGCGGCCAGCCGGAGCCCCTCGTCTGCCCCATCCGAGAGGCGTTCGCGGAAAATCTCGCCGCAAGCCAGGGCGACAAGGTCGTCGTCTCCTCCAACGCCGAGTTCGGCGAAGTGCGCTTCGACTATCCCGACAGCCGCGACGGCTATGAGAACAGCCGTTTCGTGGCCGTCGCGCTGAACGGTCCCGACGCCGGCGCCTGGCACCGCGGCATCATGGCCCGCACCGCCTTCGTGGATGCCGGACCCTCCGCCTATCCGGTGGGCGTGACCTACGACGGATCGGTCTATTTCCATGAGAAGGGCCACTCGGCGGATGGCGCGCCGTTCGCCTGGTTCATCGAAAGCGGCGACAGCTACCTTGATCCGGAACGCGGGCTGCTGGTGCGGGGGCTTTGGCCCGACTTCAAAGAGCAGGTGGGTCCGGTCAGCGTCACGATCACCTCGCGTTGGCAGCCGCAGGGGGAGGAACGGATCTTCACGGCGCCGCCGATGGCGGCGGGAGACCCCAAGATGGATCTGCTGCTGAGCGGCCGCCTCTTCCGGGTGAGGTTCGCCGGGACGAGCGCGCCCACGGCCGGACGCATCGGCGAACCGATGTTCGATGTCGCGCCGGCGGGGCTGCAATGAGCTTCGAGGAGACCTGGGCCGGCAGCGCGCCCAGATTGGACCATGCGCTGGCGCATGCCGGGCGCACGCACTCGCTCGAGGACGTCAAGGCCATGGTTGCGGCGGGTCGGGCCCAGCTCTGGGCCTCGCCAGCGAGCGCCGTCGTGACCGTGATCGAGGACGATCCGTGCGAGCGGCGCCTTCTGGTCTGGCTGGCCGGCGGCGATCTCGAGGAGCTCCTCGAGCGGATGCTGCCCCGCGTGGAAGCGTGGGGCCGGACGCGGGGTTGCCGGCGGCTCCTCGTGATCGGCCGCGCGGGATGGGAGCGGGCGATGAAACCCCACGGATTTGCGCCGTTGGCGCGTGTGATCGCAAAGGACCTGTAGATGAGCCTGAAGATCGGAGGGTCTGCCTCCAAGTCGAGTCAGACCTCGAACACCAACTCCACGAGCAGCTTCAACAACACCAGCATGCCGATCGTGCCGGATTGGGCGTCGTCCCTGACGCAGAACGTGGCCGGCAAGGTCGGGCAGCTGAGCCAGGCGAACCCATATGGCTTCATCGCCCCGAGCAACGATCTGCAGCAACTGGCCTCGTCCGAAGGCGGCTACCTGAACGGCTCGCCGTCCAACTTCAACGCAGCGGTCGGCGAAACCGGCTACATCATGAACGCCAACGCGCCGCGCACCGGCGCGGTGCAGGCCTCGCCTTACATCCAAGCGTACATGGACCCGTATCAGAGCGACGTTGTCGACGCCGCCGATGCGGACCTCGCGGCTAATGAAGGCCACGTGCGGGCGCAGCAGGCACTGGATCTGGCGGGCTCCGGCGCGTTCGGCGGCTCGGGCGCGGCGCTGACCCAGTCGATGACCGAAGGCGAGCTCGCTCGCGCCCGTGAATCCGCGCTGGCGGGATTGCGCGCGCAGGGCTTCACCCAGGCCCTAGGCGCGGCCCAGCAGGACGCACAGCGGGCGCAGGGCGCGAAGGACCTGAACGCGCAGCTCTACGGCCAGCAGATGGACCGCTCGCTCGCGGCCGCCCGGCAGCTGGGCGATCTCTCCGCAGCATATGACGCCAACCAGAGGGCCAACATCGGGACCCAGCTGCAGGCCGGCGACGACCTCAGGAATATCCAGCAGCAACAGCTGCAGGCGCCGGTGACCAGCACGCAGCAGATCGTGGCGATGCTGAGCGGACTGCCGATCCAGCTGTTCACGGGCCAGACCCAGTCGGGAACCCAAACGGGCTCGAGCACCACCAACGCCTCCGCACATGGAACCAATATCTCGCTGGGCGCTGAGGCCACATACAACAAGCCGTCTTAACGTGAGAACGAGGGTGACAGCTCGGATCCCAGCAGAACGCCTCGCGGCGGTCGAACAACGGCTGACCGATCATGAAGCGCGCTGCGAAGAGCGGCTGGCGGAGATTCGCGTCTCGGCGGCGCACACCCTGCGGGCGGTCGAGGGCCTGAAGAGCCGCTTCTGGGCCATCTGCCTGTCGCTGCTGGCGTGGGCGCTCGCCCAGCTCTGGTCGGGCGAGCAGGCGCGCGTCAGGCGTGTGGAAATCCCCGCCGCCGTTCTCGCCAAAGCGGGGATCACCCAGCCCGTCACGCCCCGAAGCCGCGGGGGTTTCTAGATGTCCGAGCAAACCTACAAGCTGATCTCCGACAAGGTGTTCCCGCTGCTGCTCGTGTTGCTGGCGGGCACCGGCTACCTGCTTCGCCTGCCATCGGAGTTCTGCGCCGGGATCGGCGCGGCGGGCCTCGTCGCCTACCGCAACGGCGACGCCAAATCCCCCCAGTCCTGAGCCTTAGGGAAACTGCCATGTCCGACCTCTCGCAAGCCGTCCACGTGCTGGAAGACCTGCTCTCCGGCAAGACCGACTTCAACGGCTTCAAGGCCGGCGAGCTGGCGATCATCGACCATCGCATCGCCACGGCCGCGCCCGCCGTGCAGCCGTTCCTTTATGTCGCCCGCGACAGCCTGGCGGCCGGCGCCTCGACGCTGGTCGGAGCCGGCGAGAGCGCGCTCGGACCGATCATCAACGCCAGCTCGGATACGCAGGCGACCATGCTGGCCAACGTCATGTCGGCCGCCGGCATCCCGACCGCAGGCCCGCTCTCGGTCGCCGAGCACGCCGCGCTGGTGAGCCTGATCAACGGCTTCAAGGCGTTCCTCGACAAGCGGCACATCGAGATCGTGGCGCCGCCCGCCGTGCAGCGGGCTGCGCCGCAGGCTGCCTGATGGGCGGCTTCATCGCACGCATCCTCACCTGGCTGATCGGGCGGCTGTTCAATCGGACGCCGCCCCAGTCGGCCGAGGCCGCCGAAGCCCAGACGGTCGGCCAAGCGACCGTCTCGCTCAACGTGGAGAAACAGACCAATGCCGAGGTCGAGAAAGCCGTCCAGGCGGCTCGCGCCAGCGATGATCGCGCCGCTCGTGATCCTTGCAGCCTGCGCGCACCGGACCCCGACAGCCGCGACTGAACCTGCGAGCGCACCGGCGCCCAGGGCGTCGGCCTGCTCAGCGTTCGCCCGGATCTCGTTCTCGCGGCTACACGACACCGCCGAGACGATCCGCCAGGTGAAAGCCTACGACGCGGCCCGCGACGCACTGTGCGGCGTCGGGAAGTGACAGCCGGCGCCGCGGCCAGCCGGCGGCTCGAGGCGCGCATCGCCGAGCTCGAGGCCGAACTCGGAATGGCTGATCGAGCGAGCGACCGCCGAGGCGATCTCCAAGCTGCTCCCCGAGCGGCCGCAGGCGGCGCTGTGACCCGCGCCGTCGGCACGCGGCGCTTCCTGAGCCCAGGGAAAGGGAATGGTGCCGCCGGACAGGATCGAACTGTCGACCTCAGCCTTACCAAGGATGCGCTCTACCACTGAGCTACGGCGGCCAAAGGCGAGGGGCGGGCTATAGCCAACGCGCACGTCCGCGTGAAGCCCGAATCCGCGCGGCGGGGTTGACGCACCCCACGCCGAGCCGCACCCCCTAGCTCATGACTTCGCCGCGAAAGACCAGGCCCCAGCCTCCGCAGGACAGAGAGGCGAAGCTCGCCGCTGCGCTTCGCGCCAACCTGCGGCTCAGAAAGATCGGCGAGGCGAAATCGGAGCGACCGCGACCGCGGGCCGCGGAACCCGATGAAGAGCCGCGATGAACCGCACTTTGCGGCGCTAGGGGTCGCAGGCTAGAAAACGACCTGGGCTGACTGGCCGCACCTCGCCGCGGCGCTTCGAAAGACGACAGATTGGATCGCATCGCCATCACCGGCGGGGCTCGCCTGGAGGGCGAGATCCCGATCAGCGGCGCCAAGAATTCGGCCATCAAACTGATGGCGGCGAGCCTGCTCACCGACGAGACATTGCGGCTCACCAACATGCCGCGCCTGGCGGACACCCGCTTTCTCGGCAAACTGCTGGAGCGGCTCGGGACCGAGGTGGCCGAGGCAGAAGGGGCGGGGGGTCCCGAAACACTGCTGCGCACACGCGAGATCGTAAGCGCGATTGCGCCTTACGACCTGGTGCGCCAGATGCGGGCCTCGTTCAACGTCCTTGGACCGCTGCTTGCGCGCACGGGACAGGCCAAGGTGTCTCTGCCTGGGGGGTGCACGATCGGCGCGCGGCCGGTGGACCTTCACCTGCAGGCGCTGGAAGTGCTTGGCGGACGAATTGACCTGCACGAGGGCTATGTCTACGCCCAGGCCCCGCGCGGGCTGAAGGGCGGGCGCATCGAGTTCCCGTTCATCTCGGTGGGGGCCACCGAGCACGCGATGCTCGCCGCCGTGCTGGCCGAAGGCGAGACCGTTATCGCCAATGCCGCTCACGAGCCGGAGATGGTCGACCTCGCGGAGTGCCTGAACAAGATGGGCGCGAAGATCTCCGGCGCGGGCACCTCGACGATCCACATCCAGGGCGTCGCGCGGCTCTCCGGGACGACGCACGCGGTGATGCCGGACCGCATCGAGACCGGGACCTATGCCCTGGCCGCGGCGATGGCCGGAGGCGAAGTGCGACTCACACGCACCCGCGGCGACTTCATTCAGAGCCTTCTAGACAAGATGGAGGAGGCCGGCGTCGAGGTCACCGCGCACAATGATGGCCTGACCGTGAGGCGCAACGGAGCGCGGTTGAACGCGGTCGAGATCGATACGGCGCCCTATCCCGGGTTCGCCACGGATCTTCAGGCGCAGTTCATGGCGCTGATGACGCTCGCGGAGGGGGAGAGCGTCATCCGGGAGACGATCTTCGAAAACAGATTCATGCATGCGCCGGAGTTGGGACGGCTCGGGGCGGACATCTCGGTCTCCGGCGGCGAGGCCCGGGTTCGCGGGGTGCGCTCCCTCGAGGGAGCGCAGGTCATGGCGACTGATCTACGGGCTTCGGTGAGCCTGGTGATCGCCGGGCTGGCGGCTCGCGGCGAAACGATGGTGAACCGCGTTTATCACCTGGATCGGGGGTTCGAGCGGCTTGAGGAGAAGCTCGGCGGCTGTGGCGCTCAGATCCGGCGGATCAAGGGCGACGGCGAGGAGGACGACTAGTGGCTGATCCCAAGCCGCTTCGACTGCTGGCCCAAGATGTCGATGACCTCGCGGTCATCTCCGCCGCAGTGCAGGATGCCGTCCTGCGGATCGGCGACATCGCCTTCGAGCCGGCGTCCCGACGGCTGACGCTCGCCCTGAACCGCTATCGATGGGAAGCCGGAAGCGGAGAGCGCGTGCGGGCCGGCTTGCAGGTCGCAGGTGTCCTGAACGTGCAGGCCCGCAAAGTGAAGCGCGGCGCGCCCGATGCCATCCTGGAGCTGCTGGCGGTCAGTTTCGAGCCCGCCGAGCCGCCTGGCGGCGCAATCACGTTCAGCTTCGCCGGAGGCGCAGACCTGCGCGTCACCGTCGAATGCATTGACGCGGTCATGGCGGACGTCTCAAAGCCCTGGTCCGCCAAGCACGCGCCCACCCACGATGTCTAGGCGCAGCATGGCGCGCGCCCCGGGCTACGGCTAAACAGGCGCGCCATGCGCCGCTTCCGCTTCTCCGAGCCGAATTTCAAAGTCTCTTTCGCCTCCTTCGTCGAGGAGCGACGCGAAACGCCGGCTGACGTGGACGCCGTCGCGCGGCGCGTCATCGAAGCCGTGCGCGCGGAAGGCCTTCCCGCCGTGCTGCGGTTCACCTCCGAGTTCGACAAGGTCGAACTGGAGGAGGCCGGCCTGAAGGTCTCGGAGGCGGAGATCGAGGCAGGATTCGAGGCGTGTCCGCAGAGCGTGCGCGACGCCATCACTTTCGCGGCCAGCCGGATCCGACATTATCACGAGCGCCAACGACCGGCGGACGACCGATTCACGGATGAGCTTGGCGTAGAGCTTGGCTGGCGTTGGACGTCGTTGGACTCCGTCGGGATCTATGTGCCTGGCGGACGCGCCGCCTATCCCTCCACGGTGCTGATGAACGCCGTGCCGGCCGCGACGGCGGGCGTGCCGCGGATCGCCATGGTCACCCCGCCAGGGCGCCTGCAGGTTGCGGTGCTCGCCGCCGCGCGAATCGCCGGAGTGACTGAAATCTGGCGGGTGGGCGGCGCGCAGTCGATCGCCGCTCTTGCGTACGGCGCCGGTCCGATCGAGCGCGTGGACAAGATCGTGGGCCCGGGAAACGCGTACGTCACCGCCGCCAAGCAGCGCGTCTACGGCGCCGTCGGCATCGACGCTCTGGCGGGGCCCTCCGAAATCGTTGTCGTGGCGGACGGCAGGAACGATCCGCAGTGGATTGCAGCCGACCTGCTGTCGCAGGCGGAGCACGACCCGGCTGCCCAGGCGATCCTGATCACCGACGACGAAGCATTCGCAGGGCGCGTCGAAGCGGCCGTCGCTAAGCAGCTGTCGAGCTTGCTCACTCGCGAAGTCGCGGCGCAATCGTGGCGCGCACACGGGGCAATCGTGATCGCCCCGCTCGAGGAAGCGCCGGCGCTGATAGACCTCATCGCCCCCGAGCACGCGGAGTTCGCGATCGACCATCCGGAGCAGTTGGCCGATCGGGTGCGACACGCCGGAGCCATCTTCCTCGGCCGGCATGCGCCTGAGGCGATCGGCGACTACGTCGCGGGATCGAACCATGTGTTGCCGACCAGCCGGGCGGCGCGGTTCTCGTCAGGTCTCTCCCTCCATGACTTCCTGAAGCGCACGTCCATCGTGAAGTGCGGTGCTGCGGCCTTCGAAGCCCTTGCGCCCGCGACTATCGCGCTGGCCGACGCCGAGGGGTTGCCCGCGCACGCGCGCTCGGCGGCCATTCGTCTCGGACAGAGCTGACGCCTCGCCGGCACAGGCGCCGGCAGGATGACGCGGAGGGTCAGAATGCCATAAAGCTCGCCGGGACCTTCCGACCAGGCGCCATGGCCGACGACGACCGCAAGCAGCATCGCCTCGAGAAAGTCGAGCTCGACGAGGAGTCGCTCGCGGCGGTCTCGCGCGACCAGGAACAGGAGCGGCAGATCGCAATCTTCGACCTGCTGGAGGAGAACTATTTCAAACCGGAAGGCGGCGAACGGGGTCCTTACGAGCTAAAGATGGGATTGGTGGAGAACCGGCTGCTTCTGGATATCCGCGGACCTGGCTACGAACGCCGGCACATCCTCTCACTCTCGCCGTTTCGCGGAATCATCAAAGACTACTTCATGGTGTGCGAAAGTTATTACGAGGCGATCCGAAATTCGACGCCGGCGCAGATCGAAGCCTTGGACATGGGCCGGCGCGCCCTTCACAACGAAGCTTCGGAGCTGCTTCGCACCCGGCTCACCGGCAAAATCGACACCGATCTGGACACCTCGCGACGCCTGTTCACACTGATCTGCGCGCTGCATTGGCGAGGCTGATTTCGGATGCCCGCCGACATCGAATCGAGGCTTCCGGGCACCGTCCTTTTCGCCTGCAACCACAATCGCGTGCGATCGCCCATGGCCGAGGCGCTGCTCAAGCGGTTGGCCGGCGATCGCATCTACGTGGATAGCTGTGGCCTTCGACGTGAGGTGAGCCGCGGCGAAAACGCAGAGCGCACGAGCGACGCCCTCGATCCGTTTGCGGCTGCGGTGATGACCGAGGTCGGCTTTGATCTTTCAGGTCACCGAGCGAAGACATTCGACGAACTGGAGGACGAGTCCTTTGACCTGGTGATCTCTCTGACTCCCGAGGCGCAGCACCGGGCGGTGGAGCTCTCGCGCGGTCGCGCAACCCACATCGAATATTGGCCGACTCTCGACCCTACGCTGATCGAAGGCGCCCGAGAGGCCCGCCTCGCCGCGTACAGACAGGTGCGGGACGCACTCGCGAGGCGGATCGGAGCTCGCTTCGGACAGGCGCTCCGCGGGCCCGTCGACCTCAAGCAGCAGGGTGAGATATGATTTCAAGCTGTTCACGGCTCGCGGCCTGACGTAAAGGCGCGAACCGTCGTTTTCGCTCGGCCGGGAGTCTGCATGGCGAAAGAAGAACTGCTGGAATTTCCAGGTACGGTCACCGAGGTCCTGCCGAACGCAACATTTCGCGTGAAGCTGGAGAACGATCACGAGATCATCGCCCACACCGCCGGGAAGATGCGCAAGAACCGGATTCGCGTGTCAGCCGGCGACAAGGTGCTTGTTGAGATGACACCCTATGATCTCACCAAGGGCCGGATCACCTTCCGAGTCCGATAGAGCGACGGATCGTGTCGCCGATCGCTCAGCGCCTGGTGCTTGCCTCCGCGAGCCCGCGGCGCATCGAGCTCCTGCGCCAGATCGGCATTGAACCCGACGCGGTCGACGCCGCCGATCTCGAAGAACTCCCCCTGGAACACGAACCGCCGCCAGAGTTGGCGCTTCGCCTCGCGACGGCCAAAGCCGAGCAAGTCGCGCAGCGCCACGCCGACGCCTTCGTGCTCGGCGCGGATACTGTGGTGGCGCTCGGCCGCCGCGTGCTGCCCAAGGCGGAGACGCTCGGCCAGGGACGTCGCTGTCTCGAACTGCTATCCGGCCGCGCGCATCAGGTCTTGACGGGGATATGCGTCGCCGCGCCCGACGGTCGTTGCGCCCGACGCCTGGTCAGGACTCGGGTCTGGTTCAAGCGGCTCTCCGACGAAGAGGTCGAGAGCTACCTGGGAACCGGTGAGTGGCTCGGCAAGGCGGGCGGTTACGCCATCCAGGGACGGGCCGGCGTGTTCGTGAGCTATCTTCGGGGGTCCTATTCGGGCGTTGTGGGCCTGGCGCTCCATGAGACGCAGAACCTCCTGACTGGCCTGGGATATCGCGGGCCGTGATCCAAAGGTCGCTCTATGTGGACCGCAGCCCCGGCGAGCTCCGGGCGGTGCTCACGGCCGACGGACAGCCGGAACGGCTGCTTATCCGCCGCGACGACGACGACCTGCGCCTGGCGCTGGGCGCCCGATTGGTCGCAAGGGTCGCGTCCGTCGAGCCGGCGATCTCGACGGCGTTCCTGGATCTCGGGAGCGGGGCCGAAGCGGTGCTGCCGTTCAAACCAGACGCGCGGCCACGTGTCGGTCAATTCCTGGACATCGAAGTGCGGACCGAACCGCGGCGGGGAAAACTCGCCGTTGCGCGAATGCGTGCGGTCGCGGCGGGGCCGGCGCGCCTCTTGACTGCGCCGCCTGATCCGGTCGGTCAGCTCGAGTCCCTGATTCCCGATGGCGCGTTGATCGAGGGTCGCGCGGCGCGCGAGATGGCCGACGAGGCTGAGGCCCTGGTGCTCGCCGTGACGCATCCGCTGCCCGGGGGCGGCATGGTCTCCATTGAGCCGACGCGCGCCCTCGTGGCGGTCGACATCGATGTGGGCGCGCGCAAGGGCGCCGAGACCAAACGGGTGACGCGCCAGACAAATCTCGGGGCTTTGCCACGGCTCGCCCGATTGCTGCGATTGAAGGCGCTTGGGGGCCTAGTGGTGATCGATCTGGTGGGGCGGGGGCACGACGCCGGCGCGATCATCACTGCGGCCCGTGCGGCCTTCGCTCCAGACAATCCAGGGGTCGTTGTCGGGCCGGTCGGGCGGTTCGGGACCATAGAGCTGATTGTCCCACGGCGGGTCCGGCCGCTCGCTGAGCTGCTTAGCGACGAAGCTGGAGCGCTGAGCTGCAAGACGCTGGCGCATCGATTGATCCGTCGTCTCGAGGACGAAGCCCGCGCCCAACCCGGCGCGCGGCTCATTGCGCGGTGCGCTCCGGAGATCGCCTCGGCGGCCAAGCCCCTGGCCAACGCGCTGGTCGGGAAAATCGGGGCGCGATTTGCAATCCTGGGCGATCCTGCTCGGCCTCGCGATCAGCCGGAGATCGGCGCGACATGAGCGCGCCGAGCTGCCCGATCTGCGGCAAGCCCATGCAGGAAGCCTACAGGCCATTCTGCTCGAAGCGCTGCGCGGATGTGGATCTGCAACGGTGGCTCAGCGGAGGTTACGCCATACCCTCAGTCGAGGACCAGGAGGGCCCCGACGAAGTCGAGGATGAGGGATGATCGCCGCGTTCTGGACTTCGAGGGAGGCCTCTTTTATAGACGCGGCTCCCGCGTCGGCGGCCCCCGCCTGGGTAGCTCAGTTGGTAGAGCAGCGGACTGAAAATCCGCGTGTCGGTGGTTCGAATCCGCCCCCAGGCACCATCTCCCGAGCCCGGAAAAAGGCCCTGCGAGCTGCGCCGTAACTATTGACGCTCGGACGCGCCGCTCAGGGCGGGTGTATGCGGCGAGGAGGCTGCCGGCCACCCGCCCGCGGCTTCAGCACGTCAGCAAGGACCGCCTGGCCACCCCTTCATAGGGCGGCCCGATATCGAATCCCAGGTTCCGCGAAATGCTGCGCCGCAGCATCGTCAATACTCGCAACGGTGGAAAAATGGCGCCGCGCCCTGGGCTTTCGATGCTGCGTTGCAACAATGGCGGGCCATCCAAGTGTTTTGCTCTGGATGAAGCGTGTTGTGCCCCCTTGACGCCTTAGTAAGGGGTTGCCAAAGGACCCGGGCCGCACGTCTAACAATGCGGTAAGACTTCAAATTCCCATTCGGGAAGGCGAAGTCGCCCGCACCTTCGAAACGCCAACCTTCCATCTCGTTGGGAGTACGCGTTACGGGTCGGGCGCAGCGACAGCGGTTCTGCTGTTCGGGCTCGGAGGAAATCGGGTCCGGCCGGCAGGCATGTTTCAACTAGGGTGGAGACGCTCTCGCGCGACGACCCTCCGGCCAATCGTGCTAGACCAACCAGGAACTGGCGACAGATGCTCGACAACAAACTCAAGACTCCCTTCATCGCTCTCATCGGCGCGATCGCGCTGGCGGTGAGCGCGCCGGCGTTCGCCCAGAACGCCCCACCGGCCGCTCCCGCGGCCGCCAACTCGACCGCTGCAGCGCCCGCCGGAGCCCCGGCTGACGCCAACGCAACCGCGCCCGCCCCAGGCGGGACGGCGCCCGACGCCGGGCTGCCGCCGCAGATGAAGCACGGCGGCAAGATCAACGTCGGCACGATGTTCATCGACGCCACGCTGCTGGTGAAGGTGGTGATGGTGGGCCTTGCGCTCGCCTCGATCGGCTCTTGGACGCTGATGATCACCAAGGCGATCGAATTCCGCTCGCTGAACCGTACGTCGGACAACTTCCTCGAGGCGTTCCGCGGCGCCAAATCGATCCCCGACATGGGCCGCATCGCTCAATCGGAGGAGTTCGAGGGCAACCCGATGGCCGACATGGCCGCCGCGGCCGCCGCGGAAGTCGAGTTGTCTCGTCAGGCCGGATTGAAAGTGGCCGGCGAACACCGCGAAACCACGATCGGCCGTGCCCAGGCCGCCGTGGGCGCGGTTCAGGCGTCCCTGACCCGCAGGCTTTCCAGCGGCATGCAGTTCCTGGCGACGGTCGGCTCCAACGGCCCGTTCATCGGCCTGTTCGGCACCGTCTACGGGATCATGGACTCGTTCATCGGCATCGCGAACACCAACACGACCAACCTGGCCGTCGTGGCGCCCGGCATCGCCGAGGCCCTGCTGGCCACCGGCCTCGGCCTCTTCGCCGCCGTGCCGTCGGTTATCTTCTACAACATCTTCCAGACCCGGATCTCCGCCTACGGCGCGCGGACGGAAGGTTTTGTGGCTGAGCTGATGAACGCCATCTCGCGGCAGCTCGACAGAGGAGCCTAGGCCAGATGGCAGCCAAACTCTCAGGCTCTGGGGGTGGGCGTTACCAGGAGGACATGAACAGCGACATCAACGTCACGCCATTCGTGGACGTGATGCTGGTCCTGCTGATCATCTTCATGGTGGCTGCGCCGCTGGCGGCCGTGACGGTGAAGGTGGATCTTCCGCCGGCCGTCGCCAAGCCGTCCACCAATCCTCCGAAGCCGGTCTACATTTCCATCCAGGCCAATGGGCGGCTGTTCATCATGGACAAGCCCACCGACCTGGCGTCACTCGGGGACGACCTGCGTGCGCACCTTGGAGACCGGCGCAATCCCACGAAGGAGCGGATCTTCATCCGCGCCGACAAGGATGTGCTCTACGGTGACTTCATGGGTGTCATGAACATGCTGCAGGACAATCAGTTCTACAGCGTGGCGCTCGTCGGCGAAGACAAGCGCAAGTAGGCGACGACGCATGACTGATACACCCCGCGACATCGCCCATCCCGGGCACAACCCGTTCGACGCCCCGCGGCCGAAGCGCAGCAAGGGGCTGATGATCGCCCTGGTCGTCGCCGTCGTGGTCCATGGGGCCCTGGCGATCTACCTGTGGAAGAGCAAGTTCCAACCCAACTTCAAGGACTACTCGGAAGACGTCACGGACGTGTCGATTGTGAAGCCGGCGCCGCCGCCTCCGCCGCCGCCTCCGCCGCCGCCGCCGCCGAACACGCCGCCGCCGCCGCCGCCGAAGATTCAGCCGCGTCCGCCGGTCGCCGTGCCGAACACGCCAACCATCCCGCCGCTGCCGGTGCCCCCGGTCGAGCACCACATCGAGGAGCCCAAGCCGCCGGCCCCGCCGCCGCCTGAGCCGCCGCGTCCGTCGGTGATCACGCAACCGGACTGGCTGCGGAAGCCTTCTGGCGAGGACATGGCCAGGTATTATCCGGAGCGCGCCCAGCGGCTGAGCATCGAGGGCCGCGCGTCTTTGAGCTGCAGCGTCACGGCGCAAGGCACGCTCACCGGCTGCTCCGTCAGCAACGAGGAACCCTCCGATGCGGGCTTCGGCGACGCCGCCATGCGGATGAGCCGGCTGTTCAAAATGAGGCCGATGACCAGGGATGGTCAGCCCGTCTCGGGCGGCTCGATCACCATCCCGATCATCTTCCGTCTTCCGAAGGGCTGACGCCTGTCGACGGATCAAAGTGCGCCCCGGAGGTTCGCCTCCGGGGCTTTTTTTGTGCCTGCAGGGGTCGCGGCGGCGCGCTTGATCGCACGGCGGCCCGCGACTAGAACCGGGCGCTCGCGAGTGCGCCGCCTTAGCTCAGTTGGTTAGAGCGCCAGATTGTGGCTCTGGAGGTCCCCCGTTCGATCCGGGGAGGCGGTACCATCGCAAGGCGCGGCTCAGGCGAGTTCGGCCTCGATCCTCTCCAGGACGGCGTTCCAGTCGCCCTCAGTCTGCCGCCACAACCGAGCGCTCGGATACCAGGGCGTGTCGCGACGCCCTTGGAGCCAGCGCCAGTCGACACCGTAGCCCGGCAGCAGAATCCAGACCGGCTTTCCCATCGCTCCGGCCAGGTGCGCCACTGCTGTGTCGACTGAGATCACCAGGTCCAACCCGGCGACGATCTCGGCGGTGTCCAGGAAGTCCCTGGCGCCGGTCGCTTCGGGCGAGAGATCCAGGACATCGCGGCGAGCCAGCAACCGCGCTGTCTGCGCAGGTGGCAGCGAACGGCGGGCGTCGTTCCAGTGCCGCGGGTTGCCGTGGGTCACGACGCCGATTTTCCGTCCAAGCGGGCGGGCCGAGGCATTCAGGTAGGCGGCGTACGGCAGGCCCGCGAGGCCCACGCCGAGGCGCGCCGGCAATGAGGAGGTGAGCGTCCAGCAGTCCGGATCCGGCAGCTCCACCCGCCCGGCCATGGCCGCGACGTCGACGCCGAGCGAGCGGGCGAACAGCCGCGCCAGGCTTGGCAGGCAGAGCAGCGTCACCGCCGCGCCCTGCGCCTGGACAATGGGCGCGAACCGGGCGTACATGATCTGATCGCCCGCCCCCTGCTCCCCGATGATCAACAGGCGCTTGCCGGCGAGCGGCTCGCCCCGCCACTCCGGCTCAGCGAGCGGTGGCCGCGGCGAGCCGAGTTCCGGCGCGTCCAGGCGCGCCTCCATGAGCGGCCAGGCGTCCTCGTAGCGACCCTGGCCCAGCAGCGCCTCGCCGAGCAGAACCTGGATGCGGGGATTGGCCGGATCGAGCCGAAGCGCCTCACGCAGCATCGCCTCGGCCTCGGTGAGCCGCCCCTGGCGTATTCGCTCGGCGGCGGAGGCGCGTAGGTCGTCGCCCGGGGCCGCGCCGCTCACATCAGGCCGCGGCAGCTGCGGGCTCCGCGCCGCTCTTCACGAACGGCTGCGGCCGCCAGCGAACCAGCGAACGCCAGGCCCACTCGAACGGGCCATAGTGGAAGCGGGCCAGCCAGGGCAGGCTCCAGACCACGATGAATCCCCAGACACCGGCGACCACATACAGCAGCTCGAACCGGCTCAGCTTCCCGTACAGGCCAAAGCCGAAGCCGCAGAACACCACGGTCGTGATGATCGAGGTCATCAGGTAGTTCGAGAACGCCATGCGCCCAGCCGCTGCCAGACGGTTGACCATGGCCTGGGCCGCGCCCGCGCGGACGATCAGCAGAAGCACGCTGGCGTGGGCGAGGCCGATCAGCGGACGCCCGATCTGCTGCCAGACCTCCCAGCGATGCAGGGCGAGCGGCTCGAACCCGGCCTTCCAGATCATCCACGCCATCCAGGCCATCGCGGGGGCCGCCAGCAGGTAGCCGACGGCGATCATCATGCCATAGGCCCGGTTCGACCACCGGAGCGTGAAGAACCCGGTCCTGAACAGCGCCATGCCGATGAACATCTGGCCGATCGCCTCGGGGATCTCGTCGGTCGGCATCAGCCCGAGCTGCATGATCAGCGACATCTGCGTCCGGGCGCGCAGCGCGTCCAGGAAGCCGCCGCCGAACTGGCTTATCTGCTGCAGGCCGAGCGACCTGGGCGGAGCGACGGTGAGCGAGGCCTCCTGCCAGGTCTTGATCACCGCCGCCGTGGCCCCGGGCGCCGTCGCCGCAGCGTGCAGCGCCTCCAGTTGCGCCGCACCATAGAGATTGTAGGCGAGATAACCCGCCAGGATGACGATACCCACCCCGAACTGCACCCGGACGTCGATCTTGCGGAACGGGAAGATGAACAGCCCGGCGATCGCGTAACAGGTGAGGATGTCGCCCCACCACAGAAAGTAGGCGTGCAGCATGCCGAAGACGAACAGCCAGGCCATGCGGCGGTAGTGGGTCTGGATCGGACCGAACTGCGCGCCCTCGGCGCGCTCGGCGATCAGCACGGTCGAGGCGCCGAACAGCATGGTGAACAGCGCCCGCATCTTGCCGTCGGTCAGGACGTTGTTGACCGCCCACGTCCAGATATCCGCCGGGCCGGACAGGCCGGCATAGGTGGGATCGATGTAAGCGAACGCCGGGAGTCCCATCCCCACGATGTTCATCAGCAGGATGCCCAGCACCGCGAACCCGCGCACCGCGTCAATCGACAGATAGCGTTCCTCAGCCGAGGTGGCGGCCGTCATGGTCGAGCCCTCCCGTTCTCATCCCGCCGCCGACGATGGTCTGACCTGGCCCGGTGTCAATCGCCGGCTGGTCCGAACAGTGGTCTACGATGTCGTTCGGCCGCTCCGCGGGCCCGCGTCAAATCAGCGCCTTGCGCCCTCGTCTCTGCCGCAGCTTCATATCTGTTAGAAAAATCTTCCTCGCGTTCAGCATTCCGCCCATCGACAAGGGCTGATCTTGCCGGGTAAATGCCCGCTCGCGCGCTGCGGCCTCCGCTCGGGCTTCCGAGGCCGTCTGTTCGCGCGCCTGGAGTGGTAAGAGGAAGCGATGGGGTTCCCCGTCAGGCAAGGACTGTACGATCCGGCGAACGAGCATGACTCGTGCGGCGTGGGCTTTGTGGCCAACATCAAGGGACGCAAGTCCCATGAGGTGATCGAAGCCGGCCTGCAGATCCTCGTCAATCTCGATCATCGCGGCGCGGTCGGGGCCGACCCGCTGGTCGGCGACGGCGCGGGCTGCCTGATCCAGATTCCCGACAGGCTGTTCCGCGACTGGGCCGACAAGGCCGATATCGCGCTCCCGCCGCTCGGGGAGTACGCGGTCGCCATGTGCTTCCTGCCGCAGGACGCTGATGCGCGGCAGGTGGCGGTCAGCCAGTTCGAGCACTTCCTCAACGTCGAGAAGCAGCCCCTCATCGGCTGGCGCGACGTGCCGGTCGACACCACGGGACTGGGCGAGGCGGTGCTGGCCCAGATGCCGGTGATCCGGCAGGCGTTCATCGGCCGCGGCCCCAACGTCCGTGACCAGGACGCCCACGAGCGCAAGCTGCTCGCGGTCCGCAAGCAAACCCAGAACCCGCTGCGGGAACTCGCGGCCAAGCACAACCTGCCCGGCGTCGCACAGCTCTACATGCCGTCGCTGTCGACGCGAACGGTGGTCTACAAGGGCCTGCTGCTCGCCCATCAAGTGGGCTCGTTCTACTGCGACCTGCGCAACGAG
The DNA here is from genome assembly GCF_025934275.1 of Phenylobacterium sp. Taxonomy (GTDB): domain Bacteria; phylum Pseudomonadota; class Alphaproteobacteria; order Caulobacterales; family Caulobacteraceae; genus Phenylobacterium. Next base: position 41,963 of record NZ_JAICYI010000019.1, read on the forward strand.
AAGGCCGAGTCCGCTCTCGCGCTCGTGCATCAGCGGTTCTCGACCAACACCTTCCCGTCGTGGAAGCTTGCCCACCCCTACCGGTTCATCGCCCACAACGGCGAGATCAACACCAAGCGGGGCAACGTGAACTGGATGAACGCCCGCCGGCGCTCCATGGAGAGCGAGCTGCTGGGCGCCGACTTGAACAAAATGTGGCCGCTGATCCCGCACGGCCAATCGGACACCGCCGACCTCGACAACGCCCTCGAGCTGCTGCTCGCCGGGGGCTATCCGCTGGCGCATGCGATGATGATGCTCATCCCGGAGGCCTGGACCGGCAATCCGCTGATGGGCCCCGAGCGGAAAGCGTTCTACGAGTATCACGCCGCCTTGATGGAGCCTTGGGATGGGCCCGCGGCGGTGGCCTTCACCGATGGCCGTCAGATCGGCGCGACCCTCGACCGCAACGGCCTCAGGCCCGCGCGCTTCGTCATCACGGACCAGGACCATGTGATCATGGCCTCCGAAGTCGGCGTGCTCGACATCCCCGAAGAGCGGATCGTCCGCAAGTGGCGTCTCCAGCCCGGCAAGATGCTGCTCATCGACCTCGAGGAAGGCCGCATCGTCGAGGACGAGGAGATCAAGCGCACGCTCGCCGAAGCCGAGCCCTATCAGGAGTGGCTGGCGGAGACCCAGTTCAAGCTCGAGGAGCTGTCGCTCAAGGCCGAGCCCGAGGGCCCGCCGCCGAACGATCCCGACGCGCTCCTCGATCGCCAGCAGGCCTTCGGCTACACTCAGGAGGACCTTGCCTTCTTCCTGGAGCCCATGGCCCAGGCCGGCGACGATCCTGTGGGCTCGATGGGCACGGACACGCCGCTCGCCGTGCTCTCGGCCCGGCCCAAGCTGCTCTACGAGTACTTCAAGCAGAACTTCGCCCAGGTCACCAATCCACCCATCGACCCGATCCGCGAAGAGCTGGTGATGAGCCTGGTCTCGATGATCGGGCCGCGGCCGAACCTGCTCGGGCGCAACGCTGGCAGCCACAAGCGCCTGGAGGTCGCCCAGCCGATCCTCACCGACGCGGACCTAGCGAAGATTCGCGCAATCAACGAGCTCCTCGACGGGGCCTTCCGGACCGCCACCCTGGATGCAACCTGGCCGGCGGAGGACGGGCCCGAGGGCCTGGAGCGGGCGCTCGACAGCCTGTGCCGCGACGCCACGGACGCCGTGCTCGCCGATATGAACATCCTGATCCTGTCGGATCGGGCGACCTCGGCCGAGCGCATTCCGATCCCGGCCGCGCTCGCGACAGCGGCGGTGCACCATCACCTGATCCGCCAGGGCTTGCGGATGCAGACCGGCCTGGTGATCGAGACCGGCGAGGCCCGCGAAGTGCACCACTTCTGCGTGCTGGCCGGCTACGGGGCGGAAGCCGTCAACCCCTATCTCGCCTTCCGGACGCTGGAGCAGCTCCGCGTCCAGAACGGCTTCTCGCAATCGGCCTACGAGGTCCGCAAGAACTACATCAAGGCGATCGGCAAGGGCGTGCTCAAGGTGATGTCCAAGATGGGCATCTCCACCTACCAGTCCTATTGCGGCGCCCAGATCTTCGATGCTGTGGGGCTGTCCTCGGAGCTGATCGAGAAGTACTTCACCGGCACGGCAAGCACGATCGAGGGCGTCGGCCTGGGCGAAATCGCCGAGGAATGCGTGCGGCGCCACCGCGACGCCTACGGCGACAATCCGATCTACAAGACCATGCTCGACGTGGGCGGCCAGTACGGTTGGCGCCTGCGCGGCGAGGCGCATGCCTGGACGCCCGAAAGCGTCTCGCGTCTGCAGCACGCGGTGCGGGGCAATCTGCCGGAGGAATTCCGGCAATTCGCGCGTTCGATCAACGAGCAGTCGGAGCGGCTCCTCACCATTCGCGGCCTGATGCAGCTCCGGCCCGCCGAGCAGCCGGTCCCGCTCGACGAAGTCGAGCCCGCCGCGGAGATCGTGAAGCGCTTCTCCACCGGCGCGATGAGCTTCGGCTCGATCAGCCGGGAGGCGCACACGACGTTGGCGATCGCCATGAACCGCATCGGCGGCCGCTCGAACACCGGCGAAGGCGGCGAGGAAAGCGATCGGTTCAAGCCGCTGGCCAACGGCGATTCCATGCGCTCGGCGATCAAGCAGGTCGCCTCCGGCCGCGTCGGCGTCACGGCCGAGGACGTGGTCAACGCCGACGACATCCAGATCAAGATGGCTCAGGGCGCCAAGCCCGGCGAGGGCGGTCAGCTGCCCGGCTACAAGGTCGACAAGAACATCGCCCGCGTGCGTCATTCCACGCCGGGCGTCGGCCTGATTTCGCCGCCGCCGCACCACGATATCTACTCGATCGAGGACCTGGCGCAGCTCATCCACGACCTGAAGAACGTCAACCCCCGCGCCCGCATCTCGGTGAAGCTCGTCTCGGAGGTGGGCGTCGGCACGGTGGCCGCCGGCGTCGCCAAGGCGCGCGCCGACCATGTGACGATCTCCGGCTTCGAGGGCGGCACCGGCGCCTCGCCGCTGACCTCGCTCACCCACGCCGGCTCGCCCTGGGAGATCGGCCTCGCCGAGACCCAGCAGACCCTGCTGCTCAACGGGCTCCGCACGCGCATCGCCGTGCAGGTGGACGGCGGCCTGCGGACCGGCCGGGACGTGGCGATCGGTGCGCTGCTTGGGGCCGACGAGTTCGGCTTCGCGACCGCGCCCTTGATCGCGGCCGGCTGCATCATGATGCGCAAGTGCCACCTCAACACCTGCCCGGTCGGCGTGGCGACGCAGGATCCGGTGCTGCGCGCGCGCTTCACCGGTCAGCCCGAGCACGTCATCAACTACTTCTTCTTCGTGGCCGAAGAGCTGCGGGAAATCATGGCCGCGATGGGCTTCCGCACGCTCAATGAGATGATCGGTCGCGTCGACCGGCTCGATGTGCGTCCGGCTGTCGACCACTGGAAGGCGCACGGCGTCGATCTTTCCAGGCTGCTCTACGCGGCGCCGGCTGGGGCCCCGAGGGGCCTCTGGAACATGGATCGGCAGGACCATGGGCTCGACCGGGCGCTGGACCACGCCCTGATCGCCGCCGCCCAGCCGGCCCTCAAGGACAAGAAGCCCGTCCGTGGCGAGTTCGCCGTGCGCAACATCAACCGCACCATCGGAGCCATGCTGTCGGGCGAGGTCGCGAGGGCCTATGGCCACGCCGGCCTGCCGGAGGGCGCGATCGCCTTCAGCTTCCGCGGCACGGCCGGCCAGAGCTTCGGCGCCTTCGTGGCGCGCGGGGTCTCGCTGGAGCTGATCGGCGACGCCAACGACTACGTCGGCAAGGGGCTTTCCGGCGGCCGCATCGTGGTGCGCCAGCCTCCCGAGGCGCGGCGCGACCCGACCCGGAACATCGTGGTCGGCAATACCGTGCTCTATGGCGCGATCGCCGGCGAAGCCTACTTCGAAGGCGTCGCGGGTGAGCGGTTCGCCGTGCGCAACTCCGGCGCGGTGGCCGTCGTCGAGGGCGTTGGCGACCACGGCTGCGAGTACATGACTGGCGGCGTGGTGGTGGTGCTGGGCGACACCGGGCGCAACTTCGCGGCCGGCATGTCCGGCGGGGTGGCCTACGTCTACGACCCGCGGAACCGGTTCCGCGAGCTTTGCAACACCGCGATGGTGTCGTTGGAGTCCGTGCAGCCGGCTCAGTCCGGTCCGTACAACAGCGCGGACGAGCCGTTCCGGCCCAGCCGTCGCTCGCCGTCTGTCGAGAACAGCGGCATGGGCGACATGCTGCGGTTCGATGCGGAGCGTCTGCGCATCCTTGTCGAACGGCACCATCTGCACACCGGCAGCGCGCGCGCCGCCGAGATCCTGGAGAACTGGGATCAGGCGCTGGGTTCGTTCGTCAAGGTGACGCCCCACGACTATCGCCGAGCGCTGCTCGAGTTCGCAGCCGAGCGCGATACGGCCCAGGCCGTCGCCGCCGAGTAATCCGTTATCTGTCTGGAGACCTGACCCGATGGGCAAGCCCACCGGCTTCTTGGAGATCGAGCGGCGCGATCGCGGTTATGACAAGCCGTCCGCGCGCCTGAAGACCTGGAAGGAATTCGTTCACCCGCTGTCCGCGCCTGAGCTGCGCCAGCAGGCGGCACGCTGCATGAGCTGCGGCGTCCCGTTCTGTCACCAGGGCTGCCCGGTCAACAATCAGATCCCGGATTTCAACGAGCTGATCTACCGCGACCAATGGCAGGCGGCGCTCGAGAACCTGCAGTCCACCAACAACTTTCCGGAGTTCACCGGCCGCATCTGCCCGGCGCCCTGCGAGGCCTCCTGCACCCTCAACATCGACGACAACCCGGTCACCATCAAGACGATCGAGTGCCAGATCGTGGACCGCGGATGGGAGGAAGGCTGGATCACGCCCCAGCCCTCGCCGCGCGGCACCGGCAAGCGCGTGGCGGTGGTGGGCTCCGGGCCGGCCGGCCTCGCCTGCGCCCAGCAGCTGGCGCGCGCCGGCCATGCGCCGACCGTGTTCGAAAAGTCCGATCGCATCGGCGGTCTGCTTCGCTATGGCATCCCCGACTTCAAGATGGAGAAGCACCTGATCGATCGGCGCATCCGCCAGATGGAGGCCGAGGGGGTGATCTTCCGGGCCAACTTCGAAGTGGGTGCGAACGTCACCGTCCAGCGGCTGCTGGATGACTACGACGTGCTGGTGATGGCGGGCGGCGCGGAAGCCCCGCGCGACCTGGAGGCGCCGGGCCGGGAGCTCGCGGGCATCCATTTCGCCATGGACTTTCTGGCCCAGCAGAACAAGCGCAACGCCGGCGATCCCGAGGATGTCGCTGCGTCGGGCGGCACGATCTCCGCGAAAGACAAGCATGTCGTGGTGATCGGCGGCGGCGACACGGGCTCGGACTGCATCGGCACGTCCAACCGCCAGGGCGCCGCCTCGGTCGTGCAGCTGGAGATCATGCCGCAGCCGCCCGAGCACGAGAACAAGGCGCTCACCTGGCCGGACTGGCCGCTGAAGCTGCGCACCTCGTCCAGCCAGGAGGAAGGCTGCGAGCGCGACTTCGCCGTCGCCACCCGGCGCGCGATCGGCAAGGACGGCCGCGTCACGGCGCTGGAGTGCGTGCGCCTCGAATGGGTTCCGGGCCCGGACGGCCGCATGCAGACGCGCGAGGTCCAAGGCTCGGAGTTCGAGCTGAAGGCCGACCTCGTGCTGCTCGCCATGGGCTTCCTCGGGCCGCGCAAGACCGGTCTCGTCGAACAGTCGGAGGCGGCGCTCGATCCGCGCGGCAATGTCGCCGCCAATGTGGCCGACTACCGCACGAGCGCGCCCAATATCTTCGCCTGCGGCGACATGCGCCGCGGCCAGTCGCTGGTGGTCTGGGCGATCCGCGAAGGCCGCCAGTGCGCCCGTGCGGTGGACGAGTACCTGATGGGCTCGACCAAGCTGCCGCGCTAACGCACCCGCGAGGCGTAACGCGCCACCTGGGCCTGATCGCCCGCCAGCCTCCAGAGGCCCTGCCTGGAAGGCCGGATAGGCGACATGGAAGAAGGCGGCGGCGCCTGCTGGCCATATGTGGCGCAGACTTCAGTCCGCGATCGCCCGGGCCTCCGCCTCCACCTGATCGAGCCGGTCCTTGCCGAAAAACATCTCCCCGCCGACGAAGAAGGTCGGGATGCCGAAGACGCCGCGGGCCACCGCGGCCTCGGTGTTGGCGATCAGCTCGGCCTTGACGTCGGGGTCCTGGGTGGCGGCGAGGATGGCCGGCGCGTCGAGGCCGGCGGACGAGAGAACGCCGGCCACCACCTCGGGATCGTCCATCTTCTGGCCGTCCTCCCACATGGCCGCCTCGACGGCCGCGAGATAGCGCTCGCCCACGCCCATGCCGCGCGCGGCGATCAGGCCGCGCATGATGAGCAGGGTGTTGACCGGGAAGTGCGGATTGGACCGGAAGCGGTCGAGGCCGTGCTTGGCCGCGAAGCGGCGGGTCTCCAGCGCCTCGTAGGCGAGCTTTCCCTTGATCCCCGCGTACGCCTCGCCGGGCGACCGGTTCCCCGTCGCTTTGAAGATGCCGCCCAGCAGGCAGGGGACCAGATCGATCGCCGCGCCCGTGCGCGCCGCGATGCCCGGCAGCACCTTCCAGGCCAGGTAGGCGTTAGGGCTGCCGAAGTCGAAAATGAACTCGATGGTGGCGGGCTTGGCCATGGGCGACTCACCAACTCTCGCGCCAGGGCCGAAGATCGAGCTCGTGGGTCCAGGCCGAGCGCGGCTGACGGGCAAGTGCGACGTAGGCCTTGGCGATGTCGTCGGGCTTCAGGATCGCATCCTCTTGCAAGAGCGCATCGACGTCGTCGCGGTTCGAGCGGATGAAGACGCCCTCGATGGCGCCATCGATCACCACGTGGGCGACGTGGATCCCCTGCGGGCCGAGCTCGCGCGCCATGCTCTGCGCGACCGCTCGAAGCCCGTGCTTGGCGGCGGCGAAGGCGGCGAAGCCCTCCCGGCCGCGGACGCTGGCGGTCGCGCCGGTGAACAGGATCGTCCCACGGCCGCGGGGAACCATGGCCCTGGCCGCCTCGCGGCCGGCCAGGAAGCCCCCGAAGCAGGCCATCTCCCAGACCTTGGTGAAGACCCGCGCCGTGGTCTCGCGGATGCCAAAGCGGACGTTCGCCCCGATGTTGTAGATCACCACGTCGAGGGGGCCGACCTCGCGCTCGATGCGGCCGAACAGCTCGACCGTCTCCTCCTCCGAACGGGCGTCGACGCCGAAGGCATGGGCCCGCCCGCCGGCGGCGCGCAGGCTCTCGGCGAACGCCTCCAGCTCTTCCAGGTGGCGCGCCCGGCGGGTCATGCAGACCACATAGCCCTCAGCCGAGAAGGCGCGCGCCAGGGCCGAGCCCAGGCCGTCGCCGACACCCACGATCAGGCAAACACCAAACGCCTCAGCCATCACCGCCTCCGTCCAAGCCACGCTTTACACTGTAAGTGGGTATGGCGACGCCAAGATTGAAGCGGTCGGAACCTTCGCCGGATGCCGGCGTTCGAACCGATCGGGGTCATTCGATCTTGGGGGAGGCCGTGTCCGAAGTCCTTGTTCTGCACGAGGCGCCGCAGCCGCCTCTGCTCCGGTCGCTGCTCGATCTCGACCAGGCCCTGCTCGACGCCCTGCCGATGGGCGTCTGCGTCTGCGACGCCGCGGGACTGATCATCCGCGCGAACCGCAAGGCGGCCGAGCTGTGGGGCCGCGCCCCGCGGCTGTTCGATCCGACGCAGCGCTACTGCGGCGCCCATCGCATCGAGAAGCTCTCCGGCGAATCAATCGAGCGCGAGACCATGCCGATCGCCCGCTCGCTGAGGACCGGCGAGAGCTTCCAGGGGTTGGAGGCCTGGGTCGAGAACCCGGACGGGCGGCGTTGGGTCTCGCGGGCCTGGATCGAACCGCTGCTCGGCGACAGCGGCGAGATCGTTGGCGCGGTGAACTTCTTCCAGGACGTGACTCGCGTGCACGAGACCCGCGAGATGCTGGCCCGCCAGCAGCGCACCTTCGACTTGGCGATGGTCGCTTCCAAGATGGGCACCTGGCGCTACACCCTGGCCGACAACATCTGCATCTACGACGAGAACGCCCAGCGGCTCTATGGCCTGAAGGAAGCTCGTTTCCTGCACGACGAGGCAGGCGTGAAGGAGAAGTTCCACCCGGACGACATGGAGGTGATGTGGTCGCAGGTCGCCAAGGCGCTCAAGCCTGACGGCGACGGCCGCTACGAGGTCGAGTATCGGGTGAAGCAGGCTGACGGGAGCTGGCGCTGGCTCTCCGCCTGGGGCCTGGTGGAGTTCGAGGGCGAGGGGCCGCACCGTCGCCCGATCGCCATCGCCGGCGCGAGCCGCGACCTCACCGAACGCAAAGGCGCGCAGGACCTGGAGCGGCTGCTGGTCAACGAGCTGAACCACCGGGTGAAGAACACCCTGGCCACGGTGCAGTCGATCACCAGCCAGACGCTGCGCGGCGCCACGGACCTGGACGCGGCGCGCCGAGCGATCGAGGGCCGCATCCAGTCGCTCGCGCGGGCGCACGATCTGCTGACCCGGCAGAACTGGTCGGGCGCAGATCTGGGCGAGGTGGCCGCCCGCGCCACCGCGCCCTTCGCCGGCGGGCGGTTCGAGCTGTCCGGCCCCGCCCTGCAGGTTTCGCCGCGGCACGCGCTCGTGCTCTCCATGGCGCTGCACGAACTCGCCACCAACGCGGCCAAATACGGTGCGCTCAGCGCGCCCGGCGGGCGGGTCGAGGTGACCTGGGCGCTGGACGGCGCAAGCCTCGTGCTGCGCTGGCGCGAGCGCGACGGGCCGCCGGTCGCCCCGCCCAAGCGCCGCGGGTTCGGAACCCGCCTGCTCGAACAGGGCCTGGCGCGCGAACTCGGCGGCGGCGCGGCGCTCACCTATGCGCGCGACGGCGTGGTTTGCGAGATCACGGCGGAGATGTAGCGGTCAGACCTCAATCAGGGCGAACTCGACGCCCAGGTCGCGATTCACGGAGCCGAGGACCGGGAAGATCTCCGGCGGCTCGCCGGCGACCGTGTGCTCGACCGGCGCGCAATGCAGCACCACCACCGTCCGCCCGGTCTTCAGCATGCGCAGCGAGCTCTCGAGCTTCAGGTTCTCGTCGATCGAGGCCTGCACGAAGCTCTTGATCTCCGGCTCGCCAAAGGCCGACAGCATGTGCTTGGGACATCGGGTGCGGACTCTCCAGGCGGCCCCCAGCCGAAACGGCGGCCTGCGGTCGCGGTTCCTCTCGACGCGGGCCGCGCTTGCCGCGCCGTCGCCGCCGCTCGGCGAATTCAAGCTTAGCCTTTGTTTCAATTTGCGTTTTTGCATCGCTTCTGGGAGAACCCGCCGGCGCTCCGAGCGGAGCCCGCGCGCGGGCGTCGCCGAAGGCAATACAAGAAACCTGTGTCCGACGGGAACCGCTGGAGCCCATCGGTCGTTCGATCCGTAGGCGGGGGTGCGCCTTTCGTTCGGCCTGAGGCACTCGATGTGTTCAGGACGCCGAGCGGAATGCATCTCCCCGCGATGCTCTGTTCCTCGGGGGAACCATGCCTGCAGCCGCCAAATCCGCCCAAGCTTCCGCCAAGCGCCGCGCGCCCGCCCGGATGTCCGTCAACTCCGGCGTCGGACCCAATGAGCTGCTGGCGGCGTTGCGCGCCTTCCGGCGCGGCGATTTCTCGGTGCGGCTGCCGAAGGGGCTGACCGGCGTCGACGGCGAGATCGCCGAGGCGTTCAACGACGTGGTCGAGATGAACGACCGCATGACCCGCGAGTTCGAGCGGCTCGGCGATACGGTGGGCCGGCAAGGCAAGATCAACCACCGGGCGCGCCTGCCGGCGGCGCAGGGCTCGTGGGCCGCGAGCGTCGATGCGGTGAACACGCTGATCGCCGACATGGTGCACCCGACAGCGGAAATGGCTCGGGTCATCGGCGCGGTGGCCAAGGGCGACCTCTCGCAGACCATGGATCTGGAGAACGAGGAGCGGCCGCTGCGCGGCGAGTTCCTCCGCCACGGGAAGGTCGTGAACACGATGGTGGGCCAGCTCGGCTCCTTCGCCTCGGAAGTGACCCGGGTGGCGCGCGAAGTCGGCACCGAGGGCAAGCTGGGCGGCCAGGCGCAGGTGAAGGGCGTCGCCGGCACCTGGAAGGACCTCACCGACAACGTGAACTTCATGGCCGCCAACCTGACCGGCCAGGTGCGCAACATCGCCGAGGTGACGACGGCGGTCGCCAACGGCGACCTCTCCAAGAAGATCACCGTCGACGTGAAGGGCGAGATCCTGGAGCTGAAGAACACCATCAACACCATGGTGGATCAGCTCAGCTCCTTCGCCTCCGAGGTGACCCGCGTGGCCCGCGAGGTGGGCACCGAGGGCAAGCTCGGCGGGCAGGCCA